>JAWQFT010000199.1:0-7505 GCA_035968055.1 Jaaginema sp. PMC 1080.18 | reverse complement strand
GCCCCTCTCCCCTCTCTCCAAAAACTGATGACTGAAAAACCTCTGTTCCCGATCGCAAATGTAAATCCCGTTGCGGAAAAGGAATTTCGACACCGCGATCGCGAAATCCCTGTTCGATGGCAAAATACAGATCGCTTTTGATGCGAAACTGACGAGTGGGGTTGCTAATCCATACCAACAAGACAAAATCCAGAGAACTATCGCCAAACCCTTGAAAAAACACCGAAGGCATCGGTTGAGAAAGCACATCAGCGTGATTCTGAGCCGCTTCTAACAGCACATTCCGCACGGTTTCGAGGTGAGAGCCATAAGCCACGCCCAAAGGCACTTTGAGGCGCGAAATGGGCGTTTGGTGCGTCCAGTTAATGACCTCAGATTCGAGGAAACGAGAGTTCGGCAAAATCACTGAAATTTGGTCGAGGGTAGCAATTGTGGTACTGCGAACCCCAATCCGTTCCACCGTCCCCATCAAATCCCCAACTTCTACAAAATCCCCTACCTGAATCGGACGCTCAAAAATAATCGCCAAGCCACTAATAAACTCCTTGGCAATGCCTTGTAAGCCCAAACCAAGCCCCACCCCCAAAACCCCGGCAAAGACCGTGAGAGAGCTTAATTCCAGCCCCCAGAGTTGCAGTACGACAATGGTACCGATAAAGATAAAAATATAATTGCTAATGGAGGCGATGGTTTCTTGGGAAGCCCGACTCAATCCTGTCAAATTGAGGAAGCGCGATCGCAAAATTTGCTTAAATGTTTTGCTGATTATCATCAACAACACAAATAAGCCGATTAAGCGCAGAACATCTAAGGCTGAGTAAGACTCTCCTCCCAACGGCACGAGTTCGGCAGTCAGACTGCGAATAATGAGACTGCGAAAGTCTTGCCCCAAAAGACGGGTTTGCACGAACAAATCGCTGATGTAAATCAAGGCGATCAGCCAAATCATAACCCGCAGTAAATTAAGGAGAATTTGCGAGCCGATAATCGTGCTGCGGGAGGATTCTTGAGGGGCGGTTTCTGGTTCTGCGGAGAAATTGCGGATGAGAGGTTGTAACCAGGTTTCCCACAATACACCCAATCCCCAACTCAGGGCTGTTGCTAAGATGACCCAACCGCAAGCTTTGATCCCGGCTTGAATGAGGTATTCAGACGATCGCTCTTTTTGGGCCCTGGCGATCGCTGTTTCAATGTCCACAGCCCACTGGTTGGCTTGCTCTTGGGGGGTTTTACCTTCAGGGATATCTTCTACTGTCACTGACAATAAATGATTGCCATTGACTTTAATTATGGGTAAACCTTCTTGTTTGCTAATTTCTACCGATATTGGGCTTGCTGTCGCTTGAATAGCCTGACTTAAAACTTTATTGGCATTTTCCGCTCGTTCCTGGGCTGAAAAAGCTCCAGATTTATTGACGTTAAAAATGCGACGACCATCTACCATAATTGGGGCAGTGGTAACGGTTTCTGGGGCTGGGCTTGGGTTTCCAGGAGTATTTGGCGTTGGAGTCGCTAGGGAAAGGGAAGGAATCAAATTCAGTCCGCTTGAGACAATGAAAATTATCGCCAACAGTTGCAAAAACCATTGAGACAGGCGGTACTTGAGGCAACGATTGTTCATCTTGAGTTTCACGGGAAAGCGATCGCCCTGGGGCAAATAAAATGGCAATTGATTCAAGATTGGGGTTTGGCAGTTTCCGGGTTGAGGGGGTTCGCGGTGATGTCGGCGTTATCTTGAAAAGATTGCCGATAAGTTTCAGCTTCTCGCTTGGGTTTCAGGTATAAATTTTCCAGCAAGACGGCTGCCCCTGCAACCCACGGTGGCACAATCAACGCCCCGACGATTCCGAGTACCTGTGCGCCTCCCAATACGGCTAATAGCTGATACAATGGCGCAACTCGGACGGTACTACCGACTAACAGGGGATCGAGAATATAGGTTTCGAGGTTTTGGATAATCACGAATAATAAAAAGACCCAAAGAAAGGTTAATCCCCCTTGGGCGATCGCGACAATCAACGCCGGGATCAAGCCCAACGCCGGACCGAAAAAGGGAATCAAATTCGTCACCCCCGCGATCGCCCCTAAACCCAAGGCAAAATCCGCAATGCCTAGAAATCGCAAGCCAATACTAACGGCAACGGATAAAATCAGCGAAACTAAGACCCTGCCGCGAATATAAGCCCCCATACGAGCGCTAACGGTGGGAATTGCCGCTATAATTCGGTCTTTCCAAGGTTGCGGAAACAAGCTGACAATCCCCTCCAAAATGTCGTCAGCCCCATTGAGCATATAAATCGATAACAACAAAGCCAAGATGCTGTTAAAAACTGCTCCTAGTAAGCCCCGCGTCACCCCAAACGAGCGAATTAATAACTCCTGAGATGACTGAAAAATCCAACTGGTTAAACCCTGAAGATTAAAAACCCGATCGATCTGATTCAGCAGTTCCGGTTCAGTCAAACCAAAGCGTAACAACAAATCCTGAGCTAATAATTGCAAAATCTCCAAATAGCTGGGAAAACGCCGAACTAATCGTTGAATTTGCCCAAAAACTGGGGGGCCGAGCCACAATCCCAAACCCACAAACACCGAAATTAAACCCGCATATACCAGCAATACTGCCAGCCAACGGGGAACATTAAAACGCTCGGCTTGCTGGACAATAGGAGCGAGGGTTGCTGCTAAAACCACAGCAATCATGAGCGCGATCGCCAAACCGCGCAGTTGCCATAATAAAAGCACCGCCAAGCCCGCGGCTCCAATGGTCAGTACCGTTGAAAAAGAAATTGTAATGCGCTGTTGAGACATACCGTTTTGCTAAATTGCAATGAAACCCCAAGTAACCCAATCCACAGTGTAAGTCCCCTAGACCCGCATTGATGGCCAAAGCCATCGTCTATGGTGGAGAATATAGAGATACACTCAAAATTCGTTACTTTTGCTCACAAGGCTATTTTTATTACACATGGTCTGGCCCTTTAAAACCAAGAAACGCAAACAAATTGCTCGCATTGAGATTACGGGCGCGATCGCCTCAGAAACCCGCAAAAGAGTTCTCAAGGCGCTTAAAACCGTAGAAACAGACAAATATCCCGGCTTACTCCTGCGAATTGACTCTCCTGGGGGAACAGTCGGCGACTCCCAAGAAATTTATGCCGCTCTCAAACGCCTGCGCGAACAAAAAGATGTCAAAATTGTCGCCAGTTTTGGCAATATTTCTGCCTCCGGGGGCGTATACATTGGCGTAGGGGCAGATTACATTGTCGCCAATCCCGGTACGATTACAGGTAGTATTGGCGTGATTCTACGGGGCAATAATTTGGAGCGTTTGCTCGATAAAATTGGCGTTTCCTTTAAAACGGTGAAATCCGGCCCCTACAAAGATATTTTGGCGTTTGACCGCGAAACAACTCCCGCCGAAATTGGTATCCTCCAAGAACTCATAGATACCAGCTACGGTCAATTTGTTACCACTGTCGCTGAAGGCCGCCATCTAGAAGTCGAAACTGTCAAAACCTTCGCAGACGGTCGCATTTTTACAGGCCAGCAAGCCCTAGAATTGGGGGTAGTAGACCGCTTGGGAACAGAAGCAGATGCCCGTCGTTGGCTGCTCGAAATGCTCGACCTCGACCCGGAAAAAACCAAATGTCAAACCATTGAGGAGAAAAAGCCGTTACTCTCGCGGCTAATTTCCGGCAAGATCGCGACGCGAAAATCTAGAATTGGAGTTGCTTGCGATTGGTTAGAATTTGAACTGGCAACCAATGGTCAGCCTTTGTGGTTATATCGACCGTAATACCGCAAAAAAATGCACGTTTTAGGAGGATTTGGTTCAGTGGGTTGGAAAGTTCGAGCCATTCGCGGTGCAACCACCGCCAGAGAAAATACCGTTGAGGCGATGACAATAGCGGTACAAGAACTCCTAGACGCGATCGAGGAACGCAATCAACTCAACCCTGAAGAAATTGTCAGCGTGACTTTTTCGGTGACCCAAGACCTGGATGCGATTTTCCCGGCGGCGATCGCCCGTCAACGTCCTCTCTGGGAAAATGTCCCCCTCCTTGATGTCCAACAAATGAATGTCCAAGGCAGTCTCGAACGCTGTATCCGGGTGTTGATCTATGTCAACACCCTCCATCCCCAACAAGAAATGCTGCACGTTTATCTTCGCAATGCTCGTCATTTGCGACCGGAATGGAGTTTTTCGCGCTAATACCGCAGTGGCACGTTTACTTGATAATTTACTGGTTATTTGTTGTTAGTTGTTGGTACTTTTCCCGATTGCCGACTGCCGATTGCCGACTGCCGATTGCCCAAAACTACAGCAAAGCTGCCCAAGACCTACTGCCCCTTAGAGGCTGATTACAGATGACTCTCTTTGAAACTTAAATCGAATTTTTGAGGTTAAAACCCCAGTATATTCTGGCTTTGAGCCATTTTGAGAGTCTGCTGTAAGTCCAAAGTTTCTGACCTCCTTTCTGGGGCAAAATTCCCACTTCCCCCCGACTGCCCAAAAACCAATCCCTACTGCCCAATCCCTACTGCCCAATCCCTACTGCCCCTTAATCGCTGTTAACTGAAAAAACCCTACTTCGGATCGGGACGATGAAAGCGAATCCCTAAGAAGACATCGTACAAAAAACTCCAGAAGTTTTTGCCTTGGAAAATTCCTAAAGACAAATGACTGCCTTTGGCTTCTAATAGGGGTTTAGTCGCACGATAAGCCCCTTGGTATTTGTACCAGGGAATCGACGGCCACAAATGGTGGATTAAGTGGTAATTTTGCCCGAAGATGAGCAAATTGAGAATGGGACTGGCGTAAACTCTGGCATTTTTCCAGCGATCGCGCTCTTGGAAAGGACGATGGGGAAAATAATCAAAAAACAAACCCAACATCAATCCCACCACCAAGGCTGCCGATAGCCAGTAGTTGATAAGGTAGGGAAAAAAGCCGTATTGTAAAGACAACGTAACGAGAATGACCAAAAATAAACGGCTCAAAAACCATTCTAATAGCTCGTATTTACGCCACAAACGCCGCTTGAAAAAGAAGACTTCGTGATAGAAAAAACGAGGGGCAATTAACCACAATGGCCCTCCAGTGGAGACAAAGTGATCCGGGTCATTTTCGGGGTCGTTGACGTTTCCGTGATGTTGGAGGTGAACGCGGGTAAATACCGGAAAGGCAAATCCCAAGATCAAGGCACTACCATGACCGAGAACCGCGTTGATAATACGGTGGCTATGAGCCGAATTGTGGGATGCGTCGTGAATAACTGACCCGGATAAATGTAAGGCCAAGACATTCAAGCAGAAACAGAACCAGTGTTTCCAGTCCCAAAGCCAATAACCACAAGCAGACAGTACCAACAGGGCGATCGCGCCGAAAAACATCAAAACAGTTGGATTAAAGCCACCAGGCGGTTTGAGAAACTCTCTGGGGACTGTCAGTGGCATTTTTGCCTCCGACATCGTTACCATTGCTTCTTGTTGCGTGTAAAAGTTTACTTTGGGTAGTATAAGCTACAATGGCAATTTTATAAAGATTTGTAACATTATCTCATCTTATGTGTTAGGTTTTTAGGATCGAAAGTCTAGTTATTAAGGGCTGCGGCCAAGCTCGAATTTTTAGGCCAAAAGTTTTCGGCTTGGAGGATTTCTAGCAGCTTAATTTCGGTTTCTAGCAAACAAGCATGACCGCTCGCTGGCAGTACCGCCGATCGCCCTTGAGGAAACTTCTGGGCTAATAATTTGGCTTCTGCCACCGAAGGCAACAAGCGGTCTTGCGCTCCAGCTAAAATTAACACGGGCTTGTCGAATTTTTGAAAAGCTCGATCTTGGAGATAAAAATCTCGCAGCAACGCCAAGCGCCAACTGACAACCCGCGCGGAAACAGATTTCATGGCATCGAGAAGGGCGCGGCGATCGCCTTGGGAAATCCGCCCCAAGGAAGCCAGAAAGGGCAACAAGGCTAAAGCCGAACCTCGGTGAACCAAATCGGGGATATAGTTCAGCATGGGGATCGCCAGCTTGAAAAACGGACGCTGGACAAAGGACGAGGCCGGATTACATAAAACTAATTGGCTAATGAGGTGAGGGGCGGTAACTGCCACTTTCATGGCCAAGCAACCCCCAAAGGATTCTCCACAAAGATATACTGGGCGGTTCGGACTATTTTTCACTTCGGCAGCAATCAGATTAACGGCTGCTGCGGTTAGGTCGTCCCATCCCTGAAGATTATCTGGGTCAATGGCTAAACAGCGAATATCAAAAGCCGGGGCTAAACTGTTTAGCTGGGTGGCAAATAACTCTCCCGTACCATCCATCCCTGGGAAATAAATCCAGAGGGGGTTGTGGGGACGAGGGGGGGCAGGTTTGAGGAACGATAAAGCTTGATTCATGTACTCCTTTGCTGGATGTTAAATCTGCGTTTTGGCACTAGCCTTGAGTAATTCTAGAATTTCACTACGGCAATATTCAGTGAGACGGTTGACAATTTGCTTGGCTTGTTTACCGCGATATTGTTGGTATTGTTGGGCTGTCAGCCAATAAGGCCGCCCGCACAGTACCCGAACCTGCTGGTAAGTCACGACCGGATGCCAGCCGTCGCGAGCGAATAGTGGCTCAGAGGGGTCAAAAAGCCCCAGCAACCGCAACGGAATGGCAGGGGAAGTAGATTCTTCCTGAGACGCGATCGCCACGGGCAGAATCGCCAAATTTGGCACATCGGCTCGCAGGGCTAGGTGAGCAAAACCGCGATGAAAAGACTCAATTTCGTAAGGAGAGGTCAAACGTACCATCGGTTGTGCGCCTTCGGGGAAAATTGCGACCCATTGTCGAGACTGCAATAAAGCCGCAGCTTGCCGCAAAAAAGTTTGTTGGCGTTGTTCGGGATCGGCGAGGGGAAATGCTCCCAACAGGTTTACCATGTCCCGCATCAGGGGGACTTGACCCATGTAGTGATGACAAGCCGTTCTCACGGAATGCTGCAATGCACTCATCAACACCAACGGATCGAGAAAGCTGCGATGGTTACTCACCACAATTACTGCTGTATCTGTGGGAATGCGATTTTGATAATCGACGTAAATTTGCACGCCCATCGCCGCTAATAATGTCTGGGAAACCCAAAGAGGATGCGAATATGCCATATAAACTTCTAAAAAAAACTGAGGGCTTGCTCTTTACATATCTTAACAAGTCTCCTTTCAGCACTTCTAACTTCAGAAAGATTAAAGGATAAAATAGAAAAAATACTTATGCCCTAAGAAGTGGGCAAAATTAAAGCGGATTTGCTGCAATTTGCCAGAATTATCTCTGGGCTGTGTTTTTTTCGAGATTGGGCGATCGCGATTTTTGCGGTTTGGCTTTTGTGTATTTTGGATATTAAACTTTTCTATGAAGAATTGACTGTGAATTTGAGAAAGTCAGCTATTACAATAGTTGGGGAAAACTCATAAACTTAAAATAATGGTTTAGTATCAATTTAATTAATTTAAGAT
>JAWQFT010000198.1:0-7516 GCA_035968055.1 Jaaginema sp. PMC 1080.18 | reverse complement strand
CCCTACTCCCCACTCCCTACTCCCTACTCCCGAATCTACTCATCACTCATCACCCGCAACCGCACCGACTGTTCCCCCGCTTCGTCGAGTTGAACCTCGATGGTATCCTGGGTAAGCGGATCGAGGGAAGTGAGGAGCGATCGCAAATGGGGATTACTAGCCCCCGTATCCACATACAAGCGATCTGCTAAACTGCCCAAACGCTTCCAAGTCGTGAAAAGTTTCCCTACTGCTTGCTCTAAATTCGTGGCTTGCTTGACTAAATCCGCCGCCACATTAAGACAATCGAGCCGTAACGCCTCCTCTAGCGCCATGGCCATGTCTACTGGGGAGTTTCTGAGAGTTTGCACCTGAGCGGCGGCATCGAGGTATTTGGATAGGTTACGGGCTTCTGTGGTGAGGGTTTTTACCGTGTCGATGTCGGGACTGTCGGCAATTTCTCGCTGAATTTCGCGCAGATGGGAATCGGGGAGTTTCTCCATTTCGCGTACCAGAGGGGCAAGATGACGAGCAGGTAAACCGCCTTCTGTGGCTTTTTCCTTGACTTCATCGGGCAGTAATTCCGAACTCATGGCTGTCCATTCGTCCGACAATTGCTTAACTTCGCGACGGGTAATGCGATCGCCTTTTTGAGCCGCTTCACTGACTAATTTTTGCACTTCGGGGGCAGATTTCGCCGTTTCTACAAATGCCCGTTTACTAAAATTATTAATCGTCTCCGGGTCGAGTTGGCCTTCTGCGAGTAAGGTATCGGCACTATTTGCCAGTTGAATCAAGGCATAAGCCTGACTTTTCGTGATTTCGCGGTTTTTCAGCCAATTGGAGAACCCCGTACCGCGATTATCGCCTCCCTTCTTCTCGCGATCGCGCACCGCCCGCAATACTCTACCCCGCCAGATATCCGTTTGTAAATCGAACCGTTCGCAGACTTTCCAAACCACATCGAGTTTTTGCTCAAACTCGGCTTCTTTCATTTCCTCGTCTTCGGGATCGGGAAGCTCAAAGTCAAAGGTAGTCGGCGTTTCGAGAGCCGCAGCAATGTCAGCAGTAGAGGGCGTTTGAACCATGAGGCGCTTTTTTATCCAACAGTCGCATTATTATGGCACGATTGTTGGGCGGACTGTAACCCCTTTACAGTTATCAGCGATTAAGGGGCAATTGGGGGAGATTAGGCAGTAGGTCTTGGGCAGTGGGCATTGGGGGAGGGAATTGGGAAGAAATTGGAATTGTGACGAGTAACCAACAACCAACAACCAACAACCAATAACCAACAACTAATAAAACTGTTCTCTTGCCATAGGTAGTGTTTTATTCTTAAAATTATGCCTCCACCCCCTAGATGTGGTGTGTGGGTTCAGATAATTTTTGAGGGACGATGACGAAAACGCTGCCAAAATACCTAACCGAGTGGAATGCAAGCTGTGTCGATGCAGAGTTAACTCGTCTGAATGTTACAGCACTAGAGGGCGATCGCGCTTATGAATATTTATTCCATTCTGAGGACTTACCGCGACGCAATGATGGCCGGATTCGTGCATCATACCTGAAACGCTATCAACATATCGAGCAAGGGGGTTGGTGGTGTAGTGGGATTGACTTACTCACGGGGGATGAGGATGTGTGGGGTTGCTTTAAGCCCTCGCAACCGCGTATCAGCGAAGATCGATGTAAAGCGATTAAATACGAACATCCCCCGAAAATGACTACCGGGGTGTTTGCCTTGCGCGTAACCGAGGAGATTTGGCGTAAAATCGCGCGACGCTACCAAGTTAAGCTGAAATCGGCGGATATACAAGAAGATCGCCTCGATTTAGGCTTTTGGCAATGGTTGCAGAAACACCCCCAGATTCCCCTTTGTATTACCGAGGGGGCGAAAAAAGCGGGTACACTGTTATCGGCGGGATATGCCGCGATCGCCTTACCGGGAGTCCACAACGGTTATCGCGTCCCTAAAAACGAATGGGGCGAAATTGCAGGCAAAACCCACCTCATTCCCCAATTACAAGTCTTAGCAACCCAAAAGCGCCCGATTTACCTGGTATTTGACCAAGACAGCAAGCCTAACACTATTAAAGCCGTGAATGGGGCAATTCGTCAGATGGGATATCTCCTCACGCAAGCCGGTTGTACGGTGAATATTGTCACCTGGAATCCGCAATGGGGAAAGGGAATTGACGATCTGATTGCGTTACAAGGAACAGCTACCTTTGAGCGTTTGTATCAGCAAGCCGTCACCTTCGACACCTGGAAGGCGCAATCTTTATCCCAGTTAACTTATACCCCCGATATTGACTTAAATTGCCATTATTTACCCGCTTGTCAAGACAAAATCCCACAAAATGCCCAACTGATTGCCCTCAAATCCCCCAAAGGTACAGGCAAAACCAAATTTCTCGAAAAAGTAGTTCAAGAAGCCATTAATCAGCAAAAATGGGTGTTAGTCCTGGGTCATCGCGTCCAACTGGTTGAAGAATTATGTCAGCGTTTTGGCCTCAACTACATCACCGCAATTCGTAATGGGGAAAGCAATACTACCCTCGGTTATGGCTTGTGCGTCGATTCTCTCCATCCCCAATCCCAAGCCCAATTCAACGCTCAAGACTGGTCGGATGGTATTGTCATTATCGACGAAGTAGAACAAGTATTATGGCACGCCCTCAACTCCAATACTTGCCGTCATCACCGCGTCGCGATTCTCAAATCTCTCAAAACCTTAATGCAGAATACCCTCGGCAGCAGTGGTAAAGTGTATGTAGCCGATGCTGACCTCAGTGATATTAGCCTCGATTACCTACTCACCCTAGCCGGAGTGCATCGTCAACCCTTCGTTATCCAAAACGCCTGGCAACCCGAACCCAACGAAGCCTGGCAAGTGCTAACCTATAGCGAGAGTAGCCCCAAACGCCTCGTCCAAGACCTCGAACAACACATCCGGGATGGGGGAAAACCGATGGTGTGTTTGTCCGCGCAAAAACTGTCGAGTCAGTGGGGGACGCGATCGCTCGAAGCCTATCTCTGCAAACAATTTCCCCAAGCCCGCATTCTCCGTATTGACTCCGAATCCGTATCCGAACCCAATCATCCCGCTTATCGCTGTATTACCCGGCTCAACGAGATTTTAGCTGATTATGACATTGTTTTAGCCAGTCCTTCCCTTGAAACCGGGGTGAGTATCGAACTGCGCGGCCATTTTACCTCCGTGTGGGCGATCGCCCAAGGAGTCCAAAGCGAAAACGCCGTCCGACAATCCCTGGGACGTTTGCGCGACAACATCCCCCGCTATCTCTGGGTTGCGTCCTACGGGTTTAATAAAGTGGGGAATGGATCGACCTCAATTCCCGGTTTACTCAACTCCGGGCAGAAACTCACCCAGCTTAACATTCGCTTGTTGCAACAATCGGATTTTGCCGCCCTCGATGACCTCGATACCGGGTTTCAAGCCGAATCCCTCCTGGGTTGGGCTAGGTTTGCCGTGAGGACGAATGCCAGTATGATTCAATATCGCGACTCGATTTGGGCAGCATTACAGGGAGAAGGACACCAAATCATCCCCGTACCACCCCAGAAAGCCCCTAAAGCCCCCAAAAAAGGCAAAAATAAGAAATCTCTCACCGAAGCCATTGATGCCGTGCGATCGCAAAATTATCAAGCTGAGTGTAACGCGATCGCCCTGGCCGAAAACTTGCGCGATCGCGATTACCAAGCCCTCCGCAAACGCCCCGTCAAAACCCCCCAAGAACGCCATAAAGAGCGTAAATACGAGCTATTTCACCGCTACGATATCCCCGTCACCCCCGAACTCGTCGTCAAGGACGATAACCACTGGTATCGCCAAATTCGCCTGCATTACTTCCTAACCCTCGGTCGCGATCATCTCAGCCAACGAGATGCCGATCTCGCCCAAACCCTCCTACAACAAGGCCAAGGCAGCATCTTCCCCCCCGACTTCAACCGTTCCCAACTCGGCGCAATCGTCGGTACATTAGAACTGCTGAAAATTCCTGATATTCTAGCGGAGGAATCTCGCGAACTGTGTAACACCGACCCCGATCTACGCCAACTCGCCCAATTTGCCCTCGCCAACCGCACCGCTATCCGTACCACCACCGGGGTCGGCCTCGCCAAAAACTACAGCCCTGTGACCGTTCTGCGGCGTTTCCTGGAACTTCTGGGCTACAGCCTCAAATACTGTCGCATCGAAAGCCAAGGCAAAAAACGAGTCCGCATCTACCAAATCCAAGACCCCGCAGACAACCGCTTACAAGTGTTTGAGCGTTGGTTAGTGCGCGATACTGGCATCATACCCGAAGATACGAAAATCACAAAAGCGCGATCGCTCACCCCAAATTCTCGTCAATACTATCAACTCAGCTTCCTCGACTTATGACAAAAACGGCTGTCAAATTTGATTTCTTAAACCTAGTTGGGTCAGGTTCATTGCCAATGAGTTGAACTTTCAAGAGTTTATAAATCGCGAATCTTTTTTCACCCCAAAAACCCCCTGAATTAATGTTAAATTAAAACTTCATTCTGGACTTGAATCTACGGTTTCCGCCATCGATTTCCGATGTAAAGCACTGTGGGGTAAAACTCGCAGAACTTCCTCAACGGTGGTCACTCCCTCATTGACTTTTTCTAAAGCAGAAATGCGGAAAGAAGCAAACTTACTCTGGCGGAGATAGCGATGCAATTGGGTCATCGTACCATCATAAATAATCTCGCGAATAGTATCATCAACTTCAAGTAATTCAACAATGGCTTCTCGTCCCAGATAACCCGAATCAAAACACATTTGACAACCCCGACCTTTGCGCCAATTTTGAGTATTTAGGGTGTTGAAATCGAGATTGAGCGATCGCGCATCCGCTAAACTCGGTTTATAAGGAACGGCACAGTGAGGACAAATCCGCCGTACCAGACGTTGAGCTACAATACCCAGCAGGGCATCGCTGATTAAACCGGGATCGGGGCCGATATCCTTGATGCGCGGAATTGCCCCTGGTGCGTCATTCGTGTGTAGCGTGGTGAGGACAAGATGACCCGTGAGAGCAGCCCGTACTGCGGTTTCTGCCGTTTCGCGATCGCGCACTTCCCCCACCATGATAATATCGGGGTCTTGGCGCAGAATCGCTCTCATTCCCGCCGCAAAAGTCATTCCTGCCGCTTCATTTACCTGAGTTTGAGTGATTCGGGGCAGAATATACTCTACTGGGTCTTCCACTGTAACAATATTAACCTCCTCAGTCGCGATCGCCTGCAAAGAAGTGTAGAGCGTGCTAGTTTTTCCCGATCCCGTCGGCCCTGTATAAATAATCATGCCTTGGGGTTGCCTTATCCAGCTTTTATAGACCCGTAGAGCGCGATCGCTAAAGCCCAGGTCATCCATCGTCTGAAACGGATTTTTACGCGGTAAGAGGCGAATAACAGCTTTCTCACCCCCCACACAAGGTAGGGTACTCACCCGCATATCCATCCCCAACTCCACCTGTTCCCCCGTCGCGTATTGTTCCCCAATGCGACCATCTTGAGGACGGCGACTTTCGGCAATATTAATCTCCGACATCACCTTCAACGCTACCACCACCCGACGACTAATTTCCGGGGGAAGCAGAGTAATATCGCGCAACACCCCATCAATGCGATAACGTACCCGCAAGCCCTCTTGAGTGGGTTCGAGGTGAATATCGCTGGCCCGGTTGCGTAGCGCCCCAGAAATCAGGGTTTTGATGCGGCCAATCTGGTCTACAGCTTTAGCAAGATAAAGTTCGGTGGTTTCGCTGATATCTTCTTGTTCGACTTGTCCCGTTAAAGGATTTATTAGAGGAGTCGCGTTGATATTATTCGGATTATAATGAGCCAGTCGATACCAGTTTTTATAGCTTTTTTCAGTAATTGAGATAATCTGAATTTGGGTAAGAGTGCGATCGCGCATCAAAGCCATAGCAGAGGGGGATACTTGTACCGGACTCCCCAAATAAAAACAATTCTGCCACAACAACAACGGTACAACTGGGGGTAAAATACCAGGATCGGCAAACTCTCGAAAAAAGCGATCGCTCACTTCTCGATCCAATAACGACGCATCAACAAGCCCCTTTTTATCCACCAATAACTCCAAAGCCTGTTCGCAGGTAATTTGACGATTGCGGAGTTTCTGCCACGCTGACAATGAATTCACCCAGTTTTGCATAAAGCCGCCTTAATTATTCTGGTTCTATATGGAACGCCCTGCACCTGAAGGTATTGGTAAACCCAAAGGAATATCGTTATGAAAAAATATAAGAAGTGCGATCTCCTTCAGTCATTTATTAGCTAGAATCTCAACCATTTTTCCTCGTTTCTAAGTTATATCTGGGAACGAAAAAACAAGGCTCTGCCTTGATAAGCGATCGCGTCTATTTCATTATCCTCTACAAAACGCGTGCCGCAAAGCGGATCCCTGCGGGATCGCGTATTCTCTTTTTTTGAGCTATTATTTTCATTATAGTATCAATACATTACCATAAAAAGATGAAAATCAAAGCTATTGTTCGCGAAGCAGAAGAAGGGGGATATTGGGCAGAAGTTCCAGCACTTCCAGGGTGTGTAACCGAAGGAGACACCTGGGAAGAAGTAATAGAACACTTACAAGACGCCGTAGAAGGATGGCTAGAGGTTGCTAATGAAAGTAGCGAAAATCAAGATGATGCTCGCATTGTGGAAATTGCAATATGAAGTCAATTTCAGGAAAAGCATTTTGTAAAGTTTTGGAAAGACAAGGTTGGATATTAAAAAGAGTAAAAGGCAGCCATCATATTTACCAAAATTTAGAAAGCAACGCGATTATTTCCATTCCAGTTCATGGAAATAAAGATTTAAAGACTGGAACTTTAAAGGTTTTGATGAGAAATGCCGAGCTATCTGAGAGCGATCTAGAATAACTTTTTAATATCAATAAAAAATGCGATCGCGCTCCTTGTTGTTTCAAAAGAGAGCGCGATCGCATTCAGTCATTTATTAGCTAGAATCTCAACCATTTTGGGTGTAAGTCATATACCCCCACCTTAAAAAATTGTAGTAGGGGCGTAATACTTACAACCTGTATTTGCTATAATTATTCCGGGAAACGTCTGTTATATCTTTCATATTGGCATAACAAAAGCAGTTTTACGATCGAGGATTAAATTGATGCAGATAACGATTAATATTCCTGATAATCTTAAAGAAAGGCTTGAACAAAAACTAGATAACTTACCCCATCAAATTTTGTTAGGATTTGCCTTGAATGCTTACCAAAATCAGCTTATCTCTACTTACGAGTTAGGGCAACTTTTAGGACTAAATTCAGTTTTTGAAACTCACCAATTTTTAAAACAATCGGGAGTTTATTTGAATTATGACGAAGAAGAAATGCTCGAAGATATTGCCACAATTGAGCGTTTATAAATCTCATGATTATTATTGCGGATACTTCACCAATTTGCTAAGCTGTTTCGCATTCAAAAAGCATATAATGCCAACAAGAGTTAAGAAGAGT
>JAWQFT010000197.1:0-7580 GCA_035968055.1 Jaaginema sp. PMC 1080.18 | reverse complement strand
TGCCCGTTGGTTTGCCCTCGCTGTCTGGCTTAGTACTTTCTTCAGCAAGCCCTAATTAAAAATGGCTAAAATGCCCATGATGGCGTGGAAGCAAAGATAAGTAAAAATTAACGGCTTCTCAAATCAGATCGCACTCCACGACAAAATAACGTTTTGAGGCAGTAGAGGACGGAATCGTGCAGTTTTAAGCAGTGGTGAGGCCGACCTTGTTGAAGAATCTTTCTATTTCAGACGATCTGGTGTTCTGGGGCGATCGCGTCGGCTAAGTGATGCAGCAACTCCTCAAACAAAGGATCGCCAAAACTCATCAATCGTACTGAAGGCTTTTCTTCGAGGACTTGGGGAAAGAAAGTGACCCAGTAATCTTGCTGAGGTGTATGAAGTCGCCAAAGACGATCGCCCCCATCTTCAAAGTAAAATCCTAACGGGGCGATCGCGTGACAACGAGCCAACAATTGTTCGATAACGGCGACGGTGACAGGGCTAGATTCAAGAGGTTGGCGAACTTCAACCAAATCCGCTTCAATATCCATAGTGACCATTTCATCGAGAGAAGGACGCACCGGAGCTATCTCAAAACCTTGCTCAAATTCTGACATCAAAACATTTTCTTCTTCGGGGTCAGCACTCATAATCGCTTGTTCGATGAAAGTAGGAACTTGAGCCAGAATCGGTTGAAGATGACCCACCACATTTGTAAACAAATTAATGCGCTCTCGCAGTCGTTGATACACCTTCGCTTCTACCGTACCGTCATAGTAAAAATTGTGAATCCGCACAGTTTCGTATTGCTGGCCAATCCGGTCTAAGCGCCCAATTCGTTGTTCGACTCGCATGGGATTCCAAGGAAGGTCATAATTCACCAAAACGCCGCAGGTTTGCAAATTCAGTCCTTCGCTGGCAGATTCGGTACAAAGCAGCAGTTTAATCTCACCTTCTCGAAACATCCGTTTAATCCGTTCCTTGGGAACCGTCAGCCACATTCCTTGTTCGTATAGTTCCCCACCCCGACCCGAATAGCAAGCCACTTGCGTTCCGTACAATGAACATAGCTCCTGGCGCAAATAATCCATCGTGTCGGTATATTGGGTAAACAAAAGCACCGTATCCCGTGCGAGAAATTCTTGACGCAAAAGACCAATAAGGTAAGAAAGCTTGCTATCTTCTCCCGTATTCTCGAACTGACGTAATAAATCTTCGAGATACTCAATTTCCTTGGGGTCAACGGGTTCGGCTAGATAAGATTCCAAGCCTTGAATCACCGCATCTTCGCTATCATCCAGTTCGATTAAATCATCCGGGGTAATGCTAATGCCTTCTAATCGTCGTTGCAGAGATGCTCGAATCCCATAGAAAGAACTGGTCAGCCGTTTGCGATAAAGGGTCATCAAAAAGCCCAGGGCTTTACGCTCTTGTTTTTGAGCGAGACGGTAGAAATTACGGACATAATCGCTTACGGCTCGATAAAGAGGGATTTCCCGATTCGATTCTAGGGCGATCGCGTGGTCTTGGACAATACGAGTCGGGATATCTCGTTCGAGCAGCCCCCGGCGATAATATTGGCGTAAAGTATCGCGGGTATGGCGAAACATCAAATCCTTTAAGGGGGTATTCACGGTCAAATACTGACGGGAAGTATTGATAAACGCCGCATCCCGCAGATAGGATTGATGACGGCCAAACTTACGACCCGATTGCCAAATATCATTGAGTTTATAGCTCAAAAGTCGGTCTTGAGTCTCTAGATACGTTTGCAAACGCGGACAAGGACTGCCCCCAAAGCGGAAGTAATCGTTAGACATTTCCTGCCAAAAATCCAGCGTCCAACGATCGGGTTTATTGGGTAAAGATGCAAAATAATTACAGAAGTTATCCCCATACTGCCAATGACCCTGCAATCCCAAAAGATGGAGGAGGTCAAAGACTTCAATCGGGTCAATCTGCATCGGGGTAGCCGATAGCAGTATCAGCGATTGGGCTTGACCTTGCTGCCGCAGTTGTCGCACCAGAGTTAATAAGCTATTGGGAGTATCTTTGCGTTGCTGGGGAGACTTACGGCGAGCGTGATGCGCTTCATCCAGTACCACCAAGTCCCAAGGTTCGGCTTCTAAAAGTTCTTGCATTCGCTCTTGACGGCGAACCAGGTGGCTCGAAGCCAGCATCAAGGATTGACTATTCCAAGGATTCGGTAGAGGGGTGGTAAGCGTTCCGTAGGGGTCTTTTAATGTGCCTTGGCTATAACTCCAGAAATGCAGATTAAACTTTTCTCGGAGTTCATCTTGCCATTGGGGTTGAACGCTGGCAGGAGCGAGAATCAGCACCCGTTTGACCTTCTGGCTGACTAAGAGATAGCGTAAAATCAATCCAGTTTCAATGGTTTTGCCCAAACCCACTTCATCGGCAATCAAAAAGCTACAGGGAAAGGTTTGAGCCACCCGTCGCAGGATTTTGATTTGGTGCGGCCAAGGCTGAATGGGAATAGATTGGAGGCAGAAATCCAAGCAACCGGGATGGTTAGGTAAGGACAGCAGGGCGGTTAAATGCTCGATTTGCTCTGGGGTGAGGGGTTGGGGGGATAATGGCGGTTCTGAGGTGTTATCTGGCTTAATGGGGGCAGGGTTAGCCGTTTCTTGGGGATGCTCTAAATCGGGGTGTTGATGGGGCCCGGAGGGGGTGCTAGACGTTCCTACAGTCGTTACTGGGTTTTTGGTGGTGGTTCTTTCCCCGTGTAACTGATTGATTTCTTCTTGCTTTTCGGGGGGGAGAGGACGCACATCAAAATCCGTTTGGGTTGTCCAATCAGGCTGAGTGGTGGGGGTGTAGCGCAGTAATTTTTGGCGGACAGCTTCAGGGATGGCAAAGGATTTGACTTGGGGGGCAAGGTCATACCAAAGTTGGTCAAAGCGCAAAACTTCTTCGTTGACTCGTTCTAAATCTCGTTCCCCTTCCCAAGAACAATAAACATGGAACGATTCAACATTGCGTTCCCAACCCCCCAAGGATTCGTTATTCGAGCCAAAGCATACTAACTGATTGTTCGCCGTATCAGTAAAGATGCCCACTTTTTCGTGAAAGATATGGTGGGGGTCGAGTTGTTCGATAGGGGATTCGGGAACACCATTTTTTTTCAGGGGAATGGCAATTTTGATGTCGAGATATTCGTGCTGAATTAGCCAACTGAGAATCTCGAAATGTTTAAGTTGGGCAAAGGTTTGGGGCGGTGTAAATTCCCGGTCTAAGCGAGTGGCTAGGGCTTCTCGTAAGGCATAGCCTTGTTGAATGGCTTCTAAGTCTTGGGGGCTGAATTGACAGCCCATAATCAAGCGCATTCTACCTTGGTTTTCGAGCAGTTTTCCGAGTCCTTGGGCGACTTTACTCAAGATGGCACTGTTAAAAAAACCGGATTTCCGGTCGTATTGAAGGGAACATTCTAATGCCGGGATATAAAAGTCTAGGATGGGATTGTGTTCGTTACTGGAGTAACTAATGCGCCAGGGACGGTTGGAAAGGATTTGCACGGGATTTGTTATTAGTTATGGGTTGTTTGTTATTAGTTATTAGTTATTGGTTATTAGTTATTGGTTGTTAAGATTTTAGGTAATTAAATAAATTTTTGGAAATTGACTTTGAACCCGATTAAAGAGGCGTTTATCTCCTGTGAAAAACTCGGCTTGGAATTGTTCGGCAACCGCGAGATAATGAGCATCATAGGTAGCAGGAAGTTCAAATCTTCGAGCTAAAGTTACTGCCTGTAAATGAAGTGTTATTTCTCCTTTGAGATGAATGTCGAGCTTCAAGGCATCTTCTAAAGCAATTTGCGCTTCATCTTCTGTTAAAATTTCTGCTTGTTTTAGACGATAAAGGGCATTAGTCAGTTCGTAATATAACAAGGTTGGCGCGATAATTTCTTTTTGGTTTTCTTGCCACCTTTGCCAATATTCTCGGTACACTGTTTCTGTAGGGGGACTGGTCAGAAACCGCACAACAAAACTCGCGTCAACACAAATATATTCACTCATTAAGCTTTCTCTGAGTTTGACATTAAGCTATTTTGCAGTTCTTGGCTGCGTTCTTCTCGCATTTGGGTAAAAATTTCATCAATACCGGGATTAAACGGTTGATTTTGCCGTCGAGTATGAATAGCTTTTCGATGTTCGTCGATGATATCGAGTATTTGGGTAGAATTAGATGTTTGGGAGAGTTTTTGTTGCAATAGCTGTTGTTCTTCTGAAGAAAGGGATTGAATAATTTGGACGAGAGAATTTACTAATTGTGTATTCATCGTTAATGATTGATTATTAGATATGAAGTTGGACGGGCAAACCCCCCTCCTCTAAAGCTTTTAGCCTGAACTTAATCCTCTCCTATACTCATACTCAAATCCAAACTCAACTGACCTCCTTCTGTCTTCATTTCTAACTGTTCGTAGACGACTTTGGCTTTAATCTCATCCATCCCTAGCCACAGGTCTACTAATGCCTTATGTTCGGGGACGGTGGGGGGAATAACTTTAAAAGCAACCTCTAGGGTTTTCATAAAGCGGTCATTGCTGACTAACCCGGTGTCGTGCATAAATCGCCGTACCAATTGCAGGTTGTCTTCTTCGAGGTAAATGGCTAAAACGGCGTGAAGTCCATCGACGAGGTGTTGGGAGGAAAACTCCTGGGGGCTAATGGTAAAGCCGCGTTTTTTCAGGCGTTGGGAGGGGGAGAGGAGTTTGCAAGTCCCACTGGTGGAGTCGAGGAGTTTATGGGTTTTGGCGAGGTCTGTCACGTTAAAGCCCCCAATGGCTAAAGCCAGTTGTCTCGCTTCATCAAAGGGGAACTCGCGGGCTTTGAAGGCATCCCAAGCGAGGAGATACCATTGGGTGAGGGCATCAAATCCGGCGGTATCGGTTTGGACGAGTTTTTGGAAGCGGTAGTTAGCGATGGCTTTTCTCGCTTCGGCAAAGGCTTGTTCGGGGCGGACTTCTTCTCCGGTGCTATCAAGGATAGGATAGGAACGGGAAAATACATTCAACGCGGGGCCAAAAGCACTGAGATAGAGGTCAATTCCGGTGATGTCGTTAGCTTCAAATTCGGGGGCGCGAAGTTCGACGAGGTTGGCGACTTCGGGACGCAAATCATCCCACCAGGCTTGGTCTGCATTAGGGTCACGTTTACGACAGACGAGGAGGACGGTACTAGAAACGCTATTTTTCTTCGCTTGGTGGAGGTTTTGGGGGTTTTCGGTACTGACTGCCCAGGATGCGGTAATCTCAAACCCAGCATCAATGAGGGATTTTGTCAGGACATCCCAAGCCCCGGATTCTTTATGGTTGAATTGTACTGTCATTACGCCATCGTCGCGGAGTACCCGGTAATATTCGGTGAAGGCGAGGGACATTTTGGCTTCGTAGTCTTGTTTGGCGAGTTCGTCGGCAGATATTCCCATGTTACGGAAGCGGGAAGGGTTGGCAACGGCTTCTCTATCTCTATCACAGATTTCGTTTATAAAGAGTTCAGGGAATATGTCGCCTAATGTGCGTTTCATCCAAACATAGAAGAAGTCTGCTAAATCAGCATAAGGAACAGTTCCATAGTAAGGTGGATCTATAACAACAGCATCAATTGAGTTATCAGAAATATGAAATAAACTATCGGCTGAGGCTGCATCTATTTGAATAGATTTTGGATCATGTTTTTCAATACCTGGAAGTCCAATTGAATGAGGTTTTGTACCAAATAAATCACACAAACCTTTATAATCTGATATGACTGCTTTTGCACAAGCATTCCAAAGTTCACCTGCACCAGAAAACTCTGGATAATTCCAGACTAGATTTAAAGAGTGTTGTGTTGTAGCTCTCTGAGCATGACTTCTACCAGAATCCCAAATACAAAGTCTTGCATTTTTGTCAGTACATCTATCTAAAACTAAAGTTAAATAAGTGCTGATAACTTTGGCTTTTTCTGCTTGATCTTCAGACTGAAGTTTCAATTTTACTTCGTTGATTATTTTCACATAGGTAATAAGAGTTAGAAGTTGACGAAGGTTATATAAATCACTCCAAGTTGTACAATAATTTAAAATTTGACCATGATCGTTAACAATAAGCTCAACGGGAACTAAATCATTAGCTTGATTATTAAGAATATTTTTATGTAAATACTCATTTGCTTTATCAACGCCATCTAAATCAAACTGCGTTGGAATCCTAAACTCTAAACTTCCTTCACCTTTACGATAGGCTACTGCATAAAGCTGATGACCTAACCCTTTTTTTTGTGCTTGAGCTTTAATAGCATCATCTTCAATTACACTATTACAATTTGGACATTTACCCACCCCTCGGCTAATCGTATCGTAATCTTTTGGGTCATAATCTCCCTCCTCTGTTTTAATCGTTGTCCCCTTTCCTTTCCTCCCCTTAATCAACTCAAAATCAACCCGCTTTTCATCAGGATTCGGAATCGGTTTTACTGCATACCAATCACTTGTAACCTTTCTTGCTTGCCCTTTTCCTGCATAGTTACTCGTTTTACTTAACCACCAATTCGGAGACAAAGGCACAACAGACTCACAACTCGGACATACCACCGTATGCGCCCATAGATAGTTTTGTACTGTTTCCCCCTTTTGAGACGGGAAAAACTCCGCCAAACGCTTCTGGGCTTCATCCCCAACCCACTGCACCCACTTATCAATATCCTGCTGCAAATCGGGCCCAAACTTCAGGGGATATTCCATTGCAGCCTTCATCGTCACCACCGCCACCGGATTGAGGTCAGAAGCCAGCACATTTAACCCATACCGCGCCGCTTCAAAGGGGATACTCCCACCCCCTGCAAAGGCATCTAATACCGTTGGGGTGCGCTTTCCCCACAGCTTCTCACAAAGTTTCTGTACTTTCTTGATGCGCTCAGGACTAGGAGGCGTTTTATAAAGCCTTGTCCGTTGGTAGCGATTCTCCTTTTCTACCTGATTTTCATTGACCTTAGCTTGGTCTAACCCTAACAGATATTCAAACTCCTCTAGGGTGACATCCTCCGGTAATAATGACCCCAACACCGAAGCGCGAGAAAAGGACAACGGCTTGCGAGAATACCACCGATGCAACCCTTTAAACGGGTTTCCCCCATGTTCGTAATACACCTGCTGATTGAGGAGGTTGACAGGCATGATTTTCTCGATAAATACTTTGGGTCGCATGGTGGTTTTATGGGTGGTTACTGGTTGTTGGCTATTGTGGGTGGTGAGGTTGTGATAGTAATTGGTTTGTTTTCACTTCTTTTTTGCCAATTATCTAAGAACAGTTCATACTAAGATTTGTGCTTATAGAAACCAGTCTACTATTGTTTCAACAATCCCTTTATAGTCAGAGTAATCGGAGGAAGATTCAATATAAGAGTCTGCTTTTTTCTTTTTACGGGTATGGTTTTGTTTTTGTATCTGCTGTGGTTTCTTCCTGGGTTTTGGGGCGGGGGGTCTAGTTTTTGAAAATTTACGCAATTTTTCTATAGTCAAATATTTGTCTTCAATTATTATATAGTAATTTCATCTGAGAGGTAAACTCGCATCTAGGTTTTTCTTAATAAGAT
>JAWQFT010000196.1:0-7621 GCA_035968055.1 Jaaginema sp. PMC 1080.18 | reverse complement strand
CTACTGGCGCGACACAGCTAAAACGAGGCTATAAGTAGGGTGTCGTTAGCGCAGCGTAACGCACCGAAATACAAGCATTTTGGCGGTAATGACTATCGCATAACTTAAGGTGTGTCACGGCACTACTTATTTTTGAGTCCGCGAAGTCGGACTTTGCCATAGTCCGCCCTGGATTTTAATCCGAGGGCGGACTATGGAACTAATCAGTGGCTCAAAATCGGATTTGGGAGCGGAGAGCGACTAAAGACTTATGGCGGTAATTGCAATCCCTAACCAAGTCGCAACTTTGATTAAAATTGGTCTGGCTTGTTGAAATAAAGTTTTCCCTGCTCCTACAACGTCGCTAACTTTTCCTAACTCCTCAGCCACAGCTTCGAGGTTGATTTTCGCCCGCTCTTTATTCGGATTTTCCTTTTCTATAGCTTTGGTGGCAGCTTTTAAATAGGTGGTTGCTTCTTCTTTAATTTCGTCGGGAATTTCTGCATTATTGATGGTTTGTTCTAGCTCTGCTAATAAGTCTAAAACTTCCGGTTGGGTGAGGTTTTCGCCTGCGGCTGCGGCGGCTTGGATAGACATATCTTGTCGATTCTTGTCACCAATATTGGCTTGCATTCCGCCCCCCATCGAGCCGGAATTAGATTGAGAAATACCACCAGGATTATTAGTCACAGTCTTGGCCTCGTTCACTTGGGTATGGGTATAAAAATTAGGACGCTGTAAAGCAATCTGGACGAAATTTTCTAACCTTTCAATACAACTATCTTTTTCTGCTAAAAGTTTTTGAACTTCTGCCTCTGCTAAGGCTTTGATTTCATTATAATTCTCGAAATACTCAGCGTGAAGTTGGGAAAGGTCGGCATCGGGGGCTGTTTTCGCTCGCAATAAGAACTTATCTTCTCCCCGCTTTTCCATCGCCACAATTTCTAATTCTGCATCGGGGTTGTTTTCAGCTAACTCTTTGAAAGAAATAGCCACCGCACGCGGGTCAACGGCGGTATTGTGATAAAGGTCGAGGGTATCGACAATCGGCTGAATAAAATCAGCAAAATCGCCATCGACAAATTTCTCGTCCCAATTATCCGGTTTGCGACGCGGGTTTGGGTCATTTTTGGTGGGAGAGCGCATGAAAATGTGGTCACATTGTACGCCTCGTAACTCGGTGCTGCGAGTAATGCCCCAATCCTCAATCGTTGCTCCCGTCAGGGTTGCTCCGGTTAAATCGGCTTTGTCCAGTTGGGTTTGGATGAGTTGGGCATTGGTTAAATTGGCATCCTGTAAGTTGGCTGCGCTCAAATCCGCACCGATGAAGCTGGCATCAGCTAAGTTTGCCCCTTGTAGATTCACACCCCGCAAGTCTTGACGATTAAAATTCTGGTCTTGGACTTGTCGAGTGCGGACGAGTTCTCGTATTTGGGCATTGTCCAGATAACTTGTACCGGGACGCAAACAATCGAGTTTTTCGGCATTGTGCCAACAGGTGCGGGTGAGATTGGCGCGACGAAAATCGCTGCTTTTGAGCATTGCAGCAGTAAAATCGGCATCGGTTAAGTTGGCATTGCGGAAGCTGGTTCCTCCAATAGCAGCAAAGGCGATGGCACTGGTGCGAATTTGTCTGTATTTCTCGTCTCCAGCCAAGGCTTTCCAGGCAACATAAGCACTAAGTAATACGAAAGCTCCAGCGACAGCGACAGCTCCAGCGACAGCGACAGCGAAAGCTCCAGCGACAGCGAAAGCGACAGCTCCAGCGACAGCGAAAGCTCCAGCGAAAGCGACAGCGAAAGCTCCAGCGAAAGCGACAGCTCCAGCGACAGCGACAGCTCCAGCGACAGCGACAGCGACAGCTCCAGCGACAGCTCCAGCGACAGCTCCAGCGACAGCGACAGCGACAGCTCCAGCGAAAGCGACAGCTCCAGCGACAGCGAAAGCTCCAGCGTTAATGCCTTTGCGGAGAACAACAAACCAAAAAATGATTAATACACTGATGCTCGTCCAGCCAATAACATAACTTTCCCAATCGCTCTCAAAAATCAATAAAGCCAATACTGCGGGGAACCAACAGAAAAATCCTGACAAGCTTGACAACAAAATAGCCACCCCAGTCAACGCAAATTGCCAGCGAAGTTGCAATCCCGCTTTTGCTCCACGGAACTTGGCATTCTCTAAATAAGCATTGGTAAAGTTCGTACCGCGAATATCCGCTTCGCTAAAATCCGCCCCCGACAAGTCTTTCCCCTTAAAAGATTGACCGCGAATATTGACGCGACGAAAATCCCGTTCTCCTGCCGCATACCGCCGCAAAATTTCCTTCGCTGAAATAAAATTCCCTGCCATTATTTGGGTGCAATTAAGACCAGATAACCGAGTTTAACACACCTAATTTGGGAAAGTTGGCAGTACCCCTCTTGCCCCCTTAAAGGTTGTTTGACTCGTATCGGCATTGGCTACATTCACATTGCGTAAAAAAGCATCATCCCAGTTGACATTACTCAAATTCGTATAAGTCAAATCAGCCCCATCTAAGTTACTCGCCCGGAAGTCACTATCAGTTAGATTGCTATAAGACAAGTTAGCGTTGTTCAACTGGGCATTAATAAAATTAGCTGCGGTTAAATTAGCCCCAATGAGACTACTATTTTGCATAGCTGTGGAGCGTAAATTAGCGCGATTTAAGTTTGTGCCGTCGAGGATACTATTAATTAATGTTGCACTTTCGAGGTAAGCAAAGCTGAGTTGCGCCCCCGTTAAGTCGGCATTAGTTAAGTTGGCAATCCCAAACTTGCTATTAGTCAAATCTGTATCGCTGAGGTTGGCATTAATTAAGATAGCTTTATTAAACCCGACATTTTTGAGCATTGCGCCGCTTAAATTAGCCCCGGATAAGTTAGCGGTATAAAATCCGGCTCTTTCGGCAATTACTTCGGAAAGTTTGGTTCTAATTAAGTTAGCTCCCGCGAAGTTAGCATCAATTAAACTGGCTTGACTTAAGTTCGCATAGTTGAAAGTTGCACCATCCGCAATTGAGAAATCTAGAGCGGCATTGATGAGAACTGCTTGTACCAAACTTGCTCCCGACAAGTCAACCGATTGTAAGTTTGTGTCGCTGAGATTGGCATAATTAAAGTTAGCGAGAACTAAATAACTTTCGCTTAAATCTGCTTGGGCTAAGTTGGCATAACTCAAGTTCGCGCCGTATAAATCGGCGTTGCGTAAGTCGGTATTTCTGAGGCTAACTTTGGGGAGTTGAGCTAAACGTAAATTCGCGCCTTGTAGCTTGGCGTTATCGAGATTGGTAACAATAGCTTCGGAGGGAATGAAGTAATTAACTACGGTTTCCAGGGGTTTGACTTGGGAACGAATATCGCCTGGTTCAAGTTGATTAAATACGGCGTTTTCTAAGTTAGCATTCGTGAGATTTGCTCCTTGTAGATTAGCTTCAGTTAAGTTGGCTTTTTCAAGATTTGCTCCCTGTAGATTTGCCCCTTGTAAATCTGCCCCTTCGAGGTTGGCTTTACTTAAGTCGCATTGGGGACATTGTTTGGTTGCGAGGAGTTGCTGGACATCTTCGGGGTTAGCGGCATAGGTGGGAGTTGCGAATCCGAAAAGTAGTAGGGGAAGTAATAATTTTTTTTTCATGGAGTTTTGTTTTACTGAAGCAGTTTCTAGAACCTTGGTTTCCGAGCCACTTATCTCATAAAGTTAAAATGTGATTCTAGAAACCGAGGTTCTTAAATTCTCACGATTTAAACAGCTTCGATTTTACTGTCTAAGCTGACTAAACTGGCGTTGACAAGTTCCCATTGTAAGCCGAATTTGAGCCTCTGGCTATTGCTCAATTAGATTGCTCGCAAGAGAAAAATCTAGGGTGACAAGAAGTGGGTTAAACGGGTGGGAAAGTTAAAGGCGATCGCGCAGTGGCAGGCTTCGCCCGATCGCGATATATTTCTAGGTAGCGGTGCATATATTCGGTGATAATGCCGTGTAACATCAAATCTCTGGCTGCTTGAAAGGGACTGTTAGGGGCTAGGGGATGGCGATTGGTAATAATATGATTCCAGCTACTATCCCCAGTAATTTCGGTGAAATACAAGCCGAAGTTTTCGTCAAATTGCAAGGAAAGGACAGCCCGTTCAAATTCATCGCTGGTGAGACACAGGGAGTAAAAGACTTTAAACAATTCGATGGCAGATTCTAAGTCCAAGATTCGCAGCCAACGACGTTTTTTGAAATCAATTTCAACTTCTGGGGTTTTGACACTGCTGAAGTCTAAATCTTTTTGTTGGACTTTCTCTAACCAATGGGGATTTTGCTGTTTGGCTTGGTGATAATCGTAGACAAAGTTATACAAAATCAAGTCATGTTCGAGGAAGGCATCTTGGGCAAGATCGTCTACAGTACGAGGGTATAAAGTCGAGGGTTCAATATCTGGATTTGGCCCGTTATCAATGAGAAAGTTCACGATATTTGAGCCTAAACTAATGTGACGCACAATCAGATAGCAAGCCTCTGGGGTGACAAAGTTTTTGAGGAAGAAAGTGGCGGATTTGTGCATGATACCGTAAGCATGAAACTGAAATGGCAGTAATCGCTTCACAGTCATAATTAAGGCCAAGCAGATATTCGCCAATAGCTTAATGGGAATCAGTAAATAGTTGCGCGTCGGGCTTTGCAAATCCCGAATCATGTATGCCTTGGATTTCCCATCAATGGGAATGGCTTGCTCTAAATACAGAACTTGCCAGGTGTTGGGATTGCGGCGATTATAAGGCTGTTGAGCAATGTCTGAAGTTGTGGGTGAGGTTTTGAGCATCGGAGTCATTTTAGCTAATTTCTTCGAGTTGCAGTTGATATAAACGAGCAGTCACTTTCGCGGTTTTAACAATCCGTTTGGCAAGTTCGGGAGTCAGCCAATCGGCGTTTAAAATGGCTTCAAGTTTACCAATATGAGCTTCGTCATTTTCGGCATGATAGCCCAGAAAGGAAACTTCACTGGCTTCGAGATTTAGTATTTCTTGAATCTGTTTTGCCCATTTCCCTGCAAGACGATTACCCAAGCCTTCGATGATGAACATACTACCGATTAAATCGAGGGGGTTTTCGCGGGAGGCTTGATGGAAAATAAAGGCAGAAAGGGCTTCCGAACCAATATTTTTCTCGGCATTTACGATATCTTCTAAATTGCCCCCGACGCTGACATAATTACGCTCCAACATTTGATAATCTCGGTGTTCGTCTTGAGCATGATGAATAAAGAGCGATCGCATTTTAAAATCCAGCAGATTAGAAGCAGCCCGCGTAATCCATCTTGCTCCTTCTACAACTTGTGGTCGTAAATTTCGCAGGAGGGCTTGATAATCTTCTACAGTAAAGTCTCCGCGATTGAGTTTACGGATAATTGGGACTGTTTGGAGTTGTCGCTCAAAGTCCAACCAAACTAATGTGAGTTGACGCAATAATTCGGCATTGACAGTAGATTCAGAGTTATTTTGAGAAGGAGTGGTAATCATTTCAGGAGTTATTTGGGATTCTATGGTTGAGGTTGGATTCGTAATAACAGTTGCGTAATTTTCCACGACTGTCATCATTATGTAAGCTGTGGTATAACGTCCGCTTTCCGGGACAAAGCAAAACACTTTTTGTCCGGGCTGCAATTTCCCAGAATTAAACAATTCTTCCAGCATCAAATAAATAGAAGCGCAACCTGTATTCCCACGAGTGTAGAGGTTGGTAAACCATTTAGGTTCGGGAATCATGCAGTTAGCTTTTTCGAGCAATTCCACAATCTGACTGCGGAAGAAGTGAGAGGAATAATGGCACAGTAACCAATCAATTTCTTCCGGTTTAACTCGTCCCGCTTCGATGAGTTTTAACCAGCCCGTTACCCCCAGTTTAATCACTTCATCAAGACGACGAATATCTTGCCGTAAATGAAACGCCCCCGCAGCCGCAGCGTCCAGATAAGAAGGATAATCGAGCCAACTTTTTTGTGCTTTTTCGCTGTCTGTTCCCGCGTACATACAAGCTTCATAAGCCTGAGCGTGAGAAACTGATTCAATCCAATCAATTCTCAAACTTATCCCTTGACTTTGGGGACGATCTTGAATTAAAAATGCACCAGCGCCATCGGACAACATCCAACGCAAAAACTCGGTATCGAAAGGCAACTTTTCCCCTGCTTGAAAACGAGTCTCTGCTTCAAAATGACTGTGTTTAAATAAGCGAGAAGCAAACTCCGAAGCAACGGCGATCGCGTGACGTTTTTGACCTAACTTAACTTGAGACTGAGCATAATTTAAGGCAGCAACTCCCGCACAACAAACCCCCTGAGTTGATACGGCTTCTAAGGAAGGAAATTCGGTTAATTGTCCGTGTACCATACTGGCAAAACCAGGAACAGTTAGATCGGGAATTGTTGTCGCACAAGCCAAGAGGTCGATTGCTTGGGATTCCAGGTTAATTTGTGCTAAAGTATCCCGTACCGCAAAAGCCGCCATTTCGCTATTCTGATAAATAGTTTTTTGGTTGCGATCGATGGCATAATAACGCTGTTGAATGCCATTACTTTTGAGAATGCGACGGCGGACTTTTGAGGCGCGATCGCCAATTTTGCCGAGATAACTTTCCATCTCGTCATTGTTAATCGGATTGCCCGGTAAAAACTTACCAATGCTTGTAATATATGCAGAGTTCATGGGAAATAACTTGGGGTACTTTTGCTGAATTAACTAACTTGTTTGAAGATAACAATCCTGAGTAAGTGTCACAAAAAGCGTGTGACAGTTTGACAATTACCCCTAGATTCTGGTGAAGAAAATTGAGACGCGATCGCGAAATTTAAGCTTAATTTTTAATTCTGTCTCAATCTCGAACTTAATAAAGAATATAATGTGACAGTTAGCAAAACGGATTTGTATTTCTCAACCCTTATGATGCCTGCCAAAGTTATTGAAATTCTGTCTCCTGAAGAAATTCGTCGCACTCTTACTCGTCTTGCTTCTCAAATTATCGAGCGTTCGAGCGATCTTTCTAAGTTAGTCTTATTGGGTATTTATACGCGAGGTGTACCGCTTTCTCAGTTGATCGCTCAACAAATTGAAATACTAGAAAACGAATCTGTGGCAACGGGAGCTTTAGATATCACTCTTTACCGAGATGACTTGGATCGGGTTGCTTTGCGGACACCTGCAAAAACTAACATTCCTTTCGATTTAACCGGAAAATACGTTGTTTTAGTCGATGATGTAATTTTTAGCGGTCGTACTATCCGAGCAGCGTTAAATGCGGTTTACGAATACGGCAGACCCGAAATTATTGCTTTAGCTACTTTAGTCGATCGCGGTCATCGTCAACTTCCCATTCACCCCGATTTTGTCGGTAAAACCCTCCCCACGGCGTTTGAGGAGCAAGTTAAAGTTTTTCTTCAAGATATCGACGGACGGGATGCGGTAGAGTTAATTCGAGCCAGCGAGTGATTGAGTCGCGTTCTTCAGTTATAGCAGTACATTTTTGAACTAGGACATCCAATCCAGCTTGTCATCAGACCTCACCCTAAACCCCTCTCCTGTGGAAGCTACTGCTTATACACAACTTGCAAATCCTTACCCAATCTGAGTTCAGGATGACC
>JAWQFT010000195.1:0-7686 GCA_035968055.1 Jaaginema sp. PMC 1080.18 | reverse complement strand
CCTAAGCTGTTAATCATTTAAATTTTTGTCTCGATTCAAGCCCACCCAAGGGTTCAGTAAGTAAAATCGGCGGTTTAAATGCAAAGCAGCTTACGAGCCTACATACATAGTACGATAGGAAATGATGCTGCCGCGACTGCGGTAGGCGCTTGGGAAAGGGGGGTGCAGAGAACCCGGTAGGTAGGCTTGGTAGCAGCCATCCTTTAAAGAGTGCGTAGTAGCTCATCGGCGGAGTCCCTGAGTACCTGAGAAAGCGCAAAAAGCTCTAGAAACTTACACGCTGTTATTCGTCTTTTAGAACGCGATTTGCGAAATTGGTTGGTTTGGAACTGTAGATAAAATAGGTTGAGTTGAGTAATAAAACATGACTATTTATTTTTACAGTACCCGCGATAATTATGGCTGTTTCTCTAATTTCTCTCGTCATGGTTTTGAGTTAGATGGGTTTTATTGGCTCACCAGCGAGCATTATTTTCAAGCTTATAAGTTTGTTGAAACTGACCCAGATTGGTTTGGAAAAATCCGTGATGTGAAGTCTCCAAAAGAGGCGGCAAAAATGGGACGCGATCGCGCTCATCCTTTACGTCAAGATTGGAACGAAGTGAAAGACGGAATTATGCAACAAGCGGTTCTCAAAAAGTTTCAAACTCATGCTGATATTCGCGAGATTTTGCTGGCGACAGGAGAGGAATTGTTAGTGGAAAATGCACCCAATGATTATTATTGGGGCTGCGGTAAAGATGGCAGTGGTCAGAATAAGTTGGGCTTGATTTTAATGGCAGTTCGCGACATTTTACGCTCAGAAGGGTGACTTATGCCCAAATTTTTAAGCATGATTGCCCCTTAATTGCTGATAACTGATTACTGATAACTGATTACTGAAAAATCCCCTAGTCTCCATTGTTTGGTGTCTGAAGTCGAAGTGGTCGAGACGCTGATTTGTGGAATCAGTTATTAGCGGGTTCGAGTCCCGTCGGATGCCCTTTTTCAGTTAACAGTTATCAGTCATCAGTCATCAGTTTTTATTAATAGTTGGAAGCTGCGGCTAAAGGTTAGCAATCTATCTCGAAAATAGACGTGCAGCGAAACTGTAGGGGTTCGATTCCTCCAGCTTCCGTAATATTTGGAAGATGCGGCTCATGGCAAGCAATCTGTCTTGAAAACAGACGTATAGTAAGGCTATAGGGGTTCGATTCCTCCATCTTCCGTATTGACTGCTAGAAGCCGAAAAGCGAGGCGCAGTGCTGATAACGCTGAGGTAGGAGGGGCAGTACCTCCCTAGCAGATTTAACGATTGAGTGGTAGAGAAAAACGTTCCTCGGCATAACCAAGGAACGGCCCTAAAATAGGATATTAATCAACTAAACTTGGGTGGGCGTTGGGGCTTCAATTTCGCTACAAACTTCGTAAAACGTGGTTTGAGGAGGAGCAACAAACAAGTGAGCCATTTGGTCTAATATGGCATCGCATAATTCGTTTTTATTGGCATCCATATCTTCAATGTCGTTCCAAAAGATGACTGCGATACCCTTATCTGTGCCAGGTTCTTGGAGTAAATAAGCGCCTTGGAAGCCATCGTGATAGGTTGAAACCGCTTTTTCAAACAACTGTTCTGCTTCTAAAAAAGTTCCGGGTTGAAACTCACCGATAGCCACATAAGCGTATTTATGTTTGAGAAAATCTAAAAACTCAGACATGAATAACGTTCCTGTAATAATCTTCGTTTTTTGATTTTGCCGTAGCATCGGCGCGATCGCCCTCGTTCTTAATCTTGTAACAAGATTGTGCTAAATGCTTGGGCTGCGGCTTGTCCCGATTGCAAAGCCGATTCGATGGAACTCCCCAAACACCAATCCCCACAACACACTAATGGTAAAGGCGTTTGAGCCAGCAAACAAGGCTCGTTCAAGGCTTGGTGGGTTCTTGCGTAACGCCAGCGATGAATTTGTACCCATTGGGGCTTGGTAAAGTCAGTTTTGAGCCGTTGGGAAACTTGGTGGAGGAGTTTGGATTGGGCAACTTTCAAGTCGGGGGTATCGAGATAATGTTGTGCGAAGTCTGGGGTACTGTGCAGTACAAAGGTGGGTTGGGAAGGCTGATGGTATTTGTTACTATCGCGGACAATCCAGTGAAGATCGCGATCGCCTTTCAGTTTAACCGCTTGCCAGCCCAAAGCGGGAAAATCGAGGTCGTAACCCGCCATTACTGCCAATCCGGGATGAAAGCGGACGCGATGTAAAGCGGGAAAAATATCTAAATCTGAAGCGAGTAATAAATCCAGGGCTTGGGGGGCAGGAATCGCTAAAACAATAGCTTGGGCTTGAATTTGGCTAGATTCGCTGGCAATTTGCCAAACAGATTTGCTTTCATCGACAGTGAGTTTGACAACGCGAAACTGACGCTGTACCTTGAGACGAGCCGCCATCACTTTAGCGATCGCATTAATACCATCAGGAGTAATATAGCGTTGTGTCGGTGCTAACTTTTCCCAAGTCCCATCTGAGTGGAGTTGATAAAAGCGATCGCCCCAAGGATGTAGCAACTTTTTTGCTGCTAAAGTGTGAGTTAAGCGTTGCGATACCGATCCCTGAACCTCCCAAAACGGCAAACCGTGATCGACGCGAGTCTCATGCAAGCGCCGGGTTGCGACTCGTCCGCCCAAACCGCGAGATTTATCCAACAAGATCGTATCAAATCCTCGGTCTTGAAGTTGTTTAGCGCAAGTCAGCCCGGCTAAACCCGCACCAATAACTGCAATTGTTAATGCCACAATTTTGCTACCCTAGTTCAACAATTTGACCAAACTATCGGTCTTCATACTTTATTATTCCTGATATTTTGGCTTGCTGCCTCATCTCTGTCGCGACGAGCATTACAAGCACTATATTGATAAAATAACAAAAATACTTGGGGCTATCCATCTCACCACCTGCGAGGGCGAGGTGGGAGAGTTTCGCCCCAAATCCCACTTTGTTAAAGTAGTAGCGTATATAAAGAATATAAACAGATTGCCCAACGCGATCGCAACTCTACCGCTATGACTTCACCCTTGGTTAAGCGCTTCCTCATCAGCCTCAATGACAATGCTTTAATCGGCTTTTTTACCTTTTTATTCATTATCGGCATTTCTGGCATTGTGGCCATACTACCTCCTCCAGCACCTAAACCCCCAACTTATCGAGCTAGGGGCTTACTGCGCTTTCAACAACCCCCCATCACCATCACCGAAACTGGGGGCAATTTAACTCGTCAAGGAAAAGCATCCATAGACGAGAGATTTCTCAAAAGCAATAACATTTTAGAACCTGCGGCTCAAGGATTGCCCATCAAACCTGAAGACTTGGTAGACGACGTAAAAGTTCAGTTCAACGAACCCCCAGAAGGCGAAGAAGATACCGGACCTACTGAAATTTTATTGCAATACGAACACCCCAAAGAAGGTGTTGCCCAACAAGCCTTGCAAACAATGATGGAGGGAATGGTCGAACAAAGCCGCTTATTTAACACCTCCGTATTGCGATCGCGCATCGACTCCCTACAAAAGCGCATTGATGGAGTCAAACAAGAGCTACAAGCCGCCGAACAAGCCTATTTCCGCTATATTACCGAGCAAGGGTCTTCTTTGGTCTCCGCCGAAGATGGCACGCTATTTAGCGGCATTAGCGGCGCACAGCAGCAACAACGGGAAATCAAACTCACCCTCGAAGGCGTAGAAGCACAAATTCAAAGCATTAGCTCTCAACTGGGCATGACCCCCGATCAAGCTTACACCGCCTCAGCCCTTAGTGCCGATCCTTTAGTGGGTAGTTTGCGATCGCAACTCCTGGAAATCGAAACCCAAATCGCCAAACTCGAAGACGATTTGCGCCCCCAACACCCCCAGATGCAAGAACTCCTCAAAGCCCAAGCCGCCAACGAAAAACTCTTGCAACAGCGAGTACAAGAACTCATCGGTACGGGTAATGTCTTAGTTCCCCTTCCTGGAGAAATTCGCCAAACCAGCAGCCTCGATCCAGCCCGTCGCGAATTAGCCAATAACCTCGTCAAACTGCAAACTCAACGAGAAACCCTGGTTTCGCAACTGCAATCCGTGCAAAAAACCGAACGAGAACTGCGCCAACAATACGAGCAATTTCCGGCCAAACAACTCGAACGGGGGCGCTTGCAACAAGAACTGCAAACCAAGCAAGCCCTATACAATCAACTTCTCACTCAACTCCTGGATGCTCAATCCGCCGAAGCCGAAACCGTGGGCAGTTTGACCATTGGCAATCCCGCCTTTGACACCAAAATCGAACCCGAAACCCCCGCAGGAATTAACCCCATTATTGCCATTGGGGGCGGTACAGTTTTAGGCTTTATTGCCGCGACAGGGGTAATTTTCTTGCTCTCGATTTTAGATAATCGCCTGCATACCGCCAAAGAAATTAAAGATATCCTCAACGATCGCGAAGTAGCCTTTTTAGGAGAACTACCTTTTGTGTATAATTTCAATCGCGATCGCGTCGAAGTCCCCATCATCCAAGACTACAACCTCAGCGATCTCCACTACTTCGAGTTATTCCGCACCAATTTGCGACGGGGTGCGGCTCAATCGGCCAAAGTTATCCTACTCACCAGTTTAACTGACGACGAAGGCAAAACCGTAGTGGCTTATAACCTCGCGATCGCCTCCGCTCAAGCCGGAAAACGCACCCTCTTGATCGAAGGTGACTTGCGATCGCCCTCTAGCGCCCATTATCTCCATCTCGAAATCGATCCCGATGCCCAACTCGAACCCCTCAGCTACTACGGTTCTCGCAGCGACTACCTCCACCTCGTTCCCAACGTCGAAAACCTCTACATCATCCCCAGCGCCGGGCCCCAAGTCAAAGCCGCAGCCCTCCTCGAATCCAGCGAAATGCGCCGCCTCCTCGACGATGCCAAAGGACGCTTCGATCTCGTCGTCATCGACACCCCTGCCTTATCTACCTGCAACGATGCCTTATTACTCGAACCACTAGCCGATGGCATCACCCTGGTTACTCGTCCCGGCATTACCTGCAAAACCCCCCTCGAAACCCAACTTGACAGCGCGATCGAAGCCGAATTGCCCTTACTCGGAGCCGTCATCAACGCCGTCGAACCCAAGGAAATCGCTCCTCTCCCCAACGATTTCGAGGACGACACCGCAGCCCCGCCCTCAATCAATCCTGTTACCCCTGCTGCCCAGCTTACTCCCGAAGGCGATCGCAACGGCTCGGCCTCGCCCCAAAGTCAGTCTCAACAATCCGCATCTCGTTGATTGGTTATTGGTTGTTGGTTGTTTGTACCGTTTTCACTAAATCCCTAAATCCCTTAATTGGTAATTGGTAATTGGTAATTGGTAATTGGTAATTGGTAATTTCCTCCCCCCAATCCCTACTGCCCAATCCCTACTGCCCAATGCCCACTGCCCACTGCCTACTGCCCACTGCCCACTGCCCCTTAATCGCTGTTAACTGATAACTGAAACCCACCTCCCCGACTCATGGGACTGATGAGTTAAATCCATTAATAACTGGGAGTAAACCCCTTCCTTGAGAGACGGAATCGGTTGTTGATGGGTATCAATCGCCTTCACCCAAGTATCCACCACCCGGATGAAAGGGGCAATGCGACCGTCGGGATACACTTTGGGGAAAGCCAGGCGTTGGGGAATTGCCACTTCTTGCAGGTCTTCTCCGGCTGTCGCAGCCCACAAACGGAAGCCGTGGACGTAATCTTTGAGGTTATCGCTACCGAGGACTAATGTGCCTTTATCGCCATAGACCTCTACCCAGTGACCGCGGCCTTGGTAGGTAACGGAACTAATGCAGATTTGGCAGGGCGTACCGTCAGCGAGTTCGAGCATAATATTGCAAGTATCGTCAGCATCGACGGGCTTGAGTTTGTCGCCGTCCTTGGGGTCGGGTCGTTGGGGAATGGCACAACTGAGAGACCCACAAAGGCGCTTTACATCGCCAAACAGCCAGTTAATGTAGTCGAAGGCGTGGGAGGCAACAGCCCCTAATGCGCCGCCTCCTTTGTCTTTCTGAGCGTACCAGTTCCAGGGACGGTTGGGGTCGGCCCGACTCACCACCAGCCAATCGATTTTGATCAGGCGTTTTTGGCCGACGAAGCCTTGTTGCAGATATTCGGCGAAATGCTGCCATGCAGGGACGAAGCGAAACTCGAAGTCGGGGATGGCAATGACATTATTTTGCAAGGATAGGTCGTAGAGTTCCTGGGTTTCCCTGGCGTTGAGGGTCATGGGTTTTTCCAGCAACAGGTGTTTTTGGGCGTTGAGGACAGTTTTGGCCATGTCGTAGTGCAGGAAGGGAGGGGTGGAGATGCTGACTCCCTGGACTGCGGGCAGCTTGACGATCGCGTTGAGGTCGTTGCTGGCGTGGGGGATGTTATACTCAGCAGCGATCGCCTTGGCTTTGGCGAGATCGGGGTTGTAAACGGCGACAACTTCGGTGCGATGATGAGCTTGGAAGCCGGGGATATGGACTTTTTGACCGAAGCCTGTACCGACGATGGCAATGCCAATTTTTGATTCAACCATAAGTGTATTCTCTGAGGACGCGATCGCGTTTTATTGTCGCACGATTCTCTAGCTTAATGAATTGTTACAATTTATAAAAGTGTTGCTATTCAAAGAGTTTACAACTTATGACAGTACGCCAAGATACATTATGGAAGCGTTTTCTCGAACCCATCGCCAAAGTTTTAATTGATGGGGAAGCACTGGAACGTTTATCAAATAGTATTGATTGGGAAAGAGAGGGCGATCGCCTGCGTAACCCCGATCTAATTTATCCCGATTATTATCAATCTCAGAATTTTCACGGAGTTGAAAATGGCTATCTAAATTCGGGAGCAGCAGTGACTTACGATCCGATTACGAATTATGTATTATTACCCAATGAAACTTGGCTGCGAGAAGATGCGATTAAAACCATTAAAGGACAACCTCGCCGTATTTTAGACTTGGGTTGTGGGACAGGATCGACAACTTTATTACTCAAGCAAAAGTTTCCCGAAGCTGAAGTTATAGGTTTGGATTTGTCGCCATATATGTTAGTTATGGCAGAGTATAAAGCCAAACAAGCCAATCTCGAAATTCAATGGTTACACGGACTTGCTGAAGCCACTAATTTACCGTCGGAGTCTTTTGATGTGGTGACGGCTTCGCTATTATTCCACGAAACACCGATCGCGATCGCTCAAGCCATTGTACAAGAGGCTTTTCGCTTGCTCCAAGGCAACGGCCAAGTGATGATTTTTGATGGTAGTCAAGAAACCCTGCGCCATACAGACTGGCTAACAGATATTTTTGAAGAACCGTATATCAAGGAGTATGCTCGCCAAAGTGTCGATTTTTGGTTGCAAGAAGCAGGTTTTGAAAGGGTTTATACCGAGCAACTTTGGTGGACAAATCAAGTCTCTCATGGCATGAAGCCTTCACCAATACCCACAACACCTTCCTATCGTACAGAATTTCGGGTAACTGACCCTGCTGGTGCTACAGCCCCGGCTTTTTAGTAGCATAATTATAGCTTCCATTCCCTTCCCCAGTATGAGCCGCAGAGAAATTGCTCGTGCTGGGGAAATATATTAATTTAAAACCTATTTTGGCTGATTATTTCGAGATAGTGTAGCAAAAACTACAAACTTTTGATT
>JAWQFT010000194.1:0-7710 GCA_035968055.1 Jaaginema sp. PMC 1080.18 | reverse complement strand
GAGTGGGAAGAGGGGGAGGAGTGGGAGGAAATTGGAATTGTGACGGACAACCAATAACCAACAACCAACAACCAACAACCAATAACCAACAACCAATAACTAATAACTAATTAATGGCGATCGCGCATGGGAATATAAGGATTATCATGTCCCCCAGTGTAAATCTGAGTAGGTCGAAAAATGCGATTTTCGCCAATTTGTTCGCGCCAATGAGCCAACCAACCTGCAACCCGCGCGATCGCAAAAATTGGCGTAAACAAATCCGTCGGAATCCCCAACTTACGGTAAACCAAACCCGAATAAAAATCGACATTCGCATAGATACCCTTGTGACCGAGTTTTTCTTCGACCACTTTTTCCAGTTCTACCGCAATATCGTAATATTCATCCTTGCCCGTTTGCTCAAACAAACGCTCGGCTAACCCTTGTAAAATCGTCGCTCTAGGGTCTTTCACCTTATAAACTCGGTGACCAAAACCCATAATTTTCGCTTTGCGCGTCACCAAATCCTCCACATAAGGACGCACATTCTCCACCGCACCAATATCTTGCAGCATCAGAATTACCTCCTCATTCGCGCCCCCGTGTAAAGGCCCCGCCAACGTTCCCACCGCCGAAGCCACCACCGCATAAGGGTCTGTCATCGTCGAAGCCGTCACCATCGCCGAAAACGTCGAAGCATTAATCGTATGTTCGGCGTGCAGCATCAAACAGACATCAAAAATTCGCGCCGCCAAAGGTTCAGGAATGCGCTCGGTCAGCATATAAAGGAAATTAGTCGCATAATCAAGCTCATCATTGGGCTGTATCGGATCGTTCCCTTTCCGCATCTGCATAAAAGCAGCCACCATCGTCGGAATTTTAGCGACTAAGCGCACCACAGCCTCACGAATGTACTGCGGGTCATTAAGAGCGCGACGAGCGTAGAACAGCCCTAAAGCGGCGGCTGAGGTTTGCAAAGCATCCATCGGGTGTCCCGTTTCCGGAAAACACTTCATCATGTCGCGAATGCGATACTTGATGCGGCGATGATAGCGAACATCATTTTCAAAATCCGCTAACTCCTCTTTACTGGGAAGTTGGCCCCAAATCAACAAATAAGTCGTTTCCAAGAAGTTGCTTTTCGCGGCCAAGTCTTCGATATTGAAACCGCGATACTCTAGAATTCCGTTCTTTCCATCTACATAGCTAATACTTGATTGAGCAGCAGGAACATTGGCTAAACCCGGAATGTACTGGCAGGCTGAAGCTGTCATAAATTTAGTTCGTTGTAAAAAAAAGTAATTTAGTTTGAAGTTAGCTTACCGGAGAACCTGGTTTCGTTGCTGTTTTTACCAAAAGTTTTGAGTCTGGAGTTCGGGGTTCGTCTTCGGTATTGGCCAGATTCTCCTGTTGAAGCTAGAATCCTCTCGCTCTCGATTGCCGGAGAGTTTTCAACAACTATAAAAACCATTGGGGCGAAGTTAGCAAAAACATCTCGCAGTTTCCGAGCAAATCTAAAGTGCTGGGGACATTCAAACCGATGATACCAGCTTTTTTGAGAATCAGTTTTTCAGCCTCGCTTCCCCAAACCAGCATGGTAGCCCAGCGACTCAGATCGGGTTGATGGCCGACTAAAGCCAGATTACTGTAGCGGTTTTGGTTTAACCATTGTAGCCACTGCTGTAGACTTCCTCCCGGAGCAAGGGGCGAATATTCTTGCAAAGTAGAGGCTAATCCTGCTTGATAGAGGATATCGGCGGTTTGGCGGGCGCGAAGCAAAGGGCTGGTTAAAATCAACTCAAAATGGATATTGAGGCTTTGTAAGCGACGAGCCACAGCCGCCGTTTTTTGTTGTCCTCTAGGGACGAGGGGACGTTCGCCATCCTGGGCATAAGTCCCCCGTTCGGCAGCAATACCGTGACGGATGAGATAGAGTTTCATAGTAGTCGGGTAGCGATTAACAAATTAACGCCAACCCCGCCAATAAGAGCGTCCTTGCCAGAAAACTCCCAGCAATACCCCAATCAAACTGTTGTAGCTCAAACCCACCAAAACGCTGTCAACCAACAACGACTTCAGCCACAAACACACCATCAAACACAAGATCAGCGCCCACAAACTCCCTGTATCGAGATAAACTTGCTCCTTGCGCCAAGTCTGACAGAAATACACACCTAACGCTCCCAAACCAGCAGCCGCCAAAATCGGCAAAATCACGGCTAATACCCCCGAAAACAAGATTAGCCAAACTTGTCGAACTGCGGCGGAGTTTTGGAGCGCTAAAGCTAAAATTAACTCGACTAAAATCGCGATCGCGATCGTTGCACCCGCCGCCTGAAACAAGGGCAACCAGGGCTGTCTTTTAAATGCACTCAGGGGATCGTTCATGAACTTAAAGCGGCTCGTAGCACGCCAATCACAACAGGTTTACCATAAAACTTCGTGCGATGACCTTCCACTTCAATAGGGACAATTTCACCGCGTCGTTTTTGGCCTTTGAACCGAAAACTTAAATTTACCGCATGACCCTGTAAACAAGAATTAAGTTTATCGGCGAAAAACTCGTAATCTTGGGGAACGACTAACTGAAATACCGATTCCATCGCCGCCAAATCCGCAAAGGGATAATCAAAAATAGCCGCTAAGGCGCTATTCGCATAAAGAAACTTACCGCCATCGTCAATCATGTAAATGCCCAACTTCGCCAAGGACTCAGGCTTATGGGGAGTGGGGGTAGGTTGAGCCGAAGTCTTAGCCGTCGCGATTGACCAAGCCGTCGTTGTCCCCTCTGATTGATTTTCTTTGACATACAAACGGGAATTATCCAATACCAAGGCTATGCTAGTCGCCGACAGTTGTAAAACCCGAACTGCATCTTGATGAAAATAGTCAGTTTTGGGATGAGTTAACGTCATTAAACCCAACAAAACCTTACCTCGCAACAACGGGATGCACAAAGCCGAACCCACGCGATAGGGTTGATTGGGTAAGGTAATCCAGCGTTCGTCTCGACGAGTATCTTTCACCCAAGCCATTTGACGATGGCGTACCACCCATCCGGCTAAACCTTTATCCAAAACTTGACCGATGAGACTTTCTTTCTGTTCGCGAATGGTTGCGCCGCGAGCTAAAATGCTTTCGGTGACTAATCCTTCAGGATTGAGCAAAAACAAGCTACATTCTTCAGCTTGGACAATTTTACTCGCAGTATTAGCCATTTGCAGTAACATCGACCGTAACATCAAACGTCCGGTTGCAGCTTGACCCATCGCAACTAAAGAGCGGACTAAGTTTTCTTGGGCTTCAAAAGCTATTTTGACGGTTTGCAGCGTGCGGACTTCTTGGCGCAAGGTGTCCGCTTCGGCCATCAGTTCTTCGTAGGAGGGGGAGGGGGCGCTCATGCTGGATTTTGCCATATCGATTGTAGATGGTTGGTATCACCTGATGCTGGAGTTTCAACGGGTAGCCACCACAGTTTTCTGCCGACGGTTCAAGCTATTTTTGAGTAATTTTAACTGTTGCTGAAGGTAAACAATATTTTGCTGCTGGCCGCCATAACGCCAATGAACGTAAGCTTGAGAAATTTCGGCGATGATTTCAGCTTGGGCAGTTTCGTATTGCTGCTGCACTTGACGGGCATATTCTAGGGGTGTCTGGGCGGGATGTTTGGGATCGCCTGTAGCGGCTAAACGGTCTAGCATTTGCCGATAAAGGCGCTCCATTGGGGGAAGTTGCTGTAAGCGATGAGCGTATCGCCAACGTCGCCAATAAGTCCACACCAGCCATGCTAATAATGCTACACCGATCGCGAGGATTGCCACAATCATAGCTCCTAACCAACTGTTGGTTGCTACAGCCCACAACCAACCGAGGATAGTGGCGATCGCGCTGGCTAAGGTTCGTCCAATATAGCCGATAAAGCCGGTTACGGGGGACGGCAACCACCCCGCTACCCAATGCCAAAACTGCCGCAAGACGCTAAAGGTTTGCGATTCTTCAAAGGATGGAGGGATGATTTCGCGACCGGGAACTGGATCGAAGGTGTACCATCCCCAATCGGGAATATAAACTTCTGTTAAGGCATAAGCATCGGTATTGCGGATTAAGTAAAAACCCGTGAAGGGGTTAAACTGACCCGTGCCAAAACCCGTGGTTAAGCGGGCTGGAATGCCGAGCGATCGCAACATGACGGTTAATACCGTGGCAAAATGATCGTCATAGCCGCCGCCATTTTCGATGAAAGTTGTTACTAAATCTTGTCCTGGAGCTAACTCAGGAAATTCTTGGATTTGATAAGTTTGTTTGAGGGCTTGGGCTAAATATAGGGCTTTTTCGTAAGGAGAAGTAATTTCGCGATCGGCTTTGGCTAACAAGGTTTCGGCGCGATCGCGAACCGAATCTTCAATTACTGGGGGAATTTGTAGATAGTATTTTTGAATGGCATCAGTATACTTCGTCCCCGCTTGCCGCAAATTTTCGAGATCGCGATAGGGAACTTCGGAAATCACCGTATAGGTCATCCCCCCAATCAAAGCACTGGGCGATCGCAAACTCCCTTCTGGATCGATACCAATTTCTGTGGTGGGAAAATAAATCTCGTGGGGGTCGTACAACGCCGGAATCACATTGGGGAGAGATTCTACCACCGTATAAGTCTGAGTCACTTCCTTGCGTGATGGCAAGCCATAAGAAGACGATAAAAAGAAGCGATACGTCCAAGAAGGACGTTCCACCATTTGTAACTGCTCATCGCGACTAACCGCCCAACCCTGGCCCGTATAACGGTCAAATGCCAACATTCGCCAAAATCCGGGGGCTTGCGATCGCACTCTTAACAAAACTTTGGGCTGGGACGGTTTGCCAAGACTACGACCTTGATTGATTTCACTTTGAAAACCATAATACAAATCCCCCTCTCCTTCGCCATTTTCGCCCCCCTCGCCGCCCAAACCGTCTCGCTCCGCCCCCTGACCGCCCGAACGAACGCCAGGGTTAAAAATACCGCGATTTTCAGGGTTAAATGTCGAATTTTCCATTTCTCCCGCCCCACTCACCGGAAACGTAAATTGTTGATAACCGGGAAAGCGGGGCATCAAAGCAAATAAGGCCAAACCCAAACTGACAATTAAAGCTAACATCAAGCTCAATCGTCGTAGAGACAACGGCGAATGTTGACTCCATAAAGTTGTCTGAGATTCAGCCTTGGGAGTTTGGCGAGATTCTCTTTTGACAGTGGGGCTGAGAGTCAGTCCTAAACGAGAGCGATAATCAAGGATTAAAGTGGGCAAGCCAACAACGAGAAACAACACCAACATCGGAGCAAAAGTCAAAGTTTCGCTGAGGGTTGCTGCCACCCCCAACAAAATCAAGCCAATCAGCATCGAGTAGCCCAAATCGGTACGCCGGGGTAGATGGAAACTGTGTAAAATTTGCAGTTGAATCAGTAAAGTGGCTAAAACCAAACGGGTATCATTAGCACTGGCGAGTAAGTTTTGGAAAAACATCCCCAAAGCCAACAACATCCCGATCGAGATCGCGAATTTGAGGGTAATATTGGGCTTGTAGCGTCGATACCAACTGCAAAATCCCCCCAAAAGACTCAAAGGCACTGCCCAGAAACTCATCGCCGTTTCCGCCGCAATATCGGTAGCAATAATCCCCACAATCACGAGAACTTGCACCAAAATTCGCAGTAGTAAAGATTCTTCAATCTGAGTTGATTTTTGGATAGCCAGAAATCGCTGCCAGCGTTGTTGCCAAGAAGTTGGTTTCGCGGCGGTTTGACCATTCATGTGCGATCGCCCTAGAAAGACTCTGTACTCTAGGGTAATGCCTTTTGCAGTGATTGGCTGGCGAGAGAGAAAGCAGCAGCTATAGCTTTTGTCCTTTTCTGAGCCGTTGACAATATGCTAGGGTACGGATGTTTGCCGCAGGGGGTTATCAAAAAATGGTCGCGATCGCATTCGTAATTACCGTTAATCTCCTCATCACCTGCGTCAATTGCTATATTGCTTGGCGGGTGTGGCAATGGCGACGTAGATTTAGGCAAACAACCCGCGTCCTGACCCGCGTCGAACAGCGCTTGCATCGCTTTTTTCTGCTTGCTCCTGACGTAATTAGGGCAAGCCAAGGGCGATCGCGCACCCTCAGACAACTAGACGCTCAACTCAGCCGTCAACTCCAACAACTGCAACAACTCCTGACAATCTTGGGTTGGCTGCCGTTATTGTGGCGTAGTTTGCGTCGTCCAAAACGCTCTTAAGGAGAAAACAACACAAGACTTGTATGATGGGCAATAAGCAAACATACAAGGGCAAACTTGGGAATCGAAACTATGGCAAAATCAAGAACAGGAACATTTTTCGGAGGGATGCTGATCGGAACGGCCGTGGGGACAGTTGTGGGAATGCTCATTGCACCGCGTCCGGGTCGCGAAACTCGCCAAATTCTCAAAAAATCCGCCGCCGCTTTGCCCGAATTGGCCGAAGACTTATCCACCAGCCTTCAATTACAAGCCGATCGCTTCTCCGAGTCAGCCCTCCACAATTGGAATGATACCTTGATTCGTCTGCAAGAGGCGATCGCGGCAGGGGTTTATGCCAGTCAACTCAAAACCAAAGAGTTGCAGCAAACGCACGAATTAACCGATGCTTCGGCTTCTGTGAACCATCATTCCTAGACAAGAGACTCCCGTGAGCGATCCTTTATTTTGGCTTGGTTTGTCGCTGTTATTCGTCGCAGTGAGTTTAACAGCAGTCTTAGTGGCGTTAATCCCCGCCGTTACTGAATTAGCGCGGGCAGCCCGCAGTGCAGAGAAGTTATTTGATACCCTGCGACGGGAATTTCCCCCGACTTTAGAGGCTATTCGTTTAACCGGGTTAGAAATTAGCGAATTAACTGACGATCTCCACGATGGTGTCAGCAGTGCATCGGGGATTGTCAAACAAGTCGATCGCAGTCTCGAAGATGCTAGGGTTTCGACTCGTCGATTGTCGATTCAAAGCCGCAGCGCCATCGCCGGAGTCAAAGCCGCTTGGCAAAAATGGCAGCATTCTCCTCAAAAACGACGGCGATCTCGCGAACGTTTGACCGCCGCCAACCCGCCGTCAGATGCCAATTCTTGAGCTACAACATCCCTTTCTCCAAAATTAGGACTACATTCCCGGTAAATCGATGGGATTGCCCTTGAGGTCGCACACTTGGATATCCCATTGTCCCTCAGTTGCCATTTCATAAGCAATGCGATCGCCTTGGGCGCTAATGGTTGGGTGGCGTACCTCTGCTTGTAAACTCGAAGTTAGACTGCGGTCGATTTCTGTTTCGCGGTCGTACAGATGAATATTTGAGCGTCCCTGACGAGTGTGAGTATAGACAATGTAGCGGCCATCTTCAGAAATTGCCGGGTCAGACGCGATCGCATCGAGGGAATTTAAACCGGGAACGTCAATCAAACGGCGATTTTCGGCATCAAACACATAAATATCCTGAGACCGATTGCGATCGGAAACAAAAACAATGTAGCGCGAAGCAATATCCGGTGCGACTTCTGATGCCACACTGTTCAAAGTACGCCCACTGCGGTCAAAGGGAAAGTTTAGCAATCGAGGATAACCCCCGCATCCCCCCAAAATTCCCCCTAGGGCGATCGCGATACTAATACGAATTGCAATCAATTGGTTGTTGGTTGTTGGTTGTTAGTTGTTGGTTGTTGGTTGTTGGTTGTTGGTT
>JAWQFT010000193.1:0-7819 GCA_035968055.1 Jaaginema sp. PMC 1080.18 | reverse complement strand
GGTTGCACCAGAGGTGGTAAGCTGGACTTCGCCAGTTGTCGAGATGCCAAGGTGGGTGGTGATGTTAGCCGCCGGGCCGGTGAGGAGGGCGGGTAAGTCGAGGACTTGAAACCCCAAAGTATTGCCGTTGGTGTTGCGGGGGGGGTCGATTTCTAGGCGTAGGATTGTACCGTCTTGTTGGATTTGGAGGCGACTGCTGCCGGGGACGGCCACCAGGTTAATATTGCCGCCAGAGGTGTCGATATTGCCCGTGTTGATGACTGTGCCGCCACTGAGGGTTAAATTGGCATTTTCCGCCATTGAGAGGTTACCCGCGTTAATAATTGCTCCTGGGTTGCTTGTGGCGAATTCCAAAAAGAGGGGCTGGCCGTTTAAGGTGGCCGCGTTGATGGGGTCGAAGAAGTTAAAAATACCGTTCTCGAAGCCGATACCTGTGGCAGTGGTGGCGGTGAAGTCGGCGGGGATGTTTAAGCGAGCATTTTGACCGAAAACAATGCCTGCTGGATTCAGGAGGTAGAGGTTGGGTGTACCGCCTGTAATTTGCAGTAAACCGTTGATAATGGAGGGATCGCCGCCGGTGACTCGACTGAGGATGTTGCGAAGTCCGGGGGTGACAAGGAAGTTGGCGGTTTGATTGGTATCGAGGCTAAATTGTTCAAAGCTGTGAAAGAGGTTTGTGCCGTCGGTGGAGACGGTGCCGCCCAAGATATCGTAGCGATCGCCCGTTGGGGTAATTTGGGTATTAGTACCGTCGTTGGCAGGGGTAATGGGTTGCGCTGCTAGGGGTTGAGCGAATTTGAACATTAAAAAGAACAGCAAAGCGCTTAAACCAACGCCATTGCTGTTCTGAGAAGGGATTTTGCTCATGAATCGTGGAATGCTAGGGTTAAAGCCAACAGATAGTTATTCTTCGCTGTATTCGCCCAAATTGGCGGTATTGAGAAGGCTTTGCCAGCGAGCTTGAATGGCAGTATCTTGGGGGTTGGCATTGCGGGCTTGGGCGAGATATTCAAGGGTTTCGTGCCAAACTCCGGCTTCAGCGTAGAGGTTCGCGAGGGCTATAGCATCGCTGGGATCGGTATTGGCTAAACCCTCGTTGAGGTTAATCGGTAAAGCGTCGGCGTTGGTGCGTTCGATAAAGCCGTCGGAGAAGTCATATTCAACCAAGGCGGTGTCTCTACAGGGAACGACCACATACCAGTGATACATTTGGCCGACTTCCAGGGCGTGTTGGGGGGTTTGGGGCAGTTGGTAGCTGATAATGCCGCCTTCGGGGGGGACGGAGAGTTCGATGGTGTAGACTTTTTCGGTGTCGCGATCGCGTGTCACGTCGAATTTATGTAAGCTAAATTCTACGGTGGACTCTAGACCCGATGGTACATAGAAAAAGAAGGTGGGATGAGCGGCCAGGGTTAGGGGAATGTGTTGTTTGAGGGAGAGGACACTCAGGGCTTTGGGTTGCGACGCATCGGTCGTTGCCGTCGCACAGCCTCTGCTACCGCCAGCAGAGGTTGAGGGTGGTGCGCCGCGATCGGGGGGATTGAAGTTTTTGAGGTTGCTGGTCAAAAAGCGATCTTGGAGATTGACTTGGGGGTTGGCGATCGCGCTGTTGCCGAGGCTAAGTGTCGCGGTTGCAAGGGCGATCGCGCCGATTCGATATAAGGATTTCATCGTAATATTTAGGTTTAACACAAGTAGGGGGTTTGTTTTAGCTATTTTAAACTTAACAAACTTGATAAGAATACGCTAGTTTTAAACCGACTATTTCAGCAAAACTTGTCAATCTTTACAAAGATAGAACTATTATTTAAAGTTCGCGTTTAAATTTCTTTAGTTAAAAAAAACTCCTCGACTCCTATTGTCAGTTAAGTTATGCTGACAAGTTAGGGATCGAGGAGAAGTTATAACCAGGGTGCATCTACCACTTTCTTATTTCTAGGGGTAGATTGGGTATCGGGAAAAATTCCAGTTTTTTCAGAATCAATTACTCCGGCGATCGGGATTTTGTGGCAAAATAAATCGCGTCTTCAACAAGTACAGACTGAGATTTCCCACGCCCGCGATCGCGCCCCCAACTCAAGCTAAATTCACTTGGAGAACATGGTCGTTGTAATCAAAATCGCCACCGCCATACCAATCCTCAAAGGCAAAAGTATTATCGCCAATTTGACGGATATGGTCTACCTTGTCGGGATTTGCCCCTAAGAAGGCGAAATAAGCCATTGGCCCCTGTCCGGCTTGGTTTTTGGGGTTTTTTGCCAAAAACTCCTCTGGGGTGCTGTCTGCAATCATAAACGGTGCGAGAATCTTACCACCTGGCAGGCCATTAGCCAAGTCAAGACGTTGCGCGATCGCGGCTTCGGCATAACCTGCATCTCCGGGATTGAGATTGCCCACACGCCCGGAAGCATCATCCACCGTATAAAATCCGGCATAGTTGTCATAAGCCGCATCGCGATTGACAATGAATTCGGCGGCAATCGTACCTGTATGCTGCGTCAAATCCAGTAACTCTCCTTGTTGATTACCTTGCAGATTTGTGCCAGTCATCAAAGAGTCGCGGCTGACTTCAACGGTCATTTCTAAGTCGCGGAAATCAATACTACCGCCAAACATATCTTCCCATGCCAAACGGAAACGATTGTTCCCTAAATCGGCGGCTTGAAGATAGTTATTACCCGTGGCAAACAATACTTGCGCTTCATTTCCGCCTGCTAATACCTGGTCGGTGGTGCTATTTTGTACGAGATAAAAGCCCAATTTGGTATTTTTATCAAAGCTGAGTTGACGAGTATTGCGGACGTTGGGGAATAAGTTGGGTAAGGCGGAGAAGATGGTTTTGCCGTTAATCAAAGCGGTTTTGGTATAGTTTGCATCCCCCGGACGCACGCCGTTAATTGTGCCTTGGTCGTCGTCTACGGCGAATATTCCAATTTCGTGTACTCCTGGGCTGTTACTGTTGTTGAGAGTGAAGCGGAGATTACCGCCGCTAAATTCAAAGATGTTGTTGCCGTTTTTAATGAGGCTGGGATCGACATTTTTGATAGGATCGGTTGTTCCTCCTGTTGTGGGGATAGTTGTACCACCTCCTGTTGTGGGGATAGTTGTACCGCCTCCCGTTGTGGGGAGAGTTGTACCAGTATTGGTGGTCGTGGTATTGGTATCAATCAGGTTAGAACTTCCCACCCCATTGATCGCACTGAGGCGGTAGTAATATTGAGTATTAGCACTCAGTCCCGTGTCGGTATAACTGGTAGTATTGACCCCGGCTGTGCCGATTTCTGTCCAATTGGTGTTATCGAGCGATCGCTCAATTTTAAACCCAGTTTCGTTGCTGCTATTATCGTTCCAAGCGAGAGCAATTTCAGTGTCGCTATTCGCCGTTGCCACTAGGCTATCGGGGGCGAGGGGTGCTGTGGTTATGATATTTCCCGAAGCTGTCGCCCCGGCTATTACAGTAGTATTTCCGGGCAAGGGCGGAGTTTGAATGGCTGTACCGTTGTCGGTAAACGTTCCCAATTGTGGGTTAATAACCGTGACTCCGGGTACAACTTTAGTGTCGTTAGTATTGTAGGGATTGTATTCCACATTACCGCCGCCATCGGTGAAAGTCGTCCCGGTGTTGTGGTAAAGATTCCAGTTGTTACCGCCGTTGTTGGCTTGGTTATTGTTCACTAAGGTATTGCTGAGGGTAACGGCGTTACTGCCGCCCCAGAACGCACCCCCTTGGAAGCCTGCGTAGTTATTGGCAATGGTGCTGTCGCTGATATTTGCCGGGGTGTTACCTTGAATCAACATTGCGCCACCGAGTCCTTGCGTCCCATCGGCACTTTCGGCCCGGTTGCCGTAGAAGGTACTATTGGTCATGGTAACTGAGGTATCTCCTGCCCACAAGCCGCCGCCTTGGGTATAAGCCCGGTTATTGGCAACGGTGGTGTTGGTGAGGGTTAAGCTGCCACCGCCTCCCATGCGAATGCCACCCCCTAGGGCGAGGTTTTGGGTGTCTTTGACGACGCTGTTATTGATGATGGTGCTGTTTTCGACAATGGCGCTGTCTTGATTGTTGCCGTAGGCGTAGAGGAACAATGCACCCCCTTGTCCTGCCCCTTTGTTGCCGTCGAAGCGACTGTTGCTGATGCGGATGCTATCGGCAATCCCCGGATGTGCGCCGTCGGTGTAGATTGCGCCGCCGTAACCGCGCGTGTCGGGGCCAAATTGTCCGCCCGCGCTGGTGTCGTTGTTGGTAAAGGTGGAGTTGGTGACGGTGAGGGTACTCAGGAGGCTATTGATTGCGCCGCCGTTGATGCCGGAGTTGTTGTTGAAGGTGCTATTATCGACGGTGAGGCTACTTTCGCTGTGGACGGCGATCGCGCCACCGCCTCGTTCCCCGACGCTACCATCGAGTTGTTTCCCGGCGGTACTATTGCCTGTAAAGGTGCTGTTTTTGACGATGTTGGTGCTTTGATATCCCGCGTATACTGCACCACCCCCAGTCCCGGCGGCGTAGTTGTTGTTGAAGGTCATGCCGTCGAGGGTGAGGGTTGCCCCAGTTCCGGTCCGAATGCCGCCGCCGTGTCCGTAATCGTTCGTTCCGGTGGGGGTGGCTTTACCGTCGGCGATGGTAAAGTTTTTGAGGGTAACGTTGGGGTTAGCGCCCTGGATATCGAAGACGCGGCTGGTGTTGTTGCCGCTTACGGTGAGTCCAGAAGCCCCCGAACCGTCGATAATGAGGTTTTTGCCGTTGATGTTGAGCGAACCACCTGTGAGGGCGATTTTCTGGTTGGCGAGGCTTGAACTAAAGGTGATGGTATCGCCGCTTTGGGCATTGGCGATCGCGTCCCGTAAAGAACCTGCGCCACTATCATTAATGTTTGTGACTGCTAAAGTTGCCATGATTTTAATTTAGAAAAAAGGGTAAGTAAGGCGATCGGGGTTAATAAATAGTTTCAAATTTTATCGCTATTTATTTATGCGATCGCGAAGGGGGAGTTTCGCATTATTTTGCGTATCTTTTTTGACTTTTTCTGTCGAAAATAGGATCGGCTCTCGGTCGCTGTTTTACTATTTTTCGCGATCCTAAAGTAATGCGAAAAAATAACCTAAGTCGCTCTGGATAGAAAAAGTTATTGTTTATCATGTTAGTTTTTTTAGAGATTTTGTAAAGGTGGGTAATGCCCCCTACCCTGGCGCGATCGCGGCTTATTATCTTTTTGTTAAAATTGATACAATTATCTTCGCGAACTAATGAGTCATTTTCTCTTAGTTATTAATACTTAAATAGTAAGGCGAAAGATAATTTGCTTTCCTGGCGACAAGATTTAAGATTAATTAGCGGACTTCTTCAAGACTTTCTACTTTTTTGGTAAATAATTCAGTGAGTAAGTTAATAACGCGGCGGTCTTCGCGGACTTTAATGTTGACATCAACTGCCATCCCCGATTGCAGGCTAATTTCACGATTATCTAAGTTGAGAGTTTGAGCATTCAGCTTGACTTTTGCCGGAAAACGAGGATAAGGATATTGTTCGTCAGGCGGTAAAGAATCAGAACCTACCGAAATAACTTCCCCATCAATCTCGCCAAATTCGCTAAAGGGGAATGATTCGATCCGAACATCGGCGGACATATCGGCTCTGACAAAACCAATATCTTTACTGGCAATATAAATTTCGGCTACGAGACTATCTTCAGGAACAATTGTGACGAGAGGTTGCGCTTGTTGTGCTACAAAACCGGGATTAGTTGCTTGAAGATTAAAGACCGTTCCCGCAACCGGAGCGCGGAGTTCTTGATAATTAAAAGTTTGCTCGGCTTGGCTAATTTGACTGTCGATTTCAGCAATTCTTTTTTGGTTTTCGACCATAATTTTGCTGAGTTGGCTGTCAATTTCGGCGATTTGGTTTTTGTTGACAGCGATTTTATCTAAAACGTCTTTTTGAGCTAAAGAAGTTGTATTATTAAGCTCGGCTCTGGCTTGAGCAATGTCAAATTGTAAGCGCCTTTGTTCGGCAGCAAGTTGTGCGATTTCCGCTTGACGACTGTTGACTTCCTGGAGTTGACGGCGTAGTTGAATTTGCCCTTGGGTACTTTCTTCAAGTAAATCCCCGGAACGTTGCGTTACTTCTTGGCGTTGGCGATCGTATTGTACCCTGGCCACGGCTCCTTCTTCGACGAGAGGAGCAATACGCGAGAGGATTTGTTCTTCGATATCCAGACTGTTCGAGGCATTTTGTAAAGCTTGGGAATTGCGATCGCGCAGTCGTTGTACAATATTTTGGTCGGTGGCTAAACGGGTTTGAGCATCGACGAGTTGGGCTTGATTTTGCCGCAGTTGTTGTTCGAGTTGGGCGATGGATAACCCCGCACCTGTGGCTCGCGATTGGAATTCTTGACGGGCTGTGGCTAACCAAGCGCGTTCGTCTGCATCAAGATTCGCTGCACTGGTTTCCCCAGCCAGGAGGGTGCGATACAACCGGTTTTGATTGGTTAATGCCAGGCGACTTTTCGCGAGTAGCAGGGCTTCGGGGGGAAGGTCGAGTTGCGGGATTTGCCGCTCAACTCCTGTGGTGTTCGCCGTCGTCATTAATGTGCGATAAAAGTTCGTTTCTGCTAGGAGAGCATTACGGACAGTTTGCAGAGATTTTAACTCAGCATCGGCAGTGGTGGGGTCGAAGCTGATGAGTAAATCCCCGGCTTGGACTTTCTCTCCGTCTACAACGTGGACTTTTGCCACCACACCCCCCACAGGGGCTTGAATTTCTTTGACTGTTCCTTGGGGTTTGAGTTGTCCGGTGGCAGGGACGACTTGCTCGATTTTGGCCACACTTGCCCAGGTTACCGCAAACACAGCAACTCCGACAATCGTCCACGCGATCGCCTTCGGCAGAGTCGGGGATTGTTGCAGCATCACCGGACGGTCAAAATCGCCACTATCCGGCAATCCTGAAGCGGCGTTTTCTAAGGCTACAACTCCGGTTTGGAATTGGAGTTGCCATTGCGCTAGTTTACCCTGTCGTTGCAATAAGATAATCGCTGTTGCACCACAAGCGAGGACGACGATTAAACCAATCATCGAGGCGGTTTGGATTTCAGGATTAGAAGCGGTAAATTCGGGAGTTTGAATATTGCTGGCTTCTGGAGAAGGAGTTGTGGTAGCAGATTCCGGTTTTTGCTCGGTTTCTGGGGGCGTAATTGTGGCTGTGGGTTGGGGAGTGGTGATTTGTTGGAGTTTCTGCCAGGTTTGAGTTCCGGTAATGCCGTCTGGGGTTAAGTTTTGGCTGGTTTGAAAGGCTTTGACGGCGTTTTGGGTGAGTTTGCCGTAGATGCCATCAATTGCCCCAGAATAATGTCCTAATTCCTGAAGGGAAAGTTGCAGTTGGCGCACGGATTCCCCACTATGACCGAGGTTCAGCTTTTCATAACGAGTGTTATGTTGACCATAACGGGTGTTATGTTTTGCGGATTCTGCGAACTCTGTCATCGTTTCGGGGGGGGTGACAGTGTTTTGGGGTGAGTTACTAACAGATTCGGTTTCTTGTTGCGATTGTACTGCGACAAGTTGAGTGTTGTTTTCGACTGTTTTGGTGTTGGTGTCTAAACAATGATTACAGGTTGAGAGTAGTAAGGTAAGTGGGTCAGACATTTTTTTCAGTTATCAGTTATCAGTAAACAGTCATCAGTTTTTCTGAGCAGTAGGCTTTTTCAGTTATCAGCCATTAAGGGGCAGTCGGCAATCGGGGGGAATTAGGTAGTAGGTCTTGGGCAGTCGGCAGTAGTTAAAGAGGGGGAAGAGGAGGGAGAGGGGGAGGAGTGGGAAGAGG
>JAWQFT010000192.1:0-7827 GCA_035968055.1 Jaaginema sp. PMC 1080.18 | reverse complement strand
TAGAAGCTTAGATTAGAAAAAAGCACTCTCCTTCGGGGGGGTGCTTTTTTTTGGGCTATATTCTTCTAGCCAGTCTTCTGTGCCAAAACCTAAAGCGTATTGGGGAGAAGCGAGTTCTGCGGCAAGGTGGAAGGCGGCGTTGCGGGCGATTTCCGTTTCAAAGACGGAGGAAAAGACAAGGTTGAGGGAATGATTTTGGCAAAATTGACGCAGGCGTTGGGGAAAACCCGCGATCGCGATTTTAACGATAAAGATACCCCGCCATCCCCGATGATAGCAATCTTGGAGTTGCGCGATCGTGGTGACAGACTCATCCAAAGCAAGGGGGGTGGTATATTGCGCTTGCAGTTGTCGCATTGTCTCAAATTCCGCCGGGGGAAGGGGTTGTTCGAGGAATTCGACCTTTTTTGTGGTTTCGAGGCAATTTAGCCAAGTTTGCGCGGTTTTGGGGGTGAGGCCGCCGTTGGCATCAAGGCGTAGCTTGGCCGTTGGGGGGAGGGCTGCCAGAAGTTGCTCAAACAGCTTTATTTCCCGTTCTAGAGAGTCTACAGCAATTTTCCACTTAAAAGTCCGTTTTCCTTGTTGCCACGGCTCTGACCAAGCAGCTAAGGCGGCTGAACCTGTCGGCAGTAAGGCAGCGATGGGGAGTTGGGGTGGGGGTTGCGTTATGGCTAAGGAGGTGACGGCGGTGGCAAAGGCAAATTGAGAGGCGGGAAAGGTGTTGGGAATTTGTTTGATGTCCTCGTCCCTAACAGTTGTACCGAGTTGCTGACATAATTGCACGGCATCGGCAAGGGTTTCGGTGTTAAACCAAGGAATGGGGGCGATTTCTCCCCAACCACTCCGTCCTTTTTGGTCTTGCAATTGGATAATAATGCCTTCGCGAATTTTCCAAGTGCCGTGATGGGTAGTTAGGGGTTTGAGAAAGGAGCGTTGATAGCAACGAAACTGCAATTTATACATTTAGAAAGTGTTAGGTAAAATAAAGCCTAAACTCCATAAAAGACCGCTCCAAAAGTGCAGTTTGACGGCAATAAATTTACAATTTCTTACTAAGTCGGGTTTGTCATGATTGGCGTTAACATGACTGACTAATTCGTAAGCTATGGGAAGACTAAAGAAGATTAAAACTGTGCCGAGGGGAGCATAATCCAAGCAAATAAAGAGAACAGCGAGGGCAAAAGTGATGGCAGTTGACCAAGCTAAAACCTTTGCCCCTAAAGCAGTTCCTAAGCGGACAATGGGCGATCGCTTCCCGGCGGCTAAGTCATCAGTAACTTGGTGAAAATGGGAGCAAAACAAAATAATGGAAGTGGTTAAACCGATGAGGGTTGAGGCGATCGCAACGGGTAGAGAAAAGGTTTGGGTTTGAGAATAGTAAGCGGAGGCGATCGCGAGAGGACCAAAACAAACAAAACAGATAATTTCTCCTAAGCCCTGATATCCCAAACGAAAGGGAGGGCCTTGGTAAGTGTAGCCCAAGGCACAGCAGAGGATAACAAGGGCAATAACGGTGATATCTTGTTGCCAAAACGCGATCGCGATAATTCCTCCTAAACCCAACAACAGACATAAGTTACTGAGCCAAAATACCAAGGATTTATTTTGAGTTAGGTTCACCACAGAATGGGCTTTGTGACGATCGATTCCTGTATCAGCATCGAAAACATCATTACTGAGGTTTAGCCAAGCAATAATTAAAATTGCCGAACTCAAAAAGGTTAAAAAGATCGACCAGTAAATTTGTTGAGTTTGGGCATAAGCCATTGCTGTTCCTACAGAAATTGGGATAATGGCAACGCTATACATTGGCGGCTTGATCGCGGCGAACCACAATTTTTTGTTAATCTTTTTCTCAAGACTTGTTGTTGTCATGTTAAAAATTCTTAAAAGTAACTTCGGGGCAAAATCGTTGCTGGAAATAACAGGATGTCGAGGCGCGATCGCCCTCAAATTTTTGGACTCGATCTACATTCTCCGCTACGATGAGCTAGGATAATCGCTACGATTGAGGTTTTGTGGCAACCTTGAGGCGATCGCATCCAACCCACTCCCCACCTTCAGGAGAATCCCCGTACCGTACCGTACAGCCTCGATCTTCCCTGGTGGGCGATCGCGATATCTCTAGACATACCATCATGTCAGCCCCAGCGTGAAAAATAAGATAAAAATTGTTACGATACCTGCTTCTATGTCAGTTATTTCCTGCTATCCCTCCTTAGTTCATGACGATCGAGAGCTTTACCAATTGCTGCTTGATTGTCAAGAAAAATCGATTCGTCAAGGACAAGTAACCATTTTCAGTTTGACTCAAGAAATTGAAACAATTGACCCTTTGGCGATCTTACAAAATGCTTTAAATCTTAATCCCCAGCAACTCCATTTTTATTGGCAAAATAATCGCAGGCAAGAAGTCGTCGTTGCGTTAGGAAAAACGCGATACTGTACTCTCAGTAAAGGTAATCGCTTTCAGTTGTCACAAGATTTTATTCAGTCTTGTTTGCAAAAAACTGAAATCAAAGGGAATTTAGAATTGTCTTGGGCTGGGCCGCATTTCTTCTCAAGTTTTACCTTTTTTGAGCGCAACTTGCCGAGTTTTTCGCCTTTCCCTATTGCTACAGTTTTTTTACCGCAATTGCAAATTGTTCGTCAAGGCGATCGCAGTATTATTGTTATTAACCTCAATGTTCATCCCCACCTCAATCTTACCGACGCGATCGCTCAACTGAAGCGTCAAATTAATCTTTTGAGTCGCAGTCGCTTTTTAACCATACCTCAAACCTCTTCAGAAATTGCGACAACTCAAATTCAAACGGCTCATCCTTTTAAAGCGGCGGTGACTTCGGCTTTAAAATCAATTCAGGGGCATCATTTCAGTAAAATTGTCTTAGCCCATACCCTAGATGCGATCGCCCCAACGCCCTTTCATTTGGTGGCTTCTTTGGATAATTTGCGAGTTTCTCACCCCGATTGTTATATTTTTTCGATGGGAAATGGCAAAGGCACAAATTTCATTGGTGCAAGTCCCGAACGCTTAATTAGTATTCAAAATCGTCACTTGATTACTGATGCTTTAGCGGGTTCATCTCCTAGGGGAAAAACCACTTTTGAAGATGCTCAACTTACCCAAAAATTGCTAGATAACGAAAAGGAACGTCGCGAACACCAAGCCGTCAGCGACTTTATTTATAAGCGTTTGTGCGAGTTGGGCTTGCAACCGAGGCGATCGCGGCTTAGGGTGCTAAAATTATCCCATATTCAGCACCTTTGGACTCCCATTCAAGCCTCCTTGGGCGATCGCATCCAGCCCCTTGATATTATTGCAAAACTGCATCCAACTCCTGCGGTAGCGGGCGTTCCTACGGCGATTTCTTGCGAACAAATCCGCCATTACGAACCCATCGATCGCTCTTTATATGCAGCCCCTCTGGGGTGGATCGATTACCAAGGAAACAGCGAGTTTATTGTGGGGATTCGTTCGGCTTTTATTCAAGGCAATCGCGCTCGTTTATTTGCTGGGGCTGGCATTGTTTCTGGCTCAAATCCCGATAAAGAATTAGCCGAAGTCCAACTCAAACTTCAAACCATGTTAAAAGCTTTAGTTTAAAATTGTCGTTCAAAATAATAGTTAATTTTTAAAAAAGCGATCGAGAATTTCGGCTTGGCGATCGAGGGTTAATTGGGGTTTAGGTAAGGGAGTTGTTTGGTCTTCTAAATTAGCCAAACTCGCCGGTTCAGAGAAAAAAGCAAAAGTAGCTTTCTCTTGTATTTCTAACTCAGAATTGCGCGAGAGGGCGCTGCGAATACGCGCTAAAATTTCTGGAGAAATAAGGTCGGACTGACAAGATTCTTGACAACAGAAAAAGGAAAAAATTAGAGTCCCCAAACGCACGCGATCGCCATCTTGTAATAAGATCGGTTGAGTAATTAATTCTTGATTGACAAAAGTGCCATTAGTGCTACCGAGATCGCTTAAATAAAAGCCTTCGCGGGGACGATATTCAATCACAGCATGGTGACGGGAAACTCGTTCATCCAAAACCTTGATAGAAGCTTTACTACCGCGTCCAATTGTCCATAATCCTTGAGATTGCAGCATTTTTTGGCTGTGTCCCTGCATGAGATTGGTCATCACATACACGGAGTCCTGGCTGACAACCCCTGTCAGATATTGGGCTGAAGTACCAGCTATTGGTTGATTGGTAGTATTTTCTAGCTGTAAAATTTCGTTGAGTAAGGTGGGATGATGTTCGTACAGCTTAGAAAAGACCTGGTATAAACGGAGTTTTTCCTCTAAATCAAACATTCCAGATTTTGGGGAGTGAACAACATATTAATACAGCAGATAACCCGATAATTCCTTGCAAGGAGTTAGGTCTACCTCTTTCTTAAAACTTTAGACTCGAAAATACTTTTCGGGTTGTATCTTTCGATCTAAAGTATACAAGCATCAGCCTGGCGATGGCTGCCATGACCCTAACTCCTTATCTCGTTATTACTTGCGTTCAGCCCGATTTTCGAGACGAAATAGAAAAATCATCAAAGCGACAACACCGACTTGTAAAGCCAAATTTGGTAATATTTTTGACACATCTTGACCCGCAGCGAGTTGTGCGAGAAAAATAAATGCCCCAATAAATCCAGAAGCCCCCAAGCCGAAATAAATGAATTTACGCAAACCGCGATAGGGGGCTTTGGCTTCAGCCCGCAGACGAGCATATTTGTCGGGACTCAGATGGGGACGCTGTTTTGGAGAATGGCTCATAATGAAATAAAGCGCGATCGCGACGTTAAGAAATGATCGAACTACCCTTACCTTAACTAAAAACTTGTGATAAAATCTACATTCGATTGTGCCGATGTAGCTCAGTGGTAGAGCACTCGATTCGTAATCGAGCGGTCAGGGGTTCAAATCCCCTCATCGGCTTTCTGGGATTCATCGCGAGAGCGGCAGATAGCCATTAAATCCCAACGAGCGCCAAAATTACGCGAACTTTGAAGAGCTATTCCTCAAGCTTACCCCCTAGCCATTCTGTAATACCATCCGCGATCGCGACAGCTAAACGTTGTTGTTCGTTGGGGTTAGCAATCCATTCAAACTCGGAAGGATTAATCATAAAGCCCAATTCCATCAAAATCGATGGGGCAGCGTGAGGACGAGTGAGGGCGAGATTATTCCAGAATACACCGTAAGAAGGGCGATCTAGGGTTTCAACAATGTAGTTATGTAGAAATACCGCCAGATCGTGAGCTTGGGGATTGTACCAAAACATCCCGACTCCGGCAGTGTTTTCGGCATCGCCGCCGTCGGGGAGAGCGTTATAGTGAACTGATAAGGCTAGGGTGGGACGCACTCTGTCAATGGCAGCCATACGGTCAGCTAAGGAAACATCTGTATCGGTAGTACGAGTCATGTAGACCGTTGCACCCCGTTGTTCGAGTTCCGCTTGCAAAAGTTGAGAAACAGTGAGGTTGACGGCTTTTTCCGGGTAGCCTGTGGGACTTCTCGAACCGAGTTCATCCCCCCCATGACCGGGGTCTAACAGAATGGTTGTTCCAGCGAGGGGACTGGGGCTGGTAAGGTTGGCTTGGGGGGGATGGCGTAGCGTCAAAATCAAGCTTGTGCCTTCATAGCGCAGGTCATAACCCCATTGTTGGTTGTTTTTGAGGTGAAAGGTGTATTGGAGGCGTTCTGGCTCAATTTGCTGCCAATCGAGGCGACGAATGAGGGGGTCGTCGTCCAGCCAAATGGTATCGGTTTGGGCGATCGCGTTGTACAGGGTTAGGGTGAAGGTAGCGTCTCCTTGCTGTACGGCAATGGGAACGGGGACAGTCAGGGGAAAAACAATCTCGGTGGCGTTGGCTTGAGGACGAGCGCTAATACTGCGGATAATAGCTTGAGGCGGGGTTGCACCCGGTAGAGTGCGGGTTTCGCCCATTTTAATCCAGGCTCCGTAATCCAAACGCAACCATTCCCCTTCGCTACCAATGACTTGAGCGCGAGTGCCTTGGGGAAGGGGAGTTAAGCGAGAATAATCGGTACTCGGCCCAGTTCTGGCAACACCTGGGTTGGCAGTCACTTCGATGACTTGGAGTTGATTGGGATTAAGGATGGCGATTGCCCCAGAAGCGGGTTGCGTAACAGTGCGATCGCCCTGACTCACTTGGTAAACGGGTTGGGTATTCTGAGGAAGATCGGCAGCATTCAGGCAGTTTTGGTAGGGGTTGAAGATGATGGGGATGGGTTCGTTGCTGTTGTTGAGGACGGCATTATTGGGGGGAAGTTCGGCGAGATTGGTTTGGGGGTTGAGGGGTAAGGTGCGATTGTTGAGATTGACAGAAACTTGGGCATTTTCAGCCGCGATCGCGCTAAAGCATACCCGATCTTCTGGCATACGGGCAATATCAACGAGAGGCGTTACAGAGTTCCGTAACAAAATCTCGTCTGAGGGGAGTTGGGTTTGAGGGGAAATGCGAGTCACCTTGTAGGTGAGGGTTTGGTTGTTGTAGCGGACAGTAATGTGGTTTTCACCTAGATTCAGAGGAACGCTAGGGGCAAAGTAGCCTGAAGGACTGCGATCGATAGAATTGCCGTTGATAGTAACCGTTCCGGTGGGGGGGGCTGAACCAATGATAAAAATTTGAGTAGCGGTGGTTTGGTGTTCGGGGGGAGGATAGACAACTTGAAGGGAGGATTCAGCTTGAACGGGAGTAAGATTAATTATCAAACTACTGCTGGCGATCGCGCCAATTAAAATAAACTCAGTCGCTTTGCTCATCTAAATTTTGAGTTGTGGGGTCGGCTGTCGGCTGTAAAGATCGTAGCGTAGATTGTGGCGAATCTTGCTAATTTACGTTGTTATTAGGCAAGGATCGAGGGGCGCGATCGCGTCGCGGTATAATTGCAGTTAATTATTAATAAATAACCCATTCCCCAAATATCTTGGCTTTATTAAATAATCGCTATAACATTATTAAAACTCTGGGAAAAGGTGGTTTTGGTCAGACTTTTCTCGCCGTAGATACCCATTTACCGTCCCAGCGATCCTGCGTTATTAAACAACTCAAACCCCTCGCCGCCAAACCCAGTCAAAAGCAGTGGTTAGAAGACCGCTTTCAACAAGAAGCGGCGATTTTAGAAAAACTAGGCGAAAATAACGACCAAATCCCCCAATTATATGCCTATTTTTCCGAAAACGGCGAATTTTATTTAGTTCAAGAATACATCGAAGGGCTAACCCTCACCCAAAAAGTCCAGCAACAAGGGCCTTTAGCCGTCACAGAAGTCGAACAACTCCTGATCAGTTTATTGCGGGTGTTGGAATACGTACATCAACAACAAAAGATTCACCGGGATATCAAGCCGGATAATGTTATCTTGCGATCGCGGGACAACAAACCCGTCCTCATTGACTTTGGTGCAGTCAAAGAAGCCGTTAACACCGCCATGCAATCGGGAGATAATCCTTCTGTCGCGATTGGTACGCCAGGCTTTATGGCTTCCGAACAAGCCGCCGGACGACCAATGTATTCGAGCGATCTCTACAGTCTCGGACTGACTGCTATCTTTCTCTTGTCGGGGAAACTGCCCCAACAACTCACCACCGATGCTCAATCCGGGGAAATTATGTGGCGAGAAGCCGTACCAAATTTACCCGCAAACCTAGACACCGCAATCGATCGCGCCATTCGCTATCATCCGCGCGATCGCTACACCAGCGCCAGCGAGATGTTACAAGCATTATCCTCTCAAGGAAGTCCCGATTCCGTTGCCGCTACCTTGGTAGTTGCCCCCGGACAACCCCTTGCTACCGCATCCCCCCCCTC
>JAWQFT010000191.1:0-7917 GCA_035968055.1 Jaaginema sp. PMC 1080.18 | reverse complement strand
TAGGATTCTTGTATCTATTTTTAGTTAGTTCATTAGTACCATTCAACACTTCTGGGAGAAAGGTTTTGCCCTGTTGGGCATTGAGGAGGCTTTGTTTAAGATCGGCAATGAGTTCTGTTTTACTGTAATTGATTTTTTGGGGGAGTAACCGCGAGGGAATGGTGTGGTCGCTCAAATCCCTCAAAAGCCAATGGATGAAATCGCCGCTCGCTTTTGTTCGGCGGACACTTCCAGGTATCGTTGCAATGTGCCGAGGTCGTTATGACCGGAGATTTCTTGGATGTGACGTAAGGGGATACCTGCGTTGTGCATCTGAGTGAGGGCAGTGCGTCGGAAGCTGTGGGTGCTGACTCCTTCAATACCGATACGACCACAAGCGGCTCTTAGCAAGCGGTCGGCCATGTAGCGGGTAAGCGTACCGCGATTGTGCATTCCGGGGAACAAGACCTCAGTTTGGGGCTGATAGGCGTTGAGAAACTGGGCGAGACGGGGGTGTATGTCCACGTTGCGGGTTTTGAGCTTGCCTTTGGTGGTAGACTTGCGGAAGGTGATGGTTCCGCCTTTGATATCGTCTTGATGGAGGGCTAGGGCTTCACTAACCCGACAGCCGGTAAAGAGGCAAATGGCAAACAAAGCGCGATCGCGAGGAGAAGTTAATCCCTCGTCAAATAATCTTTCTAATTCGCCACTATTAAGGACTTTGGCTTGTCCGTTGCCTTTGACTTTCATAGCCTAATTCTACCTTACCTCGTTTTCGTTGAATAGGGGCTAAAACTACGGAATTGCGTGGTTTGCCAGGCGGGGTGGGTAAGGGCATTAATTTTGCTTATCTGTGAACCACGAAAGAATGCCTTGTTGGGGCGATGGGCATCAGGTCAGCTTATAGCAATACAGTCGCACTCAAAAAAGACGGGTTTACAGGGGTAGGGTTTTGTGTATTGTTTGTGGAATAGAGGCTAAAGTTACGGGATGGTGTGGTGGGAAAGGTGGGGTCGGTCAGGAGAGCAAATTTGCCGCTTTGGGAGTTGTGAAAGAATGTTTTGATCCGGCTTCTAAGCCCACCTTGAAGCCGCACCAGGATTCCTGTAAATATTCCCACAACACCTGATTTGCTAAACCATGCGTCCATTTGAGGCGCAATACCCGCAACCCACAGCGATAGATTAAGACTCGTCCCAAGCGCAACCAAAACCAAAAAGCGGGATAATTGGGTAAGCGGTGTTTCAGGGCAAAATAGGTGGTGTTCTTCGCTAAACTATACCAGCAAGTCAAGTGGATGCGATCGCGTCGATTATGACTCGGTTGGACATAATGCTCTACTGCAACATCCAGGTAATGAATTGGATACCCGGCTTGGGCTAACCGCAAAGCCACATCCGTTTCTTCGAGGAAATACTCGAAGAATTCGTCAAATCCACCAATTTCTCGCAAAACATCCCGTTTATAAGACGCATTTGCCCCCATTACTCCGGCAAACCAATGAGAAGATTTCAGATAATTGCTCTGAGTACGAGCCGATAACACCGGACGATCTTCACTCCAGCGACTGCTGACTCCCTGCGAAAATTGTAGCGGTTTATGGGCTTGGGTACAATCGCTTACGATTCCTGCAACACTCCCCCAGTTTCCCTGTTGATGGGCTTGGACGTGCTGTTTTATCCAAGTTTCAGAAGGGATTACATCATCGTCCAGATACAATATAATCGGTTCAGAGGCGGCGTATAAGCCTAAGTTACGGGCAACGCTCACATTTTTCAACTTTGTATAAATAATGCGATCGATAATATTTTGGTAAGCCGACAACACTAATTCTGTATTGTCTTGAACTGGCCCAACTACTACAATGAATTCTGAAATTAGCGATCGCCATTCGGAAACTGACTGCATCACGCGCTGTAAAAATGTACCTCGGTTGATCGTACAAACAATCACAGAGAGCGGCAACTTGTGCATGATTCTAGCTTAATCAATAAAGAGGCGGTCAATAGTTAATATTATAGACACTTCTTTGGCAAAAATTAAGTATAATTTAAAGTGCTTTACTTATGAAAGTTTGACTTTTTTGTTTCTTAAGCACCCGTATGGAAACGTTTACCTGTTCGTTTTTGTTTTTGCTGTATCCCTTGCTATATAAAAGTTTCGCGATTTAGCAATAAGTAAACTATTTTAGATATGGGCTTACTTATCACACTTAGGAATCTAAAAAATTGACTCTTTCCTTATATATAGAATATAAAAAAGGGGCTGCTGCCTTAATGCTAAAACTCTAGATTATAACTCATTCAAAATGCCCTCTAATTACCAAAATCTTTTAGCCTCTAACTGTGAAATTCGCCTACAGCCCTACTTACACCAAATCCTCGATCCCACTGCTCAAAAAGTAGCAGTTCTCGTTACTAATGAGTTTGCGGGTATTACTAAAAACGGCGGTATCGGGACATATTACCGGGTTTTAAGCGAAAAACTTAATACAGAAGGCTGGACAGTTATTTTACTGCTTTGCCAAACGCAGCAAGTTTTCAAAGGAGAAACTCCTTTTGAGTCGGTTCACCATATTTTCTCAACAGCAGAAACGACTGATTCTCTGAGTTTACAGCCCTTTCAACAACAAATTTTACAGCAATGCAATCGCACTTTTAATTACGAAAGTTATGCCTGTTTATTCTGGATTGCTGCTTTTTCTCACCACTTTGCGGATGCTGTTATTTATAGCGAGTTTCCTGAAATTTGGGGCTTGGGTTATCGTACCATTCAAGCCCAAAAAAGCGGCTATCTTCCCAATCGTTGCTTAGTTAGTGTCACAGCCCACGGTTCTTTTGAGTGGTTGCGAGAGGGAAATCGTCAATACTTTGTAGAAAAACTACAATGGTTTTTGCAAGCTTATCATTACGAACAATTTTCCTTAGAAAATGCCAATCTTGCCTGTACGCCTTCTCGCTTTTTGGCACAGAAGTATAAAAGTTATGGTTACAAAACAGATAATCTAAAACATCTGCCTTATTTTATTCCTCTTCTAGAAAGTCGCTTTACTTCTACGTCTTCTGCCTCAATATCAGACCGCATTGTTTTAGTCTTTTTTGGTCGTTTAGAAGAACGCAAAGGACTCCTTACTTTTGTAGAAGCAATCCAATCTTTACCGCCCGAAATTACTTCCCAGTTACAAATCTTTTTTCTTGGAAAAGTTGTTCCTCTACAATCTCCTCAACTTTCCCAGATGAACAGTCAACAATATATTGAGCAAGAGTTAGGACATCTCGATATCCGCATAGAATCCCAATATTCCCGCGAAGCTGCTTTTCAATTTCTCCAAACTTTAGATAGCCCTATTATTTGCCTTACCAGCGAACAAGAAAACTTACCCCATACGGCTTTAGAAATGGGACAACTACCCCTAACTTTAGTAGTAGCAAAAGCGGCAGGATGGCAAGAAGCATTCTTACTCGTACAACGCCAAGAAGGAGTATATTGGTTCGAGCCAGGTTCAACCACTGCTTTAACTCATACTCTAATCCAAGTTGTACGCGATCGCCCTCCCTTTCCTAAAGTCGCAGAAATCGCCACTCTCGAAGCCGTCAACACTTCCCTTCTTAATCAACGTCTAGAACTTATGAGTCAAGCCTTTTTAGATAATACCCCCAAGCCACCGCCAACGCCTCAAGTCGCGATCGCCCTCGTTCTTTGGCAGACTTCTCCCACATTAACAGAATGTCTCGAAAGTCTTGCTCAACAAACCTACGATAACCTTGAAGTGGTCGTTTTATCCTCGGATGCAGAGGATATTACAGGGAGTTTGGCTCAAATCCAGACGCAGTTTCCCCAGTTTAAGTATCTAACCGCAGCCGCTTCGATGAGTCTAGGAGAAGCTTATAATCACCTTATCGGGCAGATTGAGAGCGATTATATTTTACCACTGAAGGGCGATCGCACTCTCTCCGAGGACGCGATCGCCACTTTGGTAACTGCTTTGACTCATAGTAATAGCGCGATCGCCGTTTCACCCTCTTATCAAGCTGAATCCGGTCAAATTAACTTTATTGACGGCAATCTTCTCAATCTCCTCGAACTTCCTTTCTCACACGACCTCACTGCCCTCTTTTCAGCCGAATTTCTGCGTCAATTTCCCTACAATACCGAGCGTAACCTCCAAGCCCTCCACTGGCAAATCTTCGCGGCTGCCCTCATCGCAGATATCGCGATTGCATATTATCCTTATCCCTTGTATTGCATCCATGCAAACAATCCCGCAATTACCGACAAAACCCGCCTCAAAGAACGCTATTATCTCCATCAATACCTTAGCCAAATCGAACCCCAACGCTGGCATAAACGCTCCCTCCACCTCCTCCTCACTGGCTTTGAACAGCTACGGCAAACCCCGGTTGTAGCTACATCCCCGCAAAACCAAGCCTGGCATCTTACCGCTCAACAACTGTACCAAGAACTCAGCCAAACCCAAACCCAACTCACTCATCTACAAAGCTGGAATCAACAACTCCAAACCAGCACAGAATGGCTCGAAAGTCAATGGCAAAGTTGGTTACTCCGCAGCCAAAAAGCCGAATGGGAATGGCAAAAATACGCGACGTTCTGGCAAGGAGTACAGTCTAGCAAATTCTGGAAACTGCGCGATCGCTGGTTTAAACTTAAAAGCAAACTGGGTTTATCCGCCAACGACCTCCTCTCTACCGCAACACCGTCCCACAGCGTCCCCGGTATCCCAACCTTCATCAGCCGCATCGCAGGGCAGAAAATCCGCTTCTTTACACCCCAACCCCCCGACACCCCCATCGTCTCCCTCATTTCCACCTGCTACGACGACCTAGACGTTATCGAAACCACCTACCGCAGCATCATCAACCAAACCCTCCAAAGCTTTGAATGGCTGATTGTTGCTGATAATTCAACTCCAGAAGCCACCCAAGCCCTACTCGCTACTTTGCCTCAAAGAACCCCCAAAATTCGCCTCATAACCCCATCCCAACCCCAAAACCAAGCTGCCAGTTACAACCAAGCCTTAACTCAAGCCCAAGGACAATATCTCTGCTTTCTCGACCTCGGTAGCATTCTCGACCCCACTTATCTCGAAAAAAGCGTCCTTTTCCTCGAAACCCATCCCCAAATCTCCTTCGTCAACGCCTACTCCATCGTTTTCCAAGGTCAAGAACATTGGTGGACAGCCTCCCTCGCACAACCTCAAAGCATCCTGACTCAAAAAGGCATCTGGAGTCACCCTTTGTACCGTCACCGCGACTTCAACAACCTGGGTGGCTTTGACGAATCCCTACAATGGTTTGCGGACTGGGAACGGTGTTTAAAAGCCTTCTCCCAAGGACAAAAAGGGGCAACTCTCCCCGAATTTCTCGATGGCTACCGTTCTACAAATCGCACAACGCCGCTTATTGCTCCCCAACACCATACCGCAGCCCAAGCCGAAATCCAAACCATTCACTCTCGTTATTCCCAATCTCTTACCCATTCCCATTCACCTCAAATTATTCCCGAAAACCCCTTACAACAACTACAATTTCGCTTCAATCTTTCACCCCAGAATCCAAACCAAACTCAAAAACATCTCCTACTATTCTGTCCCGATTTAGACAATAACGATTTGTGCCGTTGGCATTGCGAATTAGTGCAGCAACTCGCCCAACAAAATTACGAAATTACGATTGTCACCACCACAAAATCGTCTCATACCCTACAAGAGTTTTTCTATGAATCTACTCCTAGTATCTTTCATCTACCCCATTTATTCACACCCGCTTACTGGTTGGCTTTTACTCGTTACCTCATTCGTTCGCGTAATATTAACTTACTCCTCATTTCCGATAGCGAAATTGCTTATTATTTTTTACCCCTTTTACGAGCAGAGTTTCCACAGTTATCCCTGGTAAGTTACTATTCAATAGCATCGAATATTCTATCGCCTTCATTACTGAATCAATACAGCCGATTTTTAGATTGCCAACTGGCTGCTTCTCATGAGCAACTGCATCATATCGCAGCAAATACACAACAAAGTTTTGAGACTTTATCGGGTTTTCCCAAACAAATGATTTGTACGCATCAAAACGAATTAATTGATATTCTCAAAACAGCAATTTCTATCTCTCAACCTCATTCTGATAGCGAATCTACCCCTGAAGATCAACAGAAATATTTACTCGCTTTATCTCAATATATCCAACAGAGACAAAGTAGTATCACACCCCTAGAACCCACTACTAATCAACCTTCCTCTCCCCCAGAACCTTCTGTTAAAGAACTCCTCAAACTTCTACTCAAAACCGCAATTAAACGACTCTCTCCATGAATCAAATCCCCAAACAAGTTTTAATTGATTATTATCGCCAAGCCCTCAAAATTAATCCTAATAATTATTCTCTGTATGACAAAGTTGCTCGCCTTTATTATGAAATCGGGGAATTCAATCTTGCCGGGCAAGTATGTAAAGCTGCTCTACAACAAAATTCTGACTGGGAATTAACAATTTTACCTTCGTTGTTAGAAAAAATGGGTTTAGCAGATAATAATAGCCAGTTTCTCCAGTATGTTTATGGTACTACTAGCCTCAAAACCCAAATAGCTTCTAACTCCAGTATGTCTGTAACAGAAGTATTCAAACTATTTGAAGAAGACGACCCAGCAAAAGCCATTGATACTTGTTTTGACCTAATTCAAAATCATCCAATACTAGAATGGCCGCACTCACTATTAAATCGTCAACTCATAATGCGTCACAACACAGCCGATTTTTTAGACAAAATTATTGGCTTTTACGAATCTATTTTACAGCGACCTCCTATTTTACCAACTGCTTATATCGTATTCGGTAATGCCCTCACCCAAAAAGGTAAAATTGTTGAAGCTATTACGGCTTTTCAAGCGGGAATGAACCAAAAAATTCATTTCAATAAATATCATCCTCAATATTATTGCAATATACCAAAACGCTCTCAAGTGGATTTCCTAATTATTGGAATTGGTAAAGGAGGAACAAGCGCCGTCTATCAATACTTATCTCAACACCCCAAAATTCTGTGTCCTTTTCAAAAAGAATTACATTTTTTTAACCAAAAATTTGAACTCGGTATAGATTGGTACTTAGCCCAATTTCCTCAACTTCCACAAGGTAGCAAATATTTAACCGGAGAAGCCACTCCCTGGTACTTAGCCAGCCACGGAGTTGCAGAGAAAGTTTATCAGGCTTTTCCCCATATTAAATTAATTGCTCTGCTCCGCAATCCTGTCACGAGAGCCGTTTCTCATTATTACATGGCTCGTAAATTAGGACTAGAAAAGCGTTCCCTAGAAGTCGCCTTAAATTCCGAACTTGCTATCCTGTCCCAAACATCCAGTTTTGACGAAATTACTGCTCAATATTGGTCAACAGAGCGAGGCTATTTATGGTTGGGTCTGTATATTCATTTTATCCAGAAATGGCTCAAACTGTTTCCATCAGAACAACTATTAATCCTGCGTAGCGAAGACCTTTATCGCCATACAGACACTACCTTACAACAAATTTATCACTTCTTAGATATTCCCGAACATTCTTTAAAAAGCTATCCCAGATATAATGCCAATTCTTATCCTAAAATTAGCAGCGAACTTTACCAAAAACTGACTACTTTTTTCCAACCTTATAACCAAAAAATAGAGAGTTACTTAGGTCGGTCTTTTGACTGGGAGTGAAGATAAGTTCTACCCTTGAAACATCAAATTCTACTCTTGTAATAAGCTGATGAACCCACTTAATTTGTTGTATAGCGCTAAGGTAAAGTGTGGGTACACTTCGCTTCTCTCTTGACAACTCTCCGTCCTGAAGGAGCGGAGATTCTCGTTTCTTTCAGATTGCCTCTTAACTAGGGCTTGCTGAAGAAAGTACTAAGCCAGACAGCGAGGGCAAACCAACGG
>JAWQFT010000190.1:0-7997 GCA_035968055.1 Jaaginema sp. PMC 1080.18 | reverse complement strand
ATTTACACCCCTGCTTTTTGAGATTTTGTTCAATCACTTTTTCAGCAAGCCCTACATAGGGTAATCGGGAGATTTTGCGGATTAGCTTTCACAATTTCTAGCCCCGCGATCGCTGCCTGCATTTCCATCCGGTTATTCGTCGTTGCTGTTGCTTCCCCGCCGAATTCTGCCACCGAACCATCGCTATAGTTCACCACAATACCCCAACCCCCAGGGCCGGGATTGCCAAGACAAGCGCCATCAGTATAAATACTTAGAATTTGAGTCATGGTTGATTGATGAAGGAATAAGTTATCAATTATGAGGGTATTAGGGAAAAAATCATTTTTTTCCGGCCAGGGGAACTCTAAAATGAAGAAAAGGGCGACGGAGAGCAACTTTGATAGCAATCTCTGCGTCTGAAACCTTCTAGAAGCTCGTTATTGTTCTGTTTAGGTCTATATTGTAATGTTGAAACCGACGCTCCAGGCCATTTGGCGATCGCACCGTCGCTGGTTCTATGGTTTGATGGCAACAATTACCGCCACCAGCTTGATTGTCATTACGCCCCAACCTGCCCCGGCTGCCCCTTGGTGGGAACTCCTGATTCGCGGCGCACAAATCCTGCAACTTTCAAATATGTCCGACCAACAAGAAGTCAATCTCGGCGGACAAATCAACCAACAACTCGCCGCTCAACTCGCCCGTCAAGGTACGCCCCTTTCCCGACATCGCGAAGCCACTGCCTACGTCAATCGCATTGGTCAGCGCCTTGTCCCCAACAGTTCTCGCCCCAATATCCCCTACACTTTCCAGGTGGTTGAAGATAGAGCGATCAACGCTTTTGCCACAATGGGCGGTTTTGTCTACATTAACGCGGGCTTGATGTTTGAAGCCGACAACGAAGCCGAACTCGCCAGCGTTATCGCTCACGAAATCGGTCATATTGCCAATCGTCACGCCGTCGAACAAATGCGCCAAAGAGCCGTTCAAGCCGGAATTTTATCTGCCACTGGCCTCGATCAAAGTGCGGCGGTTCAAATTGGGGTACAACTCGCCCTCAACTTGCCCAACAGTCGCGAAGATGAGTTTGAGTCCGATAATACGGGTTTAGCCACCCTGCGAAAGTCTGGTTATGCTCCTGAAGCGATGGTTTCCTTTATGCAAAAGCTGCAACGCGGCGGCGCACCTCCCACCTTTTTGAGTTCGCATCCGGCGGTGGGCGATCGCGTTCAAGCCCTAGCTCGTACTATCCAACAAAACCCTCCCACTGCCAACGAAAGAGATGGTTTGGATAATCAAGCCTATAGCAATATGCTCAGTAGTTTTGCTCGCTAAAGAGGCAGGGCGGCACGATTCCGCCCTTTTTGGCGATTAGCATCAGATAAACCCGCGATCGGAATTTCGATGACAAACTCTGTTCCTTGACCGGGATAAGAAATACAGTTGAGATAACCTTGGTGGCGGTTCGTAATAATTTGATGGCTAATCGACATTCCCATTCCCGTCCCTTTGCCAATATTCTTAGTTGTAAAAAACGGCTCGAATATGCGTTTTTGGATAGCTTCAGGGATGCCAGGACCGTTATCGGCGATCGCGATTTCCACCCAGCCCGCACGGACTACCTGAGTCCGAATCGTAATACATCCCGGTTCGGCGTAAACTTCTTCCAGGGCATCAATCGCATTACTCAAAATATTCATAAACACTTGATTCAACGGCCCTGGATAACATTCCACCAACGGTAATTCTCCGTACTTCTTCACCACAGCAATCTCTGGACGATTTTTTTGTGATTTGAGACGATGTTGCAAAATCATCAACGTGCTGTCTATGCCTTCGTGAATCTTCACAGACTTTAAATCAGCTTCATCAGTCCGGGCAAAATTGCGTAAAGACAGCACAATCTCGCGAATACGTTTTGTTCCCGTTTGCATCGAAGCCAACATATTGGGTAAATCTGTTTGCATGAATTGCCAATCTATCTCTTCCATTTCGGCGGCAATTTCGGGATCGGTTTGGGGATAGCGCTTTTCGTAAAGCTGCACCAATCTCATTAAATCTTGAACGTAGGTTTCAGTGTAGTTGAGGTTGCCGTGGATAAAATTCACGGGATTGTTAATTTCGTGGGCAATTCCTGCCACCAACTGCCCCAAACTTGACATTTTTTCACTTTGAATGATTTGGGCTTGGGTAGCGTGCAGTTCTTGGAGGGTGGCTTCGAGTTCGGCGGTGCGTTCGACTACTCTGGTTTCAAGGTTATCCCGACTTTCGGCGATCGCCACAAAAGATTTTTGCAGGCGTTCGGCCATATCATTGAAAGAATGGGTGAGGCTGTTGAGTTCGCGAATAGCACTAGGGGGAACGGTTTGGTCAAAATTGCCTTCAGCCATAGCGGTGCTGGCTTGGTTGATTTTAAAAATTGGGATGGCAATCCAACGAGAGGTAAGAACCCCCGTAATAACAGCGATGACCAGGGCGATCGCGCATAATAAGACAGTGCGGCGAGCATTAGCCTTAATTTCCGTGAGAAACTCATTTTCCGGTAACACTGTCCCCACCAACCACTGCAACCCTAATTCATTCTCCCAAGGCTGGATATTGACAAAATATCGCTCCCCATCAAGGGTAATGGTGAAATATCGCTTCTGAGCAACTTGACCAAAACCCGCAAACTGCTCTTGTACCGTCTGACTGACTTGTTGAATTAAGGGATCGTCAACTTCCCCAGCCTTGAGGCGCTCAATTTCCTCATTATTGAGGATAAACGGCGATGCTTCCCCAGAATGACTGATGATAGTGCCATCTTGTTCGAGAATAAAGGTCGAACCTGACTGACTCACATCTAAGTTTTCCAGAAAGTCTCCCAGTTTCAACAGATGGATATCCGCAGCAAACATTCCCAACAGCTGCCCTTGAGCATCGTAAACAGGGCGACTGGAGGAAGCCACGACATAAGGCCCGGTGACAATATTCGTGGCGACAATCGACCAAATCGGCTTCCCGGCTTTAATCGGGTTGGTGTACCAGGTTTGTTCTTCGTTGATAAATGTCCAGGTTTCTATCAACTCGGTGAGATTACCTCGATTGTCGGTAGCGTAGTGATTAATGTTATTTTCTCGGCCTGGGACCCAATCTTCAACGATGATATTTTTCCCATCGAAACGAGCCACACCCATACCGCCACCATCAGCTAACCCCATACCGACGTAGGTAAGGTTGTATAACTGCATTTGATCCCAAAAATATTTTCGCACCACGTCGCGATCGCGAATATCCAAGACACCCCGACGAATCGCATCGGCGTTCATTTGTCCTAAGTTTTGGGGAATGGATAAATAAGAGTTGAGGTGTTCGGTAATGACGCGATTTGTACCTTGAATCAAATCAGTGGCTAAATTTTCTACTGTGGTTCGACCACTTTGAAAGGATAAATACCCCACCAAGCCAACAATCAAAAATATTTGTAATAAAAATGAAACCGCGATCGCCCATTGCAGGGGAAACTTAGGAAAAGAACGGAAGGTTAACATTTTTTTGAGTTAGGCCGAGAGTGGGGTCGATATGCTTTCAGGTTAACTTATGACTACAACTGGCAAAGGTTGAAGCCGCAGTTACCTCTCCAGTACGCGCTCCCTGAAGTGAAAATCAACTGAATCTAGTATAAAGAGAAAAACCCGATTTTTAGGATAAACCGGGTTTTACAAAGTTGGTGCTAATATAACTCAACGATGATCGCTTAAAATTGCTTTGGCTTGGTTGAGGGCTTGACGCACTTGCTCGAATCCCGTACCGCCGTAGCTGTTACGGGCTGCTATCACTTGCTGTGGGGCGATCGCGTCGTAGATATCTTTCTCAAAGGCGGGGTGCAGTTGTTGCCATTCCTCTAAAGTTAGGTCTTTGAGTAGTTTCCCTGCCGCCAAGCTGGTTTTAACCACTTTCCCCACTAGGTTATAAGCTTCGCGGAAAGGTACGCCTTTAGCTGCGAGATAATCGGCAACATCAGTGGCATTGGAGAAGTCTTCCGCGACGGCTGAGGTGAGACGGGCTTGCTGAAATTCAATCCCCTCGCTGAGTAAAATGGTCATGGCTTCTAAACAGCCTTGCAGGGTTTTTACGGTGTCGAATAGTCCTTCTTTGTCTTCTTGTAAATCCTTGTTATAAGCCAAGGGTAAGCCTTTCATAATCGTCAGCAAGCCTTGGAGGTGACCGAATACCCGTCCGCTTTTGCCCCGGATGAGTTCTGGGACATCGGGGTTTTTCTTTTGGGGCATAATGCTCGACCCTGTGGCACAGCTATCTTTGAGGGTGATAAAGCGGAACTCCTCCGACGACCACAAAATCAGTTCTTCGCTCATGCGGGTGAGGTGAACCATAATGATACTCGCCGCGGCCAAAAATTCGATGGCAAAGTCGCGATCGCTCACCCCATCCAAACTATTGCGGTAAACGTCCGCAAAACCCAGCAAATCGGCGCTGTAATGGCGGTCGATGGGAAAAGTCGTTCCGGCTAACGCACCGCAGCCTAGGGGCGAAATATTGGTGCGTCGGTAAACATCATCGAGACGCTGCCAATCGCGATCGCTCATCTGGAAATAAGCCAGTAAGTGATGCGCTAGGGAAACGGGTTGCGCTCGTTGGAGGTGGGTATAGCCGGGAATGGGGGTTTCGATATGCTTTTCGGCTAAATCCACTAAAACTTGTTGGAAGTCGCGGATTTGCCCCTGAATCTGGCGAATTTTATCCCGTAGATACAAGCGAATATCTGTGCCGACTTGATCGTTACGCGATCGCGCTGTGTGCAGCTTTTTCCCGGCATCCCCGACTAATTCCGTCAAACGACGTTCCACGGCAAAGTGGACATCTTCTGCGTCAATACCGGGGTTAAACTCGCCTTTGCGATACTCGCTGCGGATTTGCTCTAACCCCGCGACAATGCTATCGGCTTCTGAGGTGGGAATGATCCCCGTATGCGCCAGCATTTTTGCATGAGCAATTGAGCCAGTGAGGTCGTATTCAATAAGTTCAATATCAAAGCCAATACTCGCATTAAAACGAGCGATCGCCGGGTGTAACGCCGATTCAAAGCGATCGCTCCAAGTTTGAGGTTTAGTCATGCCAATGGTGAAATAGTACGTCGAAAGTTTTGCCAACTCTCCGAAGCTTTAGATATCTAGGACGGCAACAAGCTTCGGAAGCCATATCCAATTACTAAACCAATAATTAACGCCCAAATTTGTCCAGTTTCAACAAAATTGCTAAACGCATTTTGCATCTGACCGATAACGTTCGGGTCTTCGACGTTGCCGACTTGAGCGAAAATCAAGCCATCTAAAGCTTGACTGTTGGAGAGGGTGTCCGAGTTTGATGTCGCGAAATAGCTCGCGAAGTCAAGCTCCATCGGGTTGGAATTGATACTAGCATTAAAAAGGTTGTTGTCCTGCATAAATATCCTGTTGATGACGTTTCTAACGATAATTTGGGTATTGCCAACGTTAGGTAGATTTTACCTGTAAGACGACTAAAGTCATGTCATCTCCGTGACGATTTCCCAAGCCAATAAATTGTTGAACCCGATCGAAGAGGTAATTGACAATTTGCTGGGGCTTGAACTGTTGTTGGCAGGCTTGTTGAAAGGATTGTAATAAATTTTCTTCGTCAAAGCGATCGCCGTTGGCATTCATGGCATCGGTAAAGCCATCGGTATAGTAAATCACAGTATCCCCAGGATGAAGTTGTACTTGGGCATCTTCGTACTGAGAATCGGCTTCTAAACCAATGAGCATCCCCCAAGTATCGAGGCGCTCGATTTTACCTGTGGCTGCTCGCCAACACAAAGGCGGGTTGTGGGCGGCGTTGGTATAAGATAAGGTGCGGGTTTGGGGGTCGTACTCGGAATAAAACAAGGTCACGAAACGATGGGAGTTTTCGAGATCGTCGTACATGACGCGATTGAGATGCTGTAATATCCGGGCGGGGGTATGGCGGTTTAGCACTTCAGCCCGCAGCATTCCCCGGGTCATGGTCATAATCAGGCCGGCGGGGACTCCTTTACCCATCACGTCTCCGATCGCGATACTCCAGGGAACAGAACTGGGAACTTGGGGTTTATGGGGATGCAAACGGTCGTAATTGGTGGGGATGAAGTCATAGTAATCGCCGCCGACTCTGTTGGCAGTCTGACAAGCCGCAGCGAGTTCTACGCCTTCGATTTGGGGGCATTGATTGGGGAGGAGGTGGATTTGGATTTCGGAGGCAATTTCGAGTTCGCGATCGAGGCGTTCTTTTTGGCGCAGTTCGTTGACGAGGCTTTGGTTGGCGATCGCGACGGCGGTTTGATCGGCGACTAACTGGACTAATTTTTGGCGCATGGTCGTCCAGCGATATTCGGGGTCGTGGCTAAAAATATAAATCCGGCCTTGCTCTTGACTTTTTACCCATATTGGTGTACCAAAAAGCTGTAAATCCGTACTGACGCGGTGGCGAATTTCTTGGTCGAGATCGGTGTAAGTGACCGACTGCGCGGCGCGATCGCTTTCTGGGTTATGGCGAATTTGCGGATTTTGACGAATCGCTTGTTCGATGGCACGGCGGATATCTTGACAAGCTTGGCCTTCTTGACAGTGAATTTGCTCTAGGCGGACTCTGCCGTTGGGTCGGAACAACACTAAAGCACCGCCATCCGCATCGGTGACTCTGGCGGCCATTAAAGGCACTAATTCTAAAAATTGATTGAGGTTATTGAAACTTCTGAGGGCAAAACCTAACGAACTCAGGAGATTCTGGATTTTGTTTTGTTCGCGATGTAAGCGAGCGACCAATTCTTTGAGGGTGGAAACAGGGGTAGTTTCGCTCACAGAGTTAAGTCCGTCAAAGTCGTCTGAGGGTTGATGGCGAGGAACAGGTGCAGCAGTCATTCTATTTTTTTTACTTTATCGCGCTCTTCGATCCGTTGCTCCGAGGTGAGCGGTCGAGAAATGGCGAATCAATAGAGTTGGTAAATGATACCTCTAATCGGCATTTCTGCCAATGCTTTATGACCTGTTTTTAGCGCAATTTATTAAAGGTTGAGGCAGTTACGCACTGCTTTAACTATGAATTTTTGTAACTGGAGTTGTTAAGGTCTATTGCAAGTTTCAGCAAAATCGCCGGATTCCGCGATCGCATCAGAATGGCTGTGGTACGATGCAAAACGTTGGAATGACAGAGATTTAGAGGAGAAAGACCTTGGTATTAAGGGTTGCTGTTGTGGGATCGGGCCCTGCTGGCTCGTCGGCTGCCGAAACACTCGCTAAAGCCGGAATCGAAACCTACTTATTCGAGCGCAAGCTAGACAACGCCAAGCCCTGTGGTGGTGCGATCCCTTTATGTATGGTCAGCGAATTTGACCTGCCCCCGGAAATCATCGACCGCCGGGTTCGCAAAATGAAAATGATTTCCCCTTCTAATGTTGAAGTGGATATTAATTTAATCAATCAAGACGAATATATTGGAATGTGTCGTCGCGAAGTCCTCGATGGCTTTATGCGCGATCGCGCGGCTAAATTAGGCGCACATTTAATCAACGGTACGGTTTATCAACTTGATATTCCCAGTAATGATACAGACCCCTACACCCTTCACTACGCCGACCATTCCAACGGCCAGGGTCAGGGAATTATGAAAACTTTAAAAGCGGATGTGGTAATTGGGGCAGATGGGGCCAACTCCCGCATTGCCAAAGCCATTGAAGCCGGGGATTATAACTACGCGATCGCTTTTCAAGAGCGCATTCGCCTCCCCGAAGACCAAATGAATTACTACGAAGACCTCGCAGAAATGTATGTCGGGAATGACGTTTCCCCCGACTTCTACGCCTGGGTCTTCCCCAAATACGACCACGTTGCCGTCGGTACGGGAACGATGAAAGTTAATAAAACCCAGATTAAAAACCTGCAAGCTGGCATTCGCGCCCGCGCAGCCCATAAACTGGTGGGTGGCGAAATTATTAAAGTTGAAGCCCACCCCATCCCCGAACA
>JAWQFT010000189.1:0-8200 GCA_035968055.1 Jaaginema sp. PMC 1080.18 | reverse complement strand
ATGACCCCAAAAAAGGGGCTTTGAGGCTGATTCTCGCTTTCTGAAAATTACACCTTCGGGAAATTAATCGAGCGGCCAGGCATAATCGGCAGGAGGATCGAGATTGGGGGCGAACTCCCCTAACCAAACCGAAATTTGACTAAACTCTGCATCCGCCAAACGGCGCTCAACGCGACTGGGGATACCATAGTCGTACATAATATGACCTTTGCCCGCTAGGACGATGATTTGGGTGTCGGGGTTAGCTTGCCAAAATTGGGCGATTGCCTCGGCCATGGTTTCGTCCCACAACACCTGGGCTAACATAAAACGGTCGAAATTTTGACTATTGCCGTGGCTGCCATGAGCGCTGTAAATTTGTTGCAGATATTCGCGATATGCTTCAGGCCCCATCTCAATTTCGTCGGCGGGGGGAATGTAGCGAAAATCGCCTTCACTTAAGCTTTCTAAGCCCCCTTGGGCGACTTTCCGAGATATTTCTGTGGGGGTATTAGCAGCAATCAAGGGGATTTGGTGGGTTTGAGCGTAGCGGAGAATGGGGGCATAATATTCCCAGTCAAATCCCCAACGGCGGTCGTATTCGCTTTGTTGGCGCAGTTGGTCTTCTGTTATCTCTCTTTGGAGATAGCGATCGAGGACGGGTTGAAAAGGTCGCTGGAACATTTCTAGGGCGATCGCCACTGGACGATCTTCGCGCTGCAATTGCTGAATAATGGCGAGTTGGGCTTGGTGGGCTGCCTCGTTATCGTGGCTTTCGGCTAAGTAAATAATGTTCGCCGTTTTCAAATGCTCCAGGAGGTCTGCTGATTCGTCGGTTACGGCCATAAAGGTTGACCGATCGCGATCGCCCCCGTTTAAGTTATAGGGAATACTCAGGAGGAGAAAAGCCCCTAGAGACAATACCAAAATTGCTTGAGAGTTTAGGGATTTCATAGTGCAAATGAGTAGAGTTGGGAAGGTTTATTTAACTTCCCAACTCTGGCACAGAATAAAGTGTTTTTGCGATGATTGTATTTAAAAAGCAAGTTTTGAAATCTCTCTTAAGAGGTAAACTTAAATCCAATTACAATCTCAAAGTTAAGCTAGAGAAGCTTCAAAATCAGCGCGAGTTTCAAAAATACTTAAAGCGCCGTCTAACTGAGTGAGTTCAAACAAAATGCGAACAGGAGAAGAAACACAGCATAAGCTCATGCTTCTACCCAAGCTTTGGGCCAAGCGGTAACCTGCGACTAACGCCATTAAACCCGCGCTATCTAGAAACTCGACTTGGTGCATATCGATTAATAAGTTGGGAGCAGTTGTCCCAGCGATATCATCGACTAACTGTTGTTTGAAGGCTTCAGCGTTGGCGGCATTAATGCTACCTTGAGGCTGAATGGTGTAAACGGCGGTTGCTAAAGATTGACGATTCATGGTTTTTTCTCCTGACTAAAAAAGAGTTCATTCAACTCATTAGTTGAATTTACTGACTGTTGATATTCTTGAAGATAACGACGATGCTTAAAAGTTACCACTATCTTTAAGAGGATTCACTTAATCTTTACTGAAGCGCGAATCTTTCTTAAAGTTTTAGTAAAAAAGCGATTTTTTTTTCGACTCTGTGTTTTCCATCACTGTTTTTTTGGGAGACATTATGTTAAAGAGCGTTGAAACCCTACTGGGGTGGGGGGTCAAGCCCCTCTCCTCTCTATTCAAAAAGAAGTTGCTCGCCACCAACGCGATCGCGATCGCATTACAATAGTGAGCTAGATCGCACAGCAATCTTGGCAGATCGACGGAATATGGCAATATGTCAAGCTATTATGCCTTCAAACGTTGTGGATACAACTCGTGCTATTCGCTTTTTGGTGAGTAAAGCGCTCTATCTCAAAACACTCACTCCTGAAATTGAAAACGGAATCAACGCCGAGCTAACCCGCTTAGGCTATATTTCCGAAGTTGATTATGAAGCGCTAGAACTCTTGATGTCAGAAATGGACGCTGGCCGCATCAAACTAATACCTAGTCCTTAAGTCGTAGAGAAATCACGACCAAACAACTTGCGATCGCGCCTGTACAACTTGCCTATAAACCTTTTCCGTTTGCCGAGCGAGTTGCGCCCAATCAAAGCGTCGTCCTAGGTCTTCATAAGCATTATCAACCAACCATTGAGCATAACCAAGGTTTTTCAAAACTTCGAGGATTCCCCAAGCGAGAGAATCAGCATCATGGGTTTTCGTGGTAATCCCGGTACGGGTATGATGTACCACTTCAGGGAAACCACAGGTATCCGACACGACCACCGGAACGCGAGCCGCAAAGCTTTCGAGAGCAACAATACCAAAAGGCTCGTACAAACTGGGAAACACCGCACAATCAGCAATCGTTTGTAACTGATTCAAATCGGTTTCCGACATAAAGCCCGTAAAATAACACCGCTCCCAAATCCCCAAATTCCACGCTTGAGCCTTGAGAGAATCGGTATTACCGCCCCCAATAATGACAAACTTGACGCGACCGCCCATTTCCCACAAAATTTTCGGGGCAGCATTAAGCAAAACAAACACGCCCTTTTCGTAACTCATCCGCCCGACGTAGTAGACAATTTTTTCTGAATCATTGGCAAAACGACGGCGAAAGGCCAAGCGATCGAAGCCTTGAGGTTGGCGTTTTTTCTCAGGACGAATCCCGTTAAAAATCACATCAATTTTGTCCCAAGGCGTACCGAAGGCGTGATGAATTTCCTGTTTCATATACTCAGTACAAACAATCACGCGCCAAGCATTGTGAGCGAGGAGTGTTTCTTTGCCATTGATGTAGCTTTGGGTGGGGTTGTGAATGCCGTTGTTGCGGCCAAACTCTGTGGCGTGGATTGTTCCGATCAAAGGAATTTTGAAGATAGTTTTGAGGGCGATCGCGGCATCTCCCACCAACCAATCATGGGCATGAATCAGGTCAAAATCCCCCTCTTTTTGAATCAATTGGCCGCCATATTCGCCGAAGCTGGCATTGAGATTCACAATCCAGTGAAAAAAGTTATCGCTAGGAGCTACGGGGAGACGGTGAATTTTGAGGCCTTCTCGCACTTCGTGATAGGGAGCAGAGCCAAACTCAACCGTCAGTAAATGGATATCGTGGCCGAGTTTGACTAATTCTGGATATAATTCTTCCACATGACGAGCAATTCCACCGACAATGCGCGGCGGATATTCCCAAGTCAATACTAAAATTTTCATTAGCGCTCAAAATATGAATCCGAAAATGGGCGTTATCGCGTTTGCTTCTCCCAGATTCTAAGTGTAATCGACAGGGAGGCGATCGCTTCAATGACCCCCACCTGTTCCTATGTGGGGGAGTGACCAGAGATAACCCGGTTATAGCTGCGAATAGGCCATTCAGTGGGTTATGTTAGTGGCGATACTGCCAAAAAAATATCGGTGTCTGATTTTAATTGGAAGCGAATTGGCCAGTTCACCGCTTCTAAAGTTCAACTTCTAAGAAAGCGCACGGGCATTCTGGTTTCTTGCCCGGAGAGATTGTTAGTGGGTGGGGCATCGAACCTTGCCCGCTAACACTCCTATCCCTCCCCTACCTGTTGCGCGAGGTGGGGGTATCAAAGGAGTTTTTTGATGAAATATTCTTTTTGGGTTTATCCAGGGGCGATGCTCTGGAGTCTGGTGGCTAGTTTCGCGCCCTACTCCGTACTCGCGCCCACTCCAGTCCGCCTCGCGCCCCCTGCTACTCTAGCAGCAACTCCCGACCCACTGAACGAAAAGGCGATCGCCCTTACCCTAGCTGACTTGCCATCGGGTTTCACCGAAATTCCTCCCAGTATTAGCGAGCAAATCATCGCCCAATTTGCCGTCTTACGCCAAGAATTCGGTCAGGAAGACCTACCCGTTCAAGAGGTATTTGCCTTTTTTCATCCAGGAGCATTACAAGCCATTGGCGGCTTTACAGGGGAGTTTCCCACAGAAGCCGACCAAGCCCACTTCGATCGCCAACTCGTACAACTCCAAGACCCAGAAACCCAAGCCCAAGTCCTCCAAAAGCTGCAAACTCGCCTCCAAGCCATCGGCGATGTTGAGGTTCAAGATTACGCCCTCCTCGACAACCTCAACGGTTTTGGCGATACGGCAACAGGCTTTACGTTAGATTTGACAATTCAGGGCGTTGCCTTTCAAGTCGATTTGATTAGTTTTCGGCGCGATCGCCTGGGAGTTTTTACCGCCCTTTTGTCTCGTCCATCGGAAACTCGTCCCTCCTTAGTCGATTTAGCCACAACTCTCGATCGGCGCATTATCGAATCTTTAAACACCTCTCCCTAAGAGCTACTGCTTATACACAACTTGGAAATCCTTACCAAATACCAAATCTGGTGTGCTATACACCGTCAGCCCTTTCAAGGTGCTAGACTTCCCCCCGACTGCCGATTGCCCAAAACTACTGCCCCTTAGATGCTGTTGAGCGGTTCTTCTTGTGGGAGTTGGGGCGGATAATAATGTTGCTGATAAATTGCGTCATTGTTGGCAGTATTGCCCTTAGCCCCATTGGCCACAACCCCCAAAATCGAAGCCCCAGAAATAGTTAAACTTTCTAAAGCCTTAGTCGCCAGATTGCGATCGGTTTTTTCGAGACGAACCACCAAGATAATGCCGTCGGAGTTAGCGGCTAGTAAGTTAGCATCAGATAACCCAATTAAAGGCGGTGTATTGTAAATCACCAAGTCAAAGAAACCTTGAAACTGCTCCATAAGATGGGCAATTTTTTGGGAGGAGAGTAACTTAATCGGATCGCTCGACACTTGACCGCCACTGAGTACAAACAAGTTACTTTGGGTAGGGGCTTGTTGAATCACATCATTGAGACTCAAGTCGCTTTGGATCGCATCGCTCAAACCCCGTTCGTTGGATAAACCCAGACGCAGGTGCATTTGCGGACGACGTAAATCCGCATCGACGAGGAGGACGCGCTGACCGATACTGGCGGCGGTTTTAGCGAGTTCGAGGGCAATGGTAGACTTACCATCATCGGGGGTGGCAGAACCGACGACGAGCGATCGCACGGGACGTTGTTTTGAGCCAAGTAAACTAATGTTGGTATAGAGCGAGCGGAAAGCTTCGCGAAAACTGGCAGTTTGTTCGGGTTGCGGTAAAGCCAAAAAGGGATTTTCCCCCGTGTATTGTTGCGAAGCCAACTTGCGAATTTGTTTTTCGTGTTTGCGTAAAGCTTTCGAGAAAGGAATCGCACCGAGTAAGGGCAGTTTCGTGCCGTTTTTGAGTTCGTCGGGAGTATGATATACCGTATGGATGATCTCGGTAACAAAGCCAATTCCCACGCCGATCAGGAAGCTCAGGATAATCGCGATCGCCAATTGTCGTTTTAAATTGATTTCAGACGATTGCATCGGTACGCCCAAAGGATTGCGCCATAAATCTGGCGGTGAAATCAGTTCCCAGGGAATTTCGCGCTGAGATGCGTCGAGTTTGAGGGCTTCGCGCTTTTCAAGGAAAGCCTTTAAACTATCTGTCGCCACGGTTACATTCCGTTCGAGGTCAGAATAGCGGCGCAGTACCCCAGGAAACTCCTCTAGGCGATCGCCAAATTCGTTTTCTTGACGAGCGAGATAGTTTTCGCGAGCTTGGAGGTCGCGAATCTGAATTGCTAAGGTTTCTTTGGCTTTGAGGGCTTCTTGTTGTAAAACTTGCTCTAGGTTGGCCTCTTTGTCGCGCAAAACCTGAATCGGTGGGCTATCTTCGCGAAATTGGCTAGTTTGACTGGCGATCTGCGCTTGAACGTTGAATAGCTGATTAATAATACCGTTGTAAATATTGTTAGGGTCTCTAGAAAGGATAGCAACGGTATTCCCCGACGCGATCGCCTCGCTAAGATTTTCATAGTTAGCTTGGGCTTCGGTCAATTGGGCTTGAACATCAATACGCTGGCGTTTAATGTAGTCGTATTGCCCGGCTAAGTTTTCGGCAGTGAGTTCCGGGAAATTCATATTGTACCGTTCCCGCAAATTTTGTAATTGACCTTGAATACTATCCACGCGCTGTTGCAATTCGGGCAGTTGTTCGTCGATAAACTGAATCCCTTGCCGCAAACTGGTTAAACGTTCTTGCAGAGAGTATTGTAAATACGCTTTAGCCAGGGTATCTAACACAAACTGGACTTGTTCGGGATCGTCGCTGCGATACTGAACTTGTAAGATTTTTGTCCCCACTTCCTTGCCATCTTTGACATAGTTAATACGATTGAGTTGTAAACTACCAACTAAATTGGTGTAACTAATATCGGGATATTTAGCTTGCAGTTCCTTAAGAACCGGATTGAGGATTTTAGGACTGGTTAATACGCGAATTTGGGTTTCATAGTCTACTAAATCCGCTTGGTCAACCCCGACTTTTGTGAGTTCGGTAGGCCCGATGTTCGTGCCACTTTGAGCCAATAAAGACAGTTTGGCCAAGCGTCCTTCTGCCGTCACGGGTTCGACCAACACTTGAAACGAGCCATCATAGAAAACATTGGCATCCTTACTTTTCCAAACGATCAAACTCCCAATCGCACCACTCAAAATAATGGTGGCCAAAACCATGACTCCTAGGCGACGACGAATAACGGCCACCAACCACGCTAAGTCAAGGGTCTGCCCGTCATTGGCGACGGGGAGGTTCGTGCTTTGCATTGGGGGCGCGAGATCGTCCTGGGCGTACTTGATCGGTTGCTTGGGAGTGTAAGTTGGGTAATTGCGTTCTGTATCCATGCCTTTTGTTGGAGTCTCGTGAGTTACAAGGGAAGTGGTGTTGGGACTTGGTGGCTAATCAATTACTATTACCATCCAAGTCGATAATACCCAATACATCTAGTATGCTAAAGATACGACTGGGAACGGAAAGCCAAGCCAATACATTTGAACCAGTAGATAAAAGATTATTGACGGTATCGCTAAAGGCAGTTCCTCGGTTGCGACTTACGACAATAATGTCGTTATTTCGCAGTAACGGATTACTTTGCTCGCTGATGCCCTGAGTAATGTCTATCGGTACTTCTCGACTAACGACTGACCCATCGGGATTTAAGCGAATCAAGCGCACCACATCGTTATCAGCCCTTGCCCGGTCGAAGCCTCCCGCCGTCATTAAGGCTTGGTTCATGGGGGTATTGGGCGGTAAGTTCACTATACCGGGGTCGTCTACTTCCCCAATCACACTGACTTGAATGGTATCGGGGGAAAAACGAGCGGTTGCGAGTTCCGTCGCTTCGGCGGCCGAAAGGTCGTTGGCTTCGGGGATAATAATGGTATCGCCGTCTTGTAGAACGGTATCTTGAGTTGTATCGCCAATTTGCAGCAATTCCCACAAGTTGATAGCAATAAGTTGCTCGGTTCCGGCTTTGGTGAGGCGGCGAATTTGGACGTTGCGGACATCGGCTAAGGGCGTGATGCCGCCAGCTTCTTGTAAGGCGCGGGTAACGGTGGGCAAAGTTCCTTCTACGCCAGGGGAAGCAATTTGGAGGTAGTAAGAACCGGGACGTTCGACTTCTCCTACCACCGAAACGGTACGACCTTTGCTGGTGTTGGCGGCAAAGTCCAGGGTAGCGAGTTGACGCAAACGCCGCAAATCGATTTCTGTGGCGGCGGGAACGTAAATGGAGTCGCCATCGCGCACGGCAAGGTCTTGACCTTGTACGCCGCTTTGTAAAAGTTGTTCGAGGTTGATTCTGTAGAGGGTGGTATCGCCTCCGGATAAACGGCGGGTCACTTGAATATTTTGTAAATCGGCGGCTAAGGTCACGCCACCAGCAGCTTTGAGGGCTTGGCCCAAGGTGGGAAATTGGACTCCTGGGTTATCTCCTGCCCCTCCAATGAGGTCGATGGTGAAAGTACCAGCATTAGCGACTTCGCCAGACACGAAAATGTTGAGGGGTCGCGTGTTGAGCAGACGAATGGTGACTATGGGGCGTTTGAGATACTGGCTGTATTGTTGAGAAATGGCTTCGGAGGCTTGTTGGATGGTGAGGCCGCCGATGCGTACTGCGCCAATAAGGGGGAAGTAGATGACACCATCGACGGGGACTTGGTATTCGCCACTGTATTGAGGAACTTCAAAGATATCGACAGAAAGGCGATCGCCGCCACCAAGTAAATATACGCTATCGAGGGAGGTACTGGCGGGAGGGGTTGTGAAGTCTGGAGGAGGGGTAAGGGGAATTTCTGGGC
>JAWQFT010000188.1:0-8319 GCA_035968055.1 Jaaginema sp. PMC 1080.18 | reverse complement strand
AGAGTGGGGAGAGGGGGAGGAAATTGAGATTGTGATGAACAACCAACAACCGACAACCAACAACCAACAACCGACAACCAACAACCAACAACCAACAACCAACAACTAAACGGGACGATATTGTTCTGCGACATAGTTGAGGGTTTGTTGAATGCGGTGTTCCCAGGAATATTGTTGCACCAAATCGCGATCGCTCACGGAGTCGGCAGTCCAAGTGGGATAGTTTTGTAATACTTGCTGGAGGGCTTGCTCAAACGCCCTAGGATCGTCGGGAGGACACCAAGCGGCGACGAGGGGAGAATCGGCAAATTCTTGTAAAGGGGCGATCTGGGTGGCGACAATGGGGCAGCCAGCAGCGATGTAGTCAAAGAGTTTCATGGGTGAGGTGAAACTGGCAGCTTCTCCTGATAGGTGGGGATAAAGTAATGCGTCTGCGGCTTGGAGTAGGCTGGCAAGGCGATGGTGTTGCAGGTAGCCTAGGAGGGTGACGTTGGAGAGATGGCGATCGCGTATTTGTTGTTGATAATGTTGGATTTGTTGGGGTGTACCGCCCGCTAGGGCAAATTGAACTTGGGGTAAGTTGGGGGCAATATCGAGGAGTAAGTCGATGCCTTTGAAGTGGATTAGTTCTCCAGCATACACCACAAGGCGATCGCCCTCTTTTTTGAGGAGACGCGATCGCCATTCCTGGGCGGCTTCGGGTTGACGAGTGTAAAACAGTTGGTTGAAGCCGTTGTGCAGTTTAATGACTTTTTCGGGGGGCATCCCATTGTGAATCAAGTCCTCTCGCACCGTATCGGCAACGGTAACGGTAACTTGAAATAAGGGATTATTAACAATTTCGGGTTCGTAGCGCTTGTTTTCGTAGTGATCTCGCTCGTAAATCGCCGCGATGCCTTGTTTAACTGCCGCTTTGACAAAATTCCAGTCGCGACTGTGTACTAAGCGGGTACGGGGGCGCAGATGGACGGGGAGATAATATTTGCACGCGAGGGTACTGGAGTTTGTCCACTTGCTGCGGATGCGATCGACGGGGTAGGGCATCGGCAAAGAGGTAACTTGCAACCGATCTTGCAGGTTATAGTATTTTTTCAGCTTTTCTGAAGGAGAATGAGGTCGAAAGGGAACAAGCCAATGTAGGGGATTGAGGGCGGCTTGACTCGTTTCGATATCGGTTAAGATTGCCGGATAGCCCAAATTGGCCGCAGCGTTGGCTAAATGGACGATCTGGACGAGATGAGCGCCGGGTTGAGGTAAGCGATCGCGCACAAAAAATAGGTAAGCATTGGCGGGATTCATCAGCACTTGAGGGGAACGTTTGCCCGATAGTTTACTGGTTTTGGTTGTTGGTTATTCGCCACAATTCCAATTTCTTCCCACTCCCCCCCGATTGCCGATTGCCCAAAAACCACTCCCCACTGCCTAAGACCTACTGCTTCTTAGAGGCTGGTAACTGAAAATCCCCCGATTGCCGATTGCCCACTGCCCAAGACCTACTCCCAAAAAACTGGTTGCTGACTCACGCAGTAGCCGAATCAGGTTTGACAGGTACTTGATTGCTACCGGGTAACTCTAAACAATACCCTGCCCCGTAAACCGTTTTAATATATTTAGGATGGCGGGGATCGGGTTCGAGTTTGGTGCGTAAATGGCGGATATGGACGCGAATCGTCTCAATATCGTCGTCGGGATCGTAACCCCAGACTTCTTTGAGAATATCGCTAGGAGAAACCGTTTGACCGTGCCGTTGTAGCAAGCAGTGTAACAGTTCAAACTCTAGATGCGTCAGTTTGACCGTTTTATCAAACCAAATCGCCTCAAATCGTTCGGGAATGAGGGTCAAGGGGCCGTAATTGAGGATTTCTGCGTGTTTGGCGGCTTGGGGAATGCGATCGGCCCGGCGCAATAATGCCCGCACGCGCGCTAACATTTCTTCGAGTTCAAAGGGCTTCGTCATATAATCGTCAGCCCCGGCGTTGAAACCACCGACCTTATCTTGAGTTTGGTCGAGGGCAGTTAGCATCAGGATAGGGATGTCAGCCGTGCGTTCGTCGCGACGGAGGCGCTGGCAAACCGTAAAGCCATCGACTTTCGGCAGCATTAAATCCAGTAATACCAAGTCTGGCTGTAACTGTACGGCTAGAGCCTGACCTTTTATACCATCTTTTGCTTGACTCACATCATAGCCTGCCATCTCTAAATTGACGGCAACTAATTCTGAAATAGCAGGATCGTCATCAATGACCAAAATTCGAGGCATTACAAGAGCGCTATGACTACATATTTTGTAACAGTTCTCAAAGAACCGTAAGGAAAACATCAAGTTTCCTGTACTGATTATAAGCATGAAAGCTTAAGATTTTGAGAAGATTGTTAGAGTTTGCCGAAAAAGTGCATGGACTTAGTTCTCTAAAAGTGGGGAGTGGCGATCGCGTCTATTGCCCGTGAGGAGGGGATTACAGCCTTAATAATTGAGCCAAACTCGCTTCTAATACGGCTTCAGTTTGCCCGAAAACTGAAAACATTAAGGCTTCCCGATAAATCCGTTCTTGGGGATTACTTTTGAGATTGGCTTTACCACTCGCGGCGATCGCTGCTCCTTGAGCGCAACGTTGTGCTAGATTAATTGCCCAAGCCCGCAGTTGGAGGTGATGTTCAAAGAAACGGGAATTAGGAGTTTGCTGCAAGGCTTGAAAGATGGCTTCTTGACAGTCGTTGAGTTCTCGCTGCAAACTTTGACAGGCTTTTTGGATACTACTCAGGGCTTTACGAGCATATTGCGCTTTGAGTAAATCTAAGCCTGCTCTGGCGCAGCCGAGGGGAAAAAAGCTATGTTTGAGGACATTGGCGCGATCGCGTTGATGAATTGCGTCGGGAGGCGTTACCATGACAACGCGATCGCCCCTGAGATGCCATTGTTTGACTTGGGCTGTCACGGTTTGCGTTGAGTTCATTGCCAATAATTCTAGGGGTTGAGAAAAGCTAATTTCGCCGTTTTCTGTCCCACTATCCCTAAAGGGGACAACCCCGTAAACGGCTTCACCTGTGGGGAGTAATGCCCCAACTGTAAAATATTCAAAAAAGCCGTATCCGGTAATCCACGGTACTGTCCCATCCAGAATATACCCGGTTGCGGTGACTTGAGCTTTCATGAGGGGCGCACCCAGCCGACGTAACTGCGAAAACCCTACTCCCATACCGATTTTACCTTTAGCCATTAGGGGTAAGAATTCCTGTTGCAAGAGGGTATTTTCACTGTTTGCCAACATCGATCCCGCACTTTGATGTTGGGTTTGCAAAAAAGCTAATGCTCCGGAATAGCGAGCGATCGCGATTTGAAATGAAGCAAATTGCAGAGGATTTAAACCCGCTCCTTGAAAATCAACCGGAACGCGCAGTGTTAAGGCTTTTAGCTCTCCTAAGCCTTGCCAAGCTTGTTTTAAGTCCTGAAAATTTTGGTCAATAGCATGAGCTTGGGGTGCAACTTCCGTTTGCAAAAAAGACTCCACGCGATCGAGGAGGGGATAGCGGTAGTCCTGTTGGTTCATCTTGACCCTTGGCACGTTGAGCGATATCTATGTTCTAGAGTAGCGGAGGTGGCGATCGCGACAAAGGCTTGAGAAGCTCTTATTTGCTAAATTGCTGAATTTACTTCGCTCTATTGGTAGTTTTATAACAATCCAATCCACGGTAGGATGATCTCAATAATCCTGTAAAAGTAAATTAATGTAAACCATGTCAATAAAATCAGTTTTATCGCGTTGTCTGGCTTTAATTCTCGTGCTGGCCATTGGTTTGACTGGCTGTAATTCCAGCGCAACTGGTCTAACAGGCAATTATCGCGACGATACCCTTATGGTATTGCAAAATTTAACCGAAGCTATCGAATTACCCCAAGATGCGCCCAATAAAAGTGCTGTTATTGATGTTGCTCGCGATCGCATGAACGAGTATGCTGCTCGTTATCGTCGCGATAGCAACTACGCGGGTTTGAGTTCCTTTACCACCATGCAAACGGCAGTCAATAGCCTAGCAGGGTACTACAGTTCCTACGGTAGTCGTCCCCTCCCCGAAAAGCTCAAAAAGCGCCTCCAGCAAGAATTTCGCCGGGTAGAAATCGCTTTGAAACGCGGGGCTTAACTGCTCTTTTTGCTTTTTCTGGCACAAAATAATTTCTGAAATCGTCGTGAAGGATTGGGCTTCTAACCCAATCCTTTTGTTATGCTTCTAGCCGGAGAGATACCGGATCGACAAGCTCAGGCTTGAATAGGGAAACGTCTGTCTTTTTAAAAGATGACTCCCCCGATCTTTAGCCCCAAAATAGGGGTTTATCGCTGGGATTTGAGGGTTTTCCTCAATTTTTACGAAATATCTCCCCATTTTATTTTCCAGCCCTTGGCTATCCTTCCTGACCTCGCAAGACTGTAAGTTTCATGAAAAAGCTTTTCAAGATTGTGCCTAAAATCGCTTCAAAACCCTATGGGATGAGTCGCTTGATTTCGAGTGTTTTAGTCGGAACCAGCTTGGTACTACAAAGCGGTTGGACGCTACCGGGAATCGCGCAAACTGACTCCTACTGTCGTTTAACTTCAGCCGCCATTTCAGAGAAAGAAACCCTCCGACGGGCTGCTTTTGGGGGAAATGAAGGGTCTAAGACACGCTATCAAGAATTAGTGCGACAACACGCTCAAATTCTGCAACAATGTCGTTCGCGCACTTGGCCGCAAACTCAAGCCATTTGGTTGCGGTTGTATCCTTGTGATACGAAATCGGGGGTATTGGAGTCGGTACTCGACCATGTGGTGAATAAGGGGTATAACCAAATTCACGTTGAGGTGTTTTTTAATTCTCAGGTTTTACTGCCAGAAAATGATAATCCTACACCTTGGTCATCTGTGGTACGCTCTCAAGGAGCGGAGAATGTGGATTTGCTTGCCCAGGCGATCGCGAAAGGCCATGAAAGAGGTTTGAAGGTGTACGCTTGGGCGTTTACGATGAACTTTGGCTATAATTACGGCTTGCTTCCCGATCGTCAAAGCGCGATCGCCCGCAATGGTAAAGGGCAAAATAGTTTAGATTATGTGTCAGATGGCGCACAGTTATTTATTGACCCCTATCATCCCCAAGCCCAAAGAGATTTCAATCAACTTACTAACGCGATCGCCCGTCGTCGTCCCGATGGGGTATTATTTGATTACATTCGCTATCCTCGTGGCTCTGGGGCGGCTTCTGTGGCAGCGAATGTCAAGGATTTGTGGATTTATGGCTCGGCGGCTCAACAAAGTTTGATTCAACGCGGCTTGAATCGTCAAGGCAGCGAGCTGATTCAGATTTATTTGCAACGGGGTACAATTACGGCTGAGGATGTGGCAGCAGTGCGCGATCGCTATCCCAACGAATCTACCCCCAATTGGCAAGGCCGCAACACCTCAGCCAGTAGCGTGGAAGCTCTACGCAGTCAACTCTGGACTCTCAGTGTCGCTCACGCGGCTCAAGGAGTCATCGATTTTCTGAATCTTGCGGCTCGTCCGGTTCAGAGTAATGGCATTCCTGCGGGAGCAGTTTTCTTCCCCACCGCCAATATCGGAGTTGGCCAACAAGGCTACGATTCTCGCCTGCAACCGTGGGATCGCTTCTCTCCGACTTTGGAATGGCATCCTATGGCTTATGCGGTTTGCGGTAGCCCTAATTGTATTGTGGATGAAGTCCGCCGCGTTGTCAATTTGGCCTCGCCTCAAACTAAAGTCATGCCAGCTTTAGCGGGATATTGGGGACGACGCGATGACAATCGTCCTTCTTTGGAGTCCCAAATGCAAGCTATTCGTCAAGCTGTACCGCAAATTAAAGCTGTGAGCCATTTTGCTTATTCTTGGCAAGAACCCCAATCCGATCGCGCTCGTCGTTTCTGTGAGTTGTAAAATTAGTTGTAGGTTGTTTGCAGTCGGGAATCGTTGAATTGCTGAAAACGCGATCGCCTAAATCCCCAAACGCTGGTACACTTCATCTAAGTTCTTGAGGTGATGCTGTGGGTCGAAACAGTTTGCAATGTCCTCAGCCGCCAGATATTGGTTCACCGTGGCATCGTTTTCGATGAGTTGCTGAAAATCGCCGTCGGGGGTGTTCCAAGCGGTGTGGGCGCATTTCTGGACGGTGGCGTAAGCGTCTTCGCGATTCATGCCTTTTTCCACGAGGGTGAGGAGTACCCGTTGGCTGAAAATTACGCCGCCGTAGACGTTCATGTTGCGTTTCATGTTTTCGGGGTACACCAGCAGTTTTTTCACTAGCCCGGTGATGTCCCGCAGCATAAAGTGGGTAATAATGCAACTATCGGGCATAATCACGCGCTCGACGGAACTGTGGGAAATGTCTCGTTCGTGCCACAAAGCGACGTTTTCCAGGGCTGCGACGGCGTTTCCGCGTACTAAACGTGCCATCCCGGTAAGACGCTCCGAACGGATGGGGTTGCGCTTGTGAGGCATAGCGGATGAGCCTTTTTGCCCTTTGGCGAAAAATTCTTCGACTTCGAGGACATCGGTGCGTTGTAGGTTGCGGATTTCGACGGCAAAGCGTTCGATGGAGGCGGCTAAAAGGGCGAGTTGTTGGATAAACTGGGCGTGGCGATCGCGTGATATAACTTGAGTGGAGGCGGTGTCGGGTTCGAGGCCGAGTTTTTGACAGGCGATCGCTTCAATTCTAGGATCGACATTAGCATAAGTTCCTACTGCCCCGGAAATTTTGCCCACGGCGATTTCGGACTGGAGGTTGACAAGGCGATCGCGATTGCGTAATACTTCGGCTAACCAGCCGGCGAGTTTGAAGCCAAAGGTAATGGGTTCGGCATGGATTCCGTGCGATCGCCCGACCATTACGGTATAACGGTGTTGTTGGGCTTGGTAGCGAATGGCTTGGGCGAGTTCTTCGACTTTCTCTAAAATTAAGTTGAGACTGGACAGCATTTGCAAAGCCAGTCCGGTGTCGAGAACGTCGGAACTGGTTAAGCCTAGGTGAATGTAACGTCCGGCATCCCCAACATATTCGTTGACGTTGGTGAGAAAAGCGATGACATCGTGACGCACTTCCGCTTCAATTTCTAACACCCTGTCTACATCAAAATTCGCTTTGGCTTTGATTTCCTCTACCGCTTCAGAGGGAATGTAGCCTAACTCTGCTTGGGCTTCACAAACCGCAATTTCGACTTTAAGCCAAGTTTGCAATTTAAATTCATCCGTCCACAGTTGACCCATTTCGGGCAGAGTATAGCGTTCGATCATGACAAGGGTAGCCGAATATAACCGTCTTATTTTACAGCATCTTGCCAATTACCAATGACCAATTACCAATTACCAATTAAGGGATTTTGGAAACCAATAACCAACAACCAACAACCAACAACCAACAACCAACAACCAACAACCAACAACCAACAACTAAAACGTTTCACCAATCGGTGAAGCGGGGAAGGTTTGATTGTATTCTTCGAGTAGCTCGTCTAATTCCTCTAAAGCTTGGTTGACATCGAGGCGCAATGTACCGATATCCATGCGTTCGAGTAAAGTGAGTAAGTAAGCTCGTTGTTCTTCGAGTTCTAAGACTTTGGTGCGAATTACGGTGGCATCCATCATTGAAAAATCCTCTTATGCTGACGCTTGCGGGTTTAGCTTTACTAATCTTAACGTGACATTTTCCTAACGGAGCGCCAGGATTGGGAGAGTTAGTGCGAATCTACCGCAGCGATGAATCTTCAAACCTTGACAAATAAGCGGGTTGCCTTAGTAACAGGTTCAACTTCGGGGATTGGCAGGGCGATCGCGCACCATTTAGCGCACAATGGGTATAGTGTGGCTTTCCATTCCTGTCGTTCGGTGACAGAAGGTCAACAATTAGCCCAGTCTTACGAGGATGCGTCTTATACTCAAGCGGATTTTCGCGACTCAACTCAAGTCCGGGCTTTAGTTCCAGCAGTTTTAGAGTATCACGGACGGCCTGAAGAAATTGCCCAAATCGCCTATTTGCTGATTGCCAGTCCTTATCTGACTGGGGAGATTATTCTGGCTGACGGGGGACTGAATTTAACCTGATGTCAGCATTTCTGTATCGGAGGGTTGGGCAAAATTGGTAAACTAACGCCAGTTTGAGATAAGCATAATATCCCTCTCCTGAAAAACAAAGCTAACTGTTTGAAAAGTATTGCTAACAAAAGCGGCAACCAACGAGATAATCTGCGTAAAAGATGCCCTCACCAGCAAATTAAATAACCTGCGCTTCGCCCTTATATTCGGGGGGTTTGGGGGCGGAATGCCGCACCCAAACCCCCCGAAT
>JAWQFT010000187.1:0-8597 GCA_035968055.1 Jaaginema sp. PMC 1080.18 | reverse complement strand
CAGAAGAAATCAAGCGTGATGTGCCAGGACTCTGTGAAAGTCCCCTCAAGAGTCGGATTGCGGCTTATAAGCTAGGACAGACGACGATCGGGGCAGCAGGAGGACTCTTTACTTCTAGTCCTCAACAATTAAAGCAATACTTAGGAAATGCGACCGAGTGCGACATCTACCCCGATGCGGGAGATTTGCTTAATCGTCAAGTCATGCGCCGTTGGTCGGCAGTTATTAAGATGCTCCAATCTTGGGGCGTTAAAGTCAATATTGCTTGGTGGGGTCAGGTTGCTAAAGATAGCCTCGATTGCGATGAAATTACTCATCAGACAATCCGTTATCTTTCTGCCGATGATTGGCTCAAAGATGCCAGCAAGTTACGCTGGCAATACGAAAGCCAACAAGAAATTGATAAGACTCAATCTCTGACTTATCCGGTTAATTTAGCCCTCAATCAGCGCTATTTAGGGGATATTACCGACCTTATCCCTCAATCGGGGATAGTTATTGTTAAATCCCCCAAAAATACCGGAAAGTCGGTATTTACTCAACAACTCATTCAACGGGTTTCCCAACAAAGCTACAGCATCGTTTCCATTGTGCCGCGTATCAACTTAGGGCGCGAACAAGCGCAACGGTGGGATTTACAGTTTATCAATGAGTCCGTTCGTATTAAGATTCTTAATGATGAAGGACACGCCATTGATATTGAGTTTCGAGATGTTCCGGCGTGGAGAAGACAGGAAATTTGGCAACGCCATCAAAAATATCTCGATTGCCAAACTTGGGAGGAAGCCCCTGAAACTGACAAGATTAATCTTTGTTGGGATTCTTTACTGAAGTTAGCCGACCGGGACTTTAGTAAAACTGTACTGATTCTTGATGAATGCGAACAGGGGTTAAATCATTTGCTGGCTTCCTCGACTTGTAAGGATCGTCGTCAGCAAATCCTCGCGACCTTTGAGAAGATTGTGAAAGATTCACAGTTGATTATCGGTTTGGATGCGGATGCAACCGATGTCAGTGTAGATTATCTCAAAGCCCTCAAGCCCGATGGGGATATCTTTGTGGTGGTTAATTCTCACCCAGGAAGTGAGTGGAATTGCCAGGTTTATCGAGATTGTCAGTTGGTCTATGAGCAAATTTTTAGAGCGATCGCGTCGGGTCAAAAAATTGCGATCGCCTCCGACTCCCAAAGAGAATGCGAATCCCTCGAAAGAAAGTTACTCAAAGTTTTCCCTGACTTAAAAATCGACCGCATCGACTCCAAAACCACCGCCCTCGATGACGGCAAGTTCGCCATCCGACACCTCAACCAACATATCAATTCAACCCAGCCCCAGGTGCTACTCTATAGCCCTTCTCTGGGAACGGGAGTGAGTATCGATACCGAGTATTTTGATTTAGTCTTTGGTATCTTCTACGGCTCAATTAACCCCAGCGATGCGCGTCAAATGCTGGCCAGAGTTCGTCAGAATCAAGACCGCATTATCTGGTGTAGCAGTTATGCTCAGAACCCCGGTTGTCGCGCCTTTGATTGGCGGGTTATGCAATCGCAGATGTTCGAGCATCATCGCGATTTTGTCTTCGAGACACTCATGACAGAAGCACGCCAAAAGACAACTGAATACTCAAATGATGCCGATCTTGCCCCCCAGATGATCGAGGCTTTACAAGCCATGATGGAGGAGGGGGGACTGTGGAACAATGCTCATATTCAGGCGTTTGCTCAGTTTCAAGCTCGTAGTAATTATCATAAATCTCGACTTAGAGATAGATTAATTGAGGAACTAGAAGACTCAGGGCATCAGGTCGTTTATTTTGATGATGATGCCGACGATAAGGCGTATAAAGAAGCCATTACGGAAATTAAAGACGAACTCAAACGAGACGAGGCGTTGGCCATTGCTCAAGCTGAGGATATTCCCCTGGAAACAGCAGAACAATTAAGCCGCAACCAAAATCTTACGCCGAAAGGACAAGCGGAGGTGGCTAAGGCTTTCTTGAAAAACGAGTTACCCGAACTAGAATTGACACCGGAGTTTGTTTATAAGGCTGTAACCCAAGATCGTCGGGGTTGGCTGAATGCTGTTAAGTTCTGGTGGGCGTTACAGAATCGGGAGAAGCAGCAACAGAAAGATATTAAACGATGGCAAGCTCATCTAAAGAATTTACTCGCTGGAGGTGTTGCTTATTTGCCCGATCTTCGCTGTTGGTCGAAACAGTTGGAGTTGATTGTGGCCAGCGATTTACTGAGTTTGATTGATTTGGATAATCTCGATAAGGAATATTCGAGGGAGTCACCGGAGGTTCAACAGTTTGTGCGTTGGTGTTTTGAACATCGACAGCAGTTTAAGATTCATTTCAATATTACGATTGACGAAGATACTCGACCGATTAAGCTGATTAATCGCTTGCTGGCGAAGTTGGGGTTGAAACTCAAACAAGAGCGCAAGGTACGCACTCGATCGGGTCGTTTGCGGCTTTATCGCCTTGACCGTGGCTTGCTTGATGACCCAGACCGTCATCGGGTACTTGCAGCTTTAGACCGGGCTTGGGAAGAGGCTCAGAATCAAGCACAAATTGAGGGCGAGTTTGAAGATATTGCCGAACCTGTACCGCCAGAACATCCTCCGATTCAACAACAAGCCGAAGTAATGGCTTTGCAAGCTCTAGATGTGTCGGGTAATGTATCGGATGTTCATTGGAATGAGGATGGTAGTTTTTGGCTCAAACCGCGACGTTGGTTCAAGCGAGCGGTGTATTGGTTTAGGGATGCTGTGGGTCAGACGGTTTGGGCGCAGATTTTGGAGAGAACGGGCGATCGCGTTTGGGCTAATGTCCGGGGAGTCAAGCAATGGGTCAATCTTGATGATTTGTGGCTATATGTCCTTGGTGAGTTGTAGCCCGTTGGCTTGGGTTTGATGAACGTAATTACTCTCGTTGGGGGGTTGTGAAGGACTCCAAGAGCGATTTACACTCTCAAACTTCGGCCAAGTTGCTCGCGTAATCCCAAATTCCACCTATTTTTTAGTCTGCGAGAACAGACTTCGCCACGAAAGCCTGTGGATTTTAATCCGTGGGCTTCTTTTGCGGGATAGAGGGTATATCCCGCGCCGGATTTGTAAGCACCTATCTAGAATACTTTACCTATCGTCAAATCTCGAAACCCTTTCATAGTAGGAAATACGGCGAAAGCAAACAGGTAAATATTTTTGCGCGAGTGCTTATAACTCGTTCGCTTGAGGCTACGGCTACCAGACAGGAACTTTTTTGGTGATTTTATAGGATCTGATGTCATCCCGTGAAGGGCATCAGCACTTGGCGGCGATCGCGGTTTTTCTTTACTGGGACAGATCAATTCGGATTACTGTAATTAAACCCGATCGATCTGTCCCACTTGTCCCAGAAGGCAACTACGGGGTCGAAATCTTTAAAGCTGGGTAAGAGTTATCCCGCTTCTGTCACTCTCTTGGGAATTACTACTCGAAAAAAAGGGCGCGATCGCGAAGTGGCAGATTTCGCCCGATCGTCTGCTGTGTCTAAGTTCTGGGATTCAGAAAATACGTTTGCTTTTCGGAGAGTGACAAAAGAGGAATAGTGTTCTGGCTGGGACAGATTGATTCGGATTACTGTAATTAAACTCGGTCGATCTGTCCCACTTGTCCCAGGGGGTAACTGTGAGGGTGAAATCCTTAAAGCCGTGTAGGAGTGACAGTCCTTTCAAAGAAGAGGAATAGTATGCTCACCGCATCTGAGGACTGATTTCAAATATCAACTCATGGCGATAAAAACAAACATTAAATTCTGCCAAAAAATTCATGTGTCCTAAAATGACGGGAATATCATTCATTTGACTCCAAGCAAATGCTAAGAGAACCGGAGAAAAGGAAGTAATAGAAGCCGTCAAAATCAAGCCTCTCGCCTCCGATTGTTGCAGATTGCCACTGAGGGGAACTGCTACAGTTTGTTCTTCCCAAACTGCTCCCAACTGTAAGCCGATTTCATAAGGTAAAACACTCACACTCGCTCCCGTATCGACTAAAGCAACAACTTCTACTGCGCGATCGCCATTAACGAGAATTAGTGGTAAATAAGGTAAAGCTAAAGAATCCCCCGATTTATGGGTTTGTTCTCTGAAGGGAAATCGTTGTCCGTTAAGCATTAGTCTCGTTTCGCTTCGCTGCCAATAAATCGGATAAAGCTTGAATGGCGGTGGGTTCGGTTTGGGGTGACCAAACTTCGGCGGAGGTTTTTTCTAATTGCTTGAGTAAGAGTTGTTCGGATTGCTGTAATAAAGCCTCGACTTTCTGCCAGTCTTGGTAGTTAATAATGACGGCAACTGGTTGAGAAGATTCGTCCATTACAATTTGCTTTTTAATCGATTTCATATTGATTAACTGCTTTGAATATTAAGGTTAATATGCTGTCCCCAGCTAAAATCCCTAGAACGCTCATTATAACGTTACTGCCAAAATGGATATTGAGTTGAACTACAGCAAAATACCTCTCAATTAAATTGAATAATTCTGGGAAAAAGAAATTAAATTTTTGAAAAAATTAGTAGTTTTGACAGGCTAAGATTTATGATTGTGGGAATAAAGAGCAGAAATGTGGCGGAGAATCACCAGTTAAATGAAATTTTTAGTCAAAGCCTTGTTAACCGCAGCAGTAACCGTGCTGGCAACAAGCACAGTAACCCAGGCACGTCCGGGCGTTCCGATTACGAATATCGAGTTTTGGGATTATGTTGATATCGGCGATCGCTATTTGAGTGCGATGTTCACCGTTCCCGACCGGGATACAACTCGCAACGCGGGAGGAGGCTTACGTCGTTACGATATCCATATTGCCAAAATGTTTGAAGTCACAGATTGGCAATGTCGGAATTGGCGCAATAGTCCGATTCCTTATCAAGGCGAAGCGGGGATTGTTTGGATATACGAAGCTGCTAATGGTGAGGAGTGGATGGGCATTTTCACCATTGATTGCCAAGAAGCCCGCCGCGTCATGAGTAGTTTTACCAATGGCGGTAACGAAAATACAAATATTTTCTATTTTGAGGCAAGACATCGCATGGCCATTCCGACATTGCGTTTGACCGGATCGCCTGAAGAAGCGGCTCGTTGGCGCAGATTTGTCCAAAGTGTACCGCCCCAAAGCTCACCTTAATTTATGAATCTACACGCCCTATTGAAGATTAAGGTGTGGGACTTGACCGAAGATTGGTGAATGGAGATTGCCGATGGAAGATTTATCGATTGGAGATTGTGGATTGCCGATTGATCGATCTACAATCTGCCCCCGGCAATCTGCCATCCTTTGACTGAAGAAGCTCAACGTTTTTGCCCTAGCTTTCACTCCCGCAAAGATGCTAACAACTGAGACGCTTCTCCTTGAAGATTTTGGCGATTATCGTCGTAAATCTGCAATGTATCCAACTTGGCATGACGGCTCAACCGTTGGGCGGCGCGTACATTGCCCCCCGACGCATCTAAAAACGCGGTAATCGAAGAATGCCGCAAGCGATGAGGGCTAATGCGCTTTTGAATCCCGGCGGCCTTGGCGTATTGACTGACTAAACGGTCAATGGAAGAGGGATTCAAACGGTGGCCAAAGCAAGCTCGACTGACCGAGGTAAATAAGGGGTCTTGGGGGTTGACGGGTTGCCGTTCGGCTAACCAGGTTTGCAGGGCTTTAACGGTTGAAGGTGTTAAAGAGATGGTTTCGGTTTGCGTACCTCGTCCTTTGCCGAGAATGGTGAGTTGACCGACTTGAGCATCAAAATCTTTGATATTGGTTTTGACGAGTTCTCCCCGACGCAGGGCGTTATCCCACAGCAAACAAAGGATGGCGCGATCTCGTTTGCCTCTGGGGGTGGTTAAATCGCATTGTTGCAAGATTTGTTTGAATTGCGCCACGGTGATACCTGTGGTGTCGCGGTATAGGGTAATGGGTTCGCCTTTGACATCGGCTAAACTCCACTGGCACAATCCCACTTGGCGAGCGTGGTTGACTAAGCTGCGTAATGCTGAAAGGCGACGATTGACGGTGGCTTCTGATAAGCCCCGTGCGATTAAACAGGCTTTGTATTCTAAGACAATAGAAACAGCACTAAAGCGGTCAAGCTGGAGGAATTGAGTGATGAGTTCTCGCGTCGGTTCGCCGCCTCCCATAGTTCTAAAAAAGTCTTTGAGGTCTTTGAGGTAGGCGCGACAGGTGTTTGGCGAACGCTTGTTAGCTAATAATTCGGCGACTAAATCCCGGTCGGTACGGGGGACGAAGCCATGACTTTGCGATCGCGCGAGGGAGTTCATAGGGGTATGATGCGGGGGATTTTAAAGGGCGATAACGGCGCTTTCAGCTTATTCCGAACTGACGTTAATCATCAAAACTAGGCATTTCTATACTCAAACCAAATTCCACTTTTAATACGGCAGAAATATCAACGTTAAAGCCGACTTCAGGATTGTTATCTAGGTCTATATCTCGGCCCAAATAACCTTCTACCCCCCCTCCCACTCCAAAACCTCCGCCAAGAGTAGCACTAACGTCCCAAGCTTTTTCAGGATTACTAACTCCGAAAGTTGTAGATCCTCCGATAACATCAAAGTTTGCACTTAGAGTACCTCCAAGGTAATCTACACCCGATGATTTCTCAAAATTGACAGTATTAACCCCACCCTCCAAATTTATGTAAGAGCCAGTTTCTGATTGAAATGTGCCTTCGATCCTGATAAGTTGGGCTTCGATTGCCATCCCATTCCGGATACCACCTTGCTCTCCATAGTTTCCAATAGATGCAGTTACATTAATTGCATCAATTTGGATATTATCTTGCTCATCACTAATCACTCCTACGCTAACAGTAACTCCACCGTTTTTCCTATCGACAGAAGCATACGGTCCATCGATATTGTCAGTCGGGTTTTCTGTGGCTGTTCCTTCACAAACAGCATCTTCACCAGGAGCTTGAGTTTGAGCTTCTGAACCTTCTAAAGATTGACTTTTTTCTTGCTCTTCGGGTGCAGTGTTATTCTCGGTTGCTTCTTGTTCAGCCGTATTGGGCTGATCGGTATTATCAGTTGAATTTTCTGTAGATGTTCCTTCACAAATAGCATCTTCACTAGGAGCTTGAGTTTGAGCTTCTGAACCTTCTAAAGATTGACTTTTTTCTTGCTCTTCGGGTGCAGTGTTATTCTCGGTTGCTTCTTGTTCAGCCGTATTGGGCTGATCGGTATTATCAGTTGAATTTTCTGTAGATGTTCCTTCACAAATAGCATTTTCTGAATTATTTTCTACAGAAGAACTCTCTAAACCGTGTGCAGCAGAGGCAGTTTGTCCAGTGTCATAAGACTGGGTAGATGAACTTTCCAATCCACTGGCAGCAGAAGTGGTTTCTCCCGACGAATAGCCATTTGAATCGACTGCGCTTGAGCTATTGTTAGAATCTACAGAACTAGAGCTGTTGCTGGATTCTGCTGTACCGGTGCTACTGCTGGACTCTACTCCACTCATATCTTTATACTCCTCAAAACAGCTCTCAAGGGATTTTGCGAAAAAACTTATACACGTTGATTTTCTGATGCCATATACGATGGTAACAAAAGGTTGAGTAGATTATTTCTCAGCTCAATATCTAGCCCAGGCAGCACTTCTCCCATGTGGATTGCAAAGCATAACCCCACTTTCCTTCGCTCCACATTTGGTATTTTCGAGGAAGGGAGAATACTAGGAGTTAACAAAACACGCCGAGTCGCTCTATAACACAAGGACAAAAATAAATCTAGCTGTTCTTTCTTATTTATTTTTTTTGACGCAGCTTCAACATCTTTCAGTAATTCCTTATCTTTAAAAAGAGGCAATACATGATGACGATAAATACAGGTATTGTTCGAGCAAACTTTCTCACAACCGAAATAAGGAAAATAATTACCAAAGAAGTATTTCTTAAAATCTTTAATAAATTTGCCAATCTCATTGAAAATTTCAACTTGCTCATATGAATTTGAATCTAATATTTCATTTATGCGTAAAAGTTTAAGAGATAGTTCTATAAATTGTTGTTTTAAATTTTCAACATTCTCGTATGAGACATATAATTTATCTCCAAGACTTTCAAAGAGTTGATGAATAGAAATCGTTAAGGTAACAGAGAATAAACTAGAAAAATCAGTTTGGTGGGAAATCTTACGAACTACCTGTGTCAAAATCGGCAAACCAACTTGAAATAGAGTAGGATCGATTACTCCAGAAATGACATAAGCTGCTTTGCATTTAAACCGCCGATTTTACTTACTGAACCCTTGGGTGGGCTTGAATCGAGACAAAAATTTAAATGATTAACAGCTTACTGACGTAACACCTCTTGGAATTCGGGATGATTTGCAACCCTTTGAGCATCCCGCAAATATTTTTGTATGACTCGGGCTTCGACTGGACTCCAGGTAAATCGTTGAAAGAGTAAAGCATTTTCAATTTGAAACTCAGCCATCAATCTTTGAATATCCTCACTCTGAACCAATCCAGTTTCTTTTTGATAAGGAATTTTGGCTCTACCGAGCTTGCGGTGCTAAAGTATTAGCAATGCCAGCCAAAAGAAGTAA
>JAWQFT010000186.1:0-8604 GCA_035968055.1 Jaaginema sp. PMC 1080.18 | reverse complement strand
GAGGGGGAGGAGTGGGAGGAGTGGGAAGATTTTGGAATTGTGACGGACAACAAATAACCAACAACAAACAACAAACAACAAATAACAAACAACCAACAACCAACAACCAATAACTAACTGTATTGAGCTAAAACGCGGTCGGCGAGCTTATCGGGGACTTCTGCGAGATGGTCGTATTGCCACTGAAAGAAGCCGACTCCGAGGGTGAGCGATCGCAACTCAATAATAAAATCGTGCATCTCCGCTTGGGGTAAATACGCCGTGGTATTGTCCCAATTCTGCCAATTCGCGATCGCCTCATAGCCCAAAATCTGGCCTCGTCGTCCCGAAACCAACTGCAACACCTTCGAGGTAAACTCATTCGGTGCAGACACCCGAATCGACAAAACCGGCTCTAATAACGTCGGTTGACAGTTTTGCATCCCCTCCGTCATAGCAATACGCGCCGCTTGTTTAAACGCCTGTTCCGAGCTATCTACCGAGTGATACGAGCCATTGGTCAGGGTTACATCCACATCCACCACCGGGAAACCCAAAGGCCCGCGATCCAGATATTCTCGCACTCCCATCTCTACACCGGGAATATACTGCTTCGGTACAACACCTCCCACAATCGTCTCGTGGAACTCAAAGCCCTGGCCGCGGTTGTGGGGTTTAATGTCGAGGTAGACATCCCCAAACGCTCCATGACCGCCGCTTTGGTGCTTGTAACGCCCGTGAGACACCGTGGCCTTGCGAATCGTCTCTTTGTAGGGAACGCGGGGTAAATGGGTGGTCATCGGGACATTATATTTGCGGTTGAGGCGATCGAGGGCTACTTGCAAATGAATCTCTCCCTGTCCCCACAAAATCACCTCGCGGGTGTCCCCATGTTGTTCCCACTTCAGGGAGGGGTCTTCTTCGAGCAGTTTGGTCAAAGCGCTGCTGAGTTTTACCTCATCTTTGCGACGTTCGGGAACGATGGCCATGGCGTACACTGGCACAATGGCTTCGGCTTGAGGCAGTTCGACCTCAATCTCGCCACTGCTCAAGATTTCTCCGGTTTTGATATCTTCGAGGCGGCTAATGGCGACGATTTCCCCAATACTGGCGGTTTGCACGGGTTGTTGTTGTTGTCCGCACAAGCGATACAAACTACCAATCCGAGTGTCATTTAAGGTCATGCCTTCGCTTAACTCGCCTTGCCACACCCGCACCAGGGAGAGTTTACCGCCTTGGGGGGTGTAGTAGGTTTTCAGGACTTGGGCAATGGTTTCGCTGCTATTATCAACTTTGAGGCCGCGACGGGCTGCTGTGGCTGTGGGGGGCGGAGTTTCGGCTACTACTGCATCCAGTAGAGGACGCACGCCATAATCTTGTTCGGCTAAACCGAAGAAGACTGGCACAATTAAGTCGGCACTTAAATCTTGTTTGATATCTTGCAGGATTTCGGCTTGGGGGGGTTCGATGTCTTCGAGGAGTTCTTCGAGTAAGTGGTCGTCAAATTCTGAGAGGGTTTCGAGCATTTCCTCGCGGGCTGCGCTTTCTTCGGCTTTGAGGGCTTCGGGTAGCAGTACGGGGTCAGCAGGACTGCCGGAGTGGTAATGATAAGCTTGTTCGGAGATCAGGTCGATGTAGCCGACGAGGTTCTCGTTTTGGCGAATGGGGTACTGCTGCGGTACGAGGGGACGGCTGGAGACGGCTTTGAGGGCGTGGAGTACGTCCATAAAGTTGTCTTTGGCGCGATCCATTTTGTTAATGAAAACGAGATGGGGAATTTCCCAATCGTCGAGGAATTTGAAGAGAGGTGCAAGGGTTAAAACTCGGCTGATATCGGGTTCGCAGACGACAATGGCTGCTCCTGCACCCACGAGGGTGTTGCAGGTTTCTTGAGCAAATTCAATTGAGCCGGGACAATCGAGAAAGGTGAAGTGGATGTCTTGGTAATGGGTGTCGGCGACGGAGACTTCAACGCTCATACTACGCGATCGCGCTTCGGCTACGCCATCCCCGACGGTATTGCCTTCTTTGATACTACCTTTACGGGCGATCGCGCCAGTTACCGCCAAGATACTTTCGAGTAAGCTGGTTTTACCACTAGAGTAGGGGCCCACAAGAGCAATGTTGCGAGTCCCCAATTTTCCTTTTTGTTGATTCATCATTTACCCCCAAATTTGACTTTGGTTAGTTTAATTACGATGAGGTCGCCCCATCAATTCGTGGTGCGCGACTGCTTTTCGTCGGACTATCCCTAAAAATCAATGGGGTGCTTCTGTTTTTGAGATTAGCTCGGATCGCTCCGACTATTGCGATTTTCGTAATCACTTGTAAGGCAATCTTTTTGTTTGATTAAGGAAGGTTAATATCCGTTAAAGAATTTGAATTTTAATAACTTTTCGCTTGGGAACTCTTTAGGAAATCTAAAAAAAATAGAAAGATATAAGTTAAGTTTGCCCAGTTGTGATACCCCAAAATTCTGGTAGAGATTGATTCTGAGGCAACATCCACAATGAGGGCTAGTTTTTGTTTTCTCAGACGAAACCTAAAAATATTCAAAATTTCTGGCAAATTGCCGGAATTCTGGGTTTAAAGTGGCCCTGAGATAAAGCTGTCAACTCAAAAACCCAGTTCAGCCAAATTATGCAAGCACCCACTACCGAAAAACCGCCCGCTTCTCCCTTTTCAGGACGGACTTATTTGCTGATTGCGATCGCGATTTTAGGGTCAGCTAGTGCCGTTGTTCGCAAGCTTACTGAAATCGGCGAAATGAATCTTATTGAGGGTCGCAATCCTATTTCTTTTTGTAATGTTTTGTTTATTGGTAATCTTTGCGCCCTGATTTTACTCGCGATTTTGTATTATAGACAGTGGCGTATTCCAGTTTTAAAACAAATTAATGGTAAGCAGTGGTTAAATATGACAATTGTAGCTATTTTGAGTGCCGCAGTTGTCCCGACCTTAATCTTCACAGCCATTGCTATTACTTCTGTAAATAACGTTATTCTCATCGGCCAAATTGACACTCCTCTAGTTTTGGCGCTGTCGGTTTTACTCCTTGGAGAAAGGATTAATCGCTGGGTAATTGTGGGGGCAAGTTTAGCCTTTATTGGCGTTGCTTTAACTGTAATTTTACCCGCTCCCGACCCGGAAATGACAGCGATGGGATTGACGATCGATTTAGGTAGTTTTTTGACTTTGGTCGCTGCGGTATTTAAGGCGATCGCGAATCTCATCAGTAAGTTAAGCTTAAAGGAAATTCCTCTGGGTATTTTTAGTGTCTTTCGGATGATCGTCGGTACAATTGTCTTTTTCGTGGTGACTTTAACGCTTTACGGCCCGGAGCATTTTATGGATGTAACTTCACCTTTTTTATGGCAATGGATGTTGATCTATAGTGCGGTAATTGTAGTTGGCGGACAACTGTTTTGGTTTAGCGGTTTGAAGCGCAGTAATGCCAGCGAAATTTCTTTAGCTACGGCGTTTAATCCCATTGTTGGTGTATTAGCCGCATTTTTGATTTTAAGGGAAATTCCGACCACTGCTCAATTCATTGGCGGTGCAGTAATTTTATTAGGTATTGCCTTTAATCAAATCGGCGTGCGACAACTCAATAAAACAGTTTCTGCCCCCAAACCTCAGCCTCAAGAAGCCGATGAATCTTTAGGATTTAAAGGGATTTAATCCCGATCCAAAACAAGTGCGAATTAATCGATCTGCAAAAAATTAGCTAAAATCATTTTATAGCGAGATTGATTGATTTTAAATTGCATGAATATCTCTAGCAAAATTAAATTTAATTGCTTAAAATATCTTTCCCTCATTGCCATTTTGCTCCTGACTTGGGAATCCACAGCCCAAGGGGAAACTGCCGTCCCTTCCCTATCCCAAACCCTACCCATTTTAACGCCCACAACTCCCACCGCGATCGCTCACCTCAATGAAGGTTTAGCTTTCATTCAACAAGGTCAACTCGACAGCGCGATCGCTCTGTTTCGTCAAGCCATTCAAACCGACCCCAGTCTCGCTGCTGCTCACTATAACCTCGGCCTCGCCCTGCGTCAACAAGGTCAACTCGAACCTGCTAAAAATGCCTTCTCCAAAGCCATCCAAGCCGATCCTGACTTTGCTCTCGCTTATGCTAACTTAGGGGCTGCTTTGTACGAAACCAATGCCTACCCCGAAGCCCGGACTCATCTCGAATACGCCCTACACCTCAATCCCAACTCAGGAATCGCTCACTATAACCTCGGCTTAGTCCTGGTTGAAAGCGGAGATTCCGAAAACGCGATCGCTCACTTTCGCCAAGCCCTCAGCCTCAGCCCCAACGCCCCCGAATCGGCTTATCACCTGGCTCTCATTCACCTCAGTCGCAACAATCTCAGCGAAGCTCAACGCTATCTCGAACAAGCTCTCCGCATTAACCCCCGCTACCCCGAAGCTCAATATCAACTCGGTATCCTTTACTTCCACCAAAACAACTTAGAATCCTCTCTTAACGCCTTTCGTCAATCCGCCGAAGCCAACCGCAACTATCCTCATGCCTACTATGGGGCGGGGATCGTCTTCTTAAAACAACAACGCTATCGCGAAGCCGCCCGCGTCCTTCAGTTTGCCCAAGAGTTATACGAAGCTGAAAGTAACTGGGAATGGGCAAATCGAGCTTCGCAGTTGTTACAAAAAGCGCAGCAGGGGGATTTGGGGCAGTAGTTTTGGGCAGTGGGCAGTAGTTTTGGGCAGTCGGGGGGAGTGGGGTGAATGCCCCTCCAAAAGATATCAGAAACTTTGGCTCTTAGGGCGGACTTTTAAAGTGGCTCAACGCTAGAATACATAAAGGTTTCAGCATCAAAAAGTGGATTTAACGTTTCGCGCGAGAGTCATAAAAACGCTGCCATCCGTTGTACAGCCAACTGGAGGATATCGGGGTCGTGGACGAGGGCAAAACGAATGTAACCCTCCCCCGATTTACCGAAACCTGCCCCTGGGGAAACGGCAACTCCAGTGGCAGCAACTAACTCGGTGGCAAACTGCCTAGAACGCTCTCGCCAAGCCGGGGGAAGTTGCGCCCAAATGTACATGGTTGCAGTGGGAGTGGGAACAGACCAGCCGATGTCGTGGAGGGCGGCGATTAAGGCATCGCGGCGGTTTTGGAAACGGTGAAGGGTTTGCTGGACGAGGGCGCGATCGCATTTTAACGCAACGGTAGCCCCGCGCATAATCCCCAAATATTGATTGAAGTCTACCACAGCTTTAACTTGCTTTAAAGCGCCAACAATGGCGGCATTACCCACGGCAAAGCCACACCGAAACCCACCCATATTGTAGGATTTGGAGAAGGAGAAGAACTCAATGGTAATGGTTTTGTGGGTATCGGCTTGCAGGATAGAAGGGGGTTGGGGTATTCCTTCAAACACAAAGTCGTGATACGGGAAGTCGTGAACTAAAATAATGTCGTGTTGACGACAAAAAGCCACGGCTTCTTGGAAGAAGGATAAGGGTGCAGTGGCGGTGGTGGGGTTGTGGGGATAACTCAACACCATCATTTTGGCCTGGGTTCGCACTTCGGGCGGAATATCTTGGAATACGGGTAGGTAGTTATTCTCAGCCGTTAAAGGCAGGGTATAAATTTGCCCCCCAGCTAGGTGAACTCCCCCTGAATGAGACGGATAACCGGGGTCGAGGAGGAGGGCTATATCGCCGGGATTGAGTACCGCTAAGGGGAAGTGGGCTGTGCCTTCTTGAGAACCGATGAGGGGTAATACTTCCGTTTCTGGGTCGAGGGGAATGCCGTAGCGGTTTTCGTACCACTGGGCGATCGCCTCTCGGAAAAAACGGGTACTCGCAAATAAGTTATAACCGTAAGTGGCGCGATCGCCTAAAGCTTTCTCTATAGTCTCTAAAATCGGCTGGGCTACGGGTAAATCCGACGATCCTAGAGACAAGTCCAAAATTTCTTTTCCCGACTCTCTCGCTTGAGCTTTGGCGCAATCCATATCTGCGAAGACGTTGCGATTGAGCGGGTTTAAGCGTTGAGCAAATTGCATATTGGTTATTGGTTATTTATTATTTGTCACAACCTGATGTCTTCCCCAACACCTCTTAGAAACTTAATACTGAAACCCCAGTAGATTCTAGCTTTGAGCCATTTTAAAAGTCTGCTCCAACAGGCAAAGTTTCTGACCTCTTTCTGGGGAACAAAACCCCCCATCACAACCAATAACCAACAACCAGTCACAAACCACAAAACTAGCTACAATGATTATCTAGCATAGCTTGTAGTGTTTGCTTGCCAATTGCGCCTTCGTGGGATTTGACCATCTCGCGATCTTGATATAATCGCAGTGCTGGGACTCCTTCAACTTTACAGTGCTTAACCGTATCACTATGGGCATCTACCTTTAGTTTAAAGACTTTGAGGCGATCGCCATAATTTTTAGCTGCCCATTCAATCGACGGAGAAACGAGCTTACAAGGGCCGCACCAATCTGCCCAAAAATAGAGCAATACAGGGGTTTGGGCTTCTAATACTTCTTGGTCGAAGTCGAATTTTTCAGGATCGCTAACGTTGATAACTTGACTCAATTTTATATAACCTCTTTACCGATAACATTAAATCATGTATTGATTCCAAGCTGGGTATTGACATTCCCAATTTCGCTCGCCAACAAAGAGGTTTCCTGGAATTTACTGCCAAGAAACCCAATCTACAGCCAAATTTGGACAATTTCAGCAACTTAGAACCCCATTTCTAGCCATTGCGAAGTTGATTGCGGAGTTCTTCGAGTTCTGCATCTACGACCGAGCCTTGAGTTTTTTCTTGGGGGGCTTGGCTTTGGGGAAGGGCTTGTTGGGTGGGAGATGCACCCGGTAGCGCACCTCCAGACATTTCGGCTTTCAACGCCATCAAGTCGTCGTCCACATCAGACCCCGATTCCAGTTGTTTGAATTGGTCTTCGAGGCCGCTTCCTCCTAACTCGTGAGCGGCTTGGGATTGGGCTTCGAGGGACACAACTTTATCTTCCATACGCTCAAAAGCAGCCATCGCACTTCCTGTAGACATATTGCCCACGGCTTCTTGTAGCTGCTGATTGGCTTTGGCCGCTTGCGCTCTGGCTTTGAGCATATTTTTCTTGGTTTTGGCTTCGGCAATCTTGCTTTCTAGGGCAATTAAATTCTTTTTGAGGGTTTCAACTTGTTGGGTTTGATTGTCGAGTTGGCTTTTCAAAACTTGAGCCGTTTCAGTATAGCCCTTCTTCCGCACTAGGGCTTCGCGCGCCAGGTTTTCATCGCCTTTTTGCAGAGCGAGTTGCGCTCGTTGTTGCCATTTATTAGCTTCGTCTTGATTTTGTAGATATTGTTTTTCGGAACGTTTTTGTTCGGCAATGGTTCTAGCGACCGCTTGACGCAGTTGCACTAGATTGTCCTGCATATCAATAACGGCTTGTTCGAGGACTTTTTCAGGGTCTTCGGCTTTGCTGACTAAATCGTTGAGGTTGGCTCGAAAAACTCGGCTAATACGGTCGAATAATCCCATGACGCTGTTTTCCTATTTATCTTGATGTACCTTAAAAAAGCGATCGCGCTCGTGTGAGACCTAATTCTAGTTTGACATACTCAGCAAGTATGCACTGGTAGGGTGAGGGAATCTTAACTCTCGGTAGTAGCAAGCTAGAAATGTTAACTATTACGGAGTTGGTTGCGTAATGCTTCTAATTCGTCGTCCACTTCAGTTGGGGTTTCGCTTTCAGCTTCCGGTAAGGCTTGTTGAGTAGGAGACGCACCCGGTAAGGCTTCTCCTGACATTTCGGCTTTCAAAGCTAGTAATTCGTCGTCTACATCCGACCCGGATTCGAGTTGCTTAAATTGGTCTTCAAGACCGCCTCCTCCTAACTCATGAGCCGCTTGGGATTGGGCTTCGAGAGACACAACTTTATCTTCCATGCGCTCAAATGCTGCCATTGACCCATTATTGGAGATATTATTAACAGTGCTTTGTAGCTGTTGATTGGCTTTGGCCGCTTGCGCTCTGGCTTGAAGCATATTTTTCTTGGTTTTGGCCTCGGCAATTTTGCTTTCGAGGTTAACCAGTTGCTTTTTGAGGGTCTGTACTTGTTGGGTTTGGGTGTCGAGTTGCGTCTTCAAGACTTGAGCCGTTTCTGCTGCGCCTTTTTTCCGTACTAGGGCTTCGCGCGCCAGGTTTTCATCGCCTTTTTGCAGAGCGAGTTGCGCTCGTTGTTGCCATTTGTTGGCTTCGCTTTGATTTTGGTTATATTGTTTTTCGGAACGTTTTTGTTCGGCAATGGTTCTAGCGACTGCTTGACGCAGTTGCACTAGATTGTCCTGCATATCTGTAACGGCTTGTTCGAGGACTTTTTCGGGGTCTTCGGCTTTGCTGACTAAATCGTTGAGGTTGGCTCGGACAACGCGGCTCACGCGGTCAAATAATCCCATAATATTAGTTTTCCTTTATATTTGTGTTTACAAAATTTAGTTTGTTTGTGGGGACGCTATTCGTCTAGAAGCTAGGGTTCTCTATGTTGATTGTACGAATATTTCGCGATCGCGTCACAATGACTGGTTGTTGGTTGTTGGTTGTTGGTTGTTGGTTGTTGGTTGTTGGTTGTTGGT
>JAWQFT010000185.1:0-8690 GCA_035968055.1 Jaaginema sp. PMC 1080.18 | reverse complement strand
ATCCCAAACTCACGTTAGGTAAGGATTTCCAAATTGTGTATAAGCAGTAGCTCCCGTGAAAGAGGGGTTGGGGGTGAGGGCTGAATCGATAAAAACGTTGCAGTTGTTCTCGGTTCGTCATTTCCAGGTAATAAGTAATCATCCCAATTTCACTGTATAAAATAAGCCCTTCTCCCGTGGGAGAGGGGTTGGGGGTGAGGGCTAAATCGATAAAAACTTCGCGCTTGTTCCAACTCCGTCACCAACTCGGCAAACGGCGGAATATTCTCATCTCGCTCTAAAATCATCCCCTTGGGAGTCACGCGCTGACAAATTTCCGCCATCAACTGCCACACTTCCGAAAAAGTCGCATGGGAATGACTATCAATCAAGACATCTCCATCCCAAAAACCCCCCGTAAAATGAAATTGTACGACTCGTTCTAAGGGTAACTGATTGAGAAATTCTAAGGCATCATAACCGTGATTAATACTATTGGTATAGAGATTTGTCACGTCGAGCAATAAACCGCAGTTGCAGCGTTCTACAATTTCCCCGATAAATTGCGCTTCTGTCATTTTTGCCCCCGGAATTGTTAGTAAATAAGTAATATTTTCCAGAATCAAAGGGACATCAATCACACGCTGGACTTGTTGGATATTTTGGCACACTACATCCACCGCTTCTGGGGTGTAAGGAAGAGGAGACAAATGACCAATATCAATCCCTCCTGCTTTGGTAAAACTCAAATGTTCGCTCCACCAAGGCGGATTTATTTTGTGAATTAAATTTGCCAGTTTTTGTAAATAATTTTCGTCAATTCCCTCGGCACTGCCAATAGACAAATTAATTCCGTGGGGAATTAGGGAAAAATGCGCCATTAATAACTCAAGTTCTTGTTCTTTTTGCGGTAAAACATCGAGATAATGCTCGGCTACAATTTCGAGGAAATTAACTTTATCTTGATGGAAAAAGAGTTCGCTTTTAAAGGGTTCGCGAAAGCCAATACCGACACCGAGTTGGGGTAACTTTGCTAAATCAGAGTGCATAATTTTGTCAAATTCAATTGCTATTATTGAGAATCCCAATTTCTAATTGACGCATCAGAAAGCAGGTTTTTAGAAAATTAGAAGAAGGAGAGCAAAAACAATGAATCAGCCACCACAGCCGCCACAACCACCGCCACAACCGCTACCACAACCACCGCCGCAACTTCCAGAAGTCCCGCTACAACTACTCGAAGAAGTCGGTAAAGGAAAAGTCAAAATGGCTTCATAACTTTCGTAGATTGTTTGGGCTAACTGAGTTGTGCCAAATAAAGCAATCCAAAGTGAAAAATTGCGATCGCCCTCCAAACTGTCGTCAATTTTTACCTTTTCAAACGCGGTTTTGAGTTGGATGAGATAGCGATTTCCTAAATTAGTATTTGGGCTACTCCGAAACAGACAAAGTGCATATAACCAAATCAAAGCGACAACGGTAAAGAAAATTAAAAAAAGCACATTATGGTGATGATTATGTAATGCAGCATGGAACTTATAGCCACCCAAACTACAGATCGCGATCGCCCCTATCCAAACAACGGCTTGATAATAAGATTTGAGCGCTTGGGGTAAGAGAAAGTTTTGTTGTTCTAACTTTGTTTGATAATCTTGTGTATCGAGCGATCGCACAATATCTTGTTGTACCTCTTTTGCCGACTTTTCTGACGTTAAACTTGTAAAAGCTTGTTTTTCAATATCCGGCAAATTTTCAATATCGGGAGGAAATTCAACCGGAACTAAACGGGTTTTCTCGATAATCTCCCAATAACCATTTTTCACCAAACGGGCGATCGCGAGTTGAGCCATTCCTTTCTCCTGACTCCTGAGATAAGCCAACTCGTAGGGAGCGAGATTGTCAGGAATCTGCGGTACAGGTAAATTAGTAGTGCGATCGCGCAAACTCCAATGACACCAGGCGATCGTAATCCCAATGACTATCCCATACAATAGCAAAAAATGAGGCCCGTACATCTCGGCCAGAGGATTGTGATATAAAATATCCATCTCCAGTAATCTCCGGTTGATTGTAAGAGTTTTGTATTACTTCACCACCGAGACTGGCAATTACGTTATCCCCGACGATTGAGAGAACCAGAGTCCTGAATTTCTCTAGCGTAGTGGAAAATTGGGGACAGATTACTCCGACTCAAAACTTGAAGTGTAGCGCGAGTTTCCCGATTTTCGATTTTTTCGTTTACCATTGGAGCAACAGAACGACATTTGAATCAGTAACTACTGTGAGTCAAGAAAATCCTTTTCTCATTATTAAAATCCGTACCCTAATCTTGTGGTTTCTCCTCAGTATTTTAATAATTTTTGTTTTATCCACGATTGTCGGGATTATTTGGGGAGTTACAAGCCTCTTTGGTAATCCCGATTCGCAACCCCTCAACCTCGAAGTAAGCCAACTCCTCAGCAATATTCTCTTAAATCTTTGGTTGTATGGTGTAATTGCGGGTTGGTGTTTTTTCCAAATGAGGCGATCGCGTCTTCAGATGAAACCGTTAATTGGTAGCTTTCGAGGAACTCGCGAACAGTGGCGCTTATTATTTTTAGTTTTTCCCACTTTACTGTTTTCGATCGGATCGGGTCAATTATTATTTTATATGCTGGCGCTCATTGCTCCTGATTCCGTTAAAAATATCCTACAAAACTCTAACTTATTCCTCCATTCCTCAGAAGGATTTTATGCGTTTGCTTACAACTTTATCAACGCTGTAGTTTTAATTATTGTCGCACCCATTATTGAAGAATTTTTATTTCGAGGTATCATTTTTCAGCGTTTCGCTGCTCGTTGGCAAATTGGGACAGGGATTATTTTGTCGTCCCTTCTATTTGGCATTTTACATCTCAATCCCATTGGCTTATCGGTATTTGGCGCGATCGCAGCACTACTTTACTTGAGAACAAACACCTTAATTGTACCCATCTTATTTCATGCAATTAATAACCTCATTGTCGCGATTATCAGTTGGGCGACTATCAACTCAGCCAATACACCCCCTACCGTCACAGAAATGCAAAACACTCAAACCCTGATAACCGGGTTACTCTTTATTGTTGTTTCTGCCCCCATTTTAATTTGGTACATCCAGAAAAATTGGGTTCGCAAAGAAGATTTACTACCCTACAATAACAATCTGAAGTTACCTGCCCTATCACCAGAATCATCAGAAGATGTTCAAGCCTAAATCGGTTAAACTTTAGAGATTAATTCCCTTAATTTTTTTACAGAGGAAATCCGTAACTATGGATCGTCGTCAATTTTTAGGCTGGATGAGTGTCGGTGCGATCGCGAGTTCTTTACCCATTGCCCTAGCCGCTTGTAATAGTAACTCAGAAACCACCACCGAAACCGAACCGACAGAAAGCCCGGAAGCTGAAAACACAGAAAGCCCAGCAGACATGGCTTCAGAAACCACAGAAGATGGTTTTACCCAAGTGGGAACAACTGCCCAACTGGACGAGAAAGGCTTTATCTTAGATGAAAATGCCGCCACCCCCGTCATCGCCATTCGCAACCCCGACACCCAAGAAATCGTGGCGCTGAACCCCACTTGCACCCATAACGGTTGTACTGTCGCTTATGATGCCGAAGCCAAAGAATTTGCTTGTCCCTGTCACGGCGCAAAATATGATATGACAGGAGCAGTTACCAATGGCCCCGCAGAAGTACCTTTAAGCCCCCTCGAAGCCAAAGAAGAAGGAGAGGTCATTTTAGTCAAAATGTCTTAAAAAGCGCCCTTGGGATAGCGCTACACGCCGGATTTAGGTGTTAGGGAGTGAGGGGGGTTGGGGTGAAAGCTAACCTAATCCATCGCCGCCCACTCCCCCGACGGAATAAACGCCGCCCAAAAATAAGGATGTTGATAATTGGGACTATTCAACATCGCCAACTGTACCTCCCGCAACGCCGAACTCCGCCCCTCCCCATCAATTAAACGCTGGTAATAATCCACCATCAAATCCTTTGTCCCACCATCCGACACCTTCCACAAGCTAATGAGTTGACTTTCTGCCCCCGCAATCGCCAAAGCCCGACGCAAACCATAAACCCCCTCACCATTCGCTACATCTCCCACCCCCGTCTCGCAAGCCGAAAGCACCACCAACTGCGTCCCCCGCAGATTCAAACCCGCCGTCTCCAAAGCCGTGAGTACCCCATCCTCATCTGCACCGCTAGAGCGAGCATGAACCCCCGCCAGCGCCAAACCCGAACGTAAAAGCGGATTTTCCTGATCTACGGGTGCTAAAGGCGCAATCTCAGCATCAGGAAGAGCCTGTACTCCTAAAGAACCGCGATTCTCCAACGGATTTGCCGAAGGAGCGACTAAATCCACATTGAGGAAAAAGCCGTGGGTGGCAATGTGTAAAATTCTGGGGGCTTCCACTTGCTTAATCGCCTGTTCCGTTGCCTCTAATTGCGTCAAAACCTTGGCATTCGGTAACAAAGGCTGAATCGCCTCAGCTTCTCTGGCTGTTCCCGGTAACGCCCCAAAACGGATACTATCGAGATCGTTTGAGCGTCGATTGCTACCGCGATTAAAAGCTACGGTTGAGTTATTTACCCCCGGTTCGTCGTAATCGGGATTCGCCACAATCACCGAGGCTTGACGGGGTTGTTGTTGGTTCTGTAAGCGCAGTAAATCTCGTCCGGTGGTGAGATAGGTAATTTGATAATTCTCCACGAGATATTGATTATTTTCGTCCACCAAAGCCGCAAAAGGAATCAGATTAAGCTGACTATCGGGAGAAAGCAGAATGTGAGTCTTATCGCCTAATTTCACCCGGATGGGTTGCATCAGCAGAGAGTCGAGTTGACGAGCGTTTTCCCGTAAAGTATCCAGACTTCCAACAAACGCCAGAGAACGTCGTAAAACTTTCGCCGCTTCATCGATGGGTGCAGCTTCCCCTAAATCCACCCACTGAGGCGTACCTGTAGCCTGGAGGATGTAAGCCGCATAACGAGGATTACCCCATCGTTGTCCTTGTTCAGCTTTCGCGTCATAAGGCTCATAAAGGGTTATCTCAACCAACGCGGCATCCTCTGGAATCTGTTGCTGTATCGCTTCGATAGTAACAGGCTGGCTGATTGTACGAAACTCAGCACTGCGACGAGAAAGTTCGGCTTCGAGTTGGTTGGCTTCGGCTTTGAGGTTGGCGACTTGGGTTTTGTATGCGTCTTGGCTGATATTCTCCGGTTTGTTGTAAATCAGTCCTGCCAGTTGGGTACGAGTCGCGGCAAGTTGGTCGAGGAGTTGTTGGTTTTCTGGGGTTAAGTTCTCGCGAATCAGTTGGATATTGTCGGTGAGAGCGTCGAGAATGCGCCCTTTGCGACGGAGAAGCGTAGTTAAAGCGATTTGAGCCGCTTCGGGATTATTGGGGGCATCTTGGAGATGTAGAGAAATTGCTGCATAAGTTGCCCTAGACAGGGTGTTCATATAAGCCTGCTTCTGGGCTTCTGAACCTGTGGTGAAGATGAGGGAGAGGTTGCTTTCTTGGATATTGAGATTACGACTAAGGTAGTCGATTGCTGAAGTTATGTCTCCTTGGGCTTGGTACAATACTGCTAGATTTGCGAGGCTAATGGCAACAGAGGGATGGTCGCTGCCTAAAACTTTTTCGTAGATGGCGAGGGCGCGTTGGTTCAGGGGTTCAGATTCACTGTAGTTCCCCATTGCTCGGTACAAATTTGCTAAGTTATCGAGGCTAGTGGCAACGAGGGGATGTTCGCTACCGAGAGCTTGTTCCCAGATGGCAAGGGCGCGTTGATACAGGGGTTCGGCTTCCCTGTAGTTCCCCATAGATTTGTACAGTGTTGCCAAATTGTTGAAGCTATAGGCAATATAGAGATGGTCGCTGCCGAGGGCTTGTTCCCAGATAGCGAGGGAACGTTGGTAAAGAGGTTCTGCTGCCCTGTAGTTCCCCATAGTCCGATACAGTTCTGCCAAGTTGTTGAGGCTAATGGCAACATCGGGATGGTCGCTGCCGAGAGCTTGTTCGCGGATAGCTACAGAACGTTGGTAAAGGGATTCGGCTTCTGTATAGTTTCCCATTGCTCGGTACAGTTCTGCCAAGTTATTAAGGCTTTGGGCAACGAGAGGATGTTCGCTGCCGAGGGCTTGTTCCCTGATGGCGAGGGCGCGTTGATACAGGGGTTCGGCTGCACTGTAATTTCCCGTAGAGTAGGACAGTCCTGCCAAGTTGTTGAGGCTCGTGGCAACATCGGGATGTTCGCTGCCGAAGGCTTGTTCCCTGATGGTGAGAGCGCGTTGATACAGGGGTTCGGCTTCCCTGTAATTTCCCATATCCGCGTACAGTAATGCCAAGTTATTGAGGCTCGTGGCAATATCGGGATGGTCGCTGCCTAGCACTTGTTCGTAGATGCCGAGGGCGCGTTGATACAGGGGTTCGGCTGCACTGAAGTTTCCCATAGAGTAGAACAGTCCTGCCAAGTTGTTGAGGCTAGTGGCAACGTCGGGATGGTTAGAACCTAAAATTTGTTCGCGGATAGTCAAAGCTTGTCGAGCCAGGGGTAATGCTGTTTCATACTGCCCTTCTCTAAGCATTTGTAAGGCCTGTTGATTAAGGCGGTTGGCTTCTGCGAGTTGGGCGGTTTGTTCGGTGGTGAGGGTGGGAGTAGGTTCGGTTTGCGCGAGGGTGGGAATTGTACCGAGGTGGAGGCTGAGGAGAAGGAAACCGCCTGCGAGGTGTTTGAGGGAGTTTTTGGGGGATTTTGCCATGAGAGTTGCGGGTGGTAGGCTACGCCTTATTCTATGTCTGTAGGTGGTGGAAGTTATGCAGATTGTAGGGTGAAAGCTAACCTCAATCCATCGCCGCCCACTCCCCCGACGGAATAAACGCCGCCCAAAAATAAGGATGTTGATAATTAGGACTATTCAACATCGCCAACTGTACCTGACGCAACGCATCACTACGCCCCTCCCCATCAATGAGACGCTGGTAATAATCCACCATCAACTCCTGTGTTCCCGCATCCGACACCTTCCACAAGCTAATAACTTGACTTTCTGCCCCCGCAATCGCCAAAGCCCGACGCAACCCATACACTCCCTCCCCATTCGCTACATCCCCGACTCCCGTCTCACACGCCGAAAGCACCACCAACTTCGTTCCCCTTAGATTCAAACCCGCCACTTCTAGCGCCGTTAGCACCCCATCCTCAGACCCACCGCTAGAGCGAGTATGAATCCCTGCCAGTGCTAAACCCGAACGTAATAGGGGATTCTCTTGGTCTACGGGGGCTGAAGCCTCAGATTCTAGGCGTATTCCCAAAACACCGCGACTTTCAAAAGGATTCGCAGAAGGAGCAACCAAATCCACATTCAAGAAAAAGCCGTGGGTGGCAATATGCAGAATACGGGGGGCTTCAACTTGCTTAATCGCCTGTTCCGTTGCCTCTAATTGCGTCAAAACCTTGGCATTCGGCAACAAAGGCTGAATTGCCTCAGCTTCCCTGGCTGTTCCCGGTAACGCCCCAAAACGGATACTATCGAGATCGTTCGAGCGTCGATTGCTACCGCGATTAAAAGCAATTTCTGAGTTATTTACCCCTGGTTCGTCGTAATCGGGATTCGCCACAATCACCGAGGCTTGACGGGGTTCTTGCTGGTTCTGTAAGCGCAGTAAATCCCGTCCCGTCGTCAGGTAAGTAATTTGATAATTCTCCACGAGATACTGGTTATTTTCGTCTACCAAAGCGGCAAAGGGAATCAGGTTAAGCTGGCTATCCGGGGAAAGCAGAATGTGAGTTTTAGCGCCCAATTTTGCCCGAATCGGCTGCATGAGTAGGGAGTCGAGTTCGCGGGCGGTTTCTTGCAGAGTCGTGAGATTTCCCGGACTCGCGAGCGATTTTTGTAAGGCTTTCGCCGCTTCATCGATGGGTGCAGCTTCCCCCAAATCCACCCACTGGAGCGTACCTGTAGCGTGGAGAATATACGCTGCATAGCGAAGATTACTAGTTCTGTCAATTGTTCGGCCAATTGGATAATAAAGCATTAACTCAACTAATGCTGCATCTGCGGGAATTTGTTGTTGTATGGCTGCAATGGTGACAGGTTGGTTAATCGTGCGAAATTCTGCGCTACGACGAGAAAGTTCAGCTTCGAGTTGGTTTGCTTCGGCTTTGAGATTGGCAACTTGGGTTTTGTATGCGTCCCCACTCAAGTTTTCCGGTTTATTGTAAATCAGTCCTGCCAGTTGGGTGCGAGTATCGGCAAGTTGGTCGAGGAGTTGTTGGTTTTCTGGGGTTAAGTTTTCGCGAATCAGTTGTACATTGTCCGTGAGAGCGTCGAGAATGCGACCTTTACGCCTTAGCAGCGTGGTTAAAGCCAGTTGTGCGGCTTCGGGATTGTTGGGGGCATTTTGCAGATGCAGGGAAATCGCTTGATGAGTTTCACCAGACAGGGTATTCATATAAGCCTGTTTCTGGGCTTCTGAACCCGTCGTGAAGATGAGGGAGAGGTTGTTTTCTCGGATACTGAGACTGCGATTGAGGTAGTCGGTGGCTGAAGTTATGTGTCCTTGGGCTTGGTACAGTAATGCCAAGTTGTTGAAGGTTAAGGCAATAGAAGGATGGTCGCTGCCGAGGCCTTGTTCGTAGATGGTTAGAGAGCGTTGGTAGAGGGGTAAGGCTTCGCTGTAGTT
>JAWQFT010000184.1:0-8702 GCA_035968055.1 Jaaginema sp. PMC 1080.18 | reverse complement strand
AATGGGCATGCACCGCACGCAAATTAGTTGGGGTTTTGGGGTTTGGGGGGTTATTTTCTGGAGTGGGGGGGGTAGGGTTGTTGAGGCGGTTAAAAGTGGGGGCGATCGCGTCGGGGGCGGGGACATGGGCGCGATCGCGTAACTCCAAGCCGTGATGCCACACGGGTTGGGTTTGACCGGCTCGCCGTCCGTAAATTCGCACGCCGAATAAGTTGGGAATGGCCAGTTCTCGTAAAAAGTCTTCGATTAAGGGGACGACTTCGGCTTGGTTGGGGCAAATTAGGCCTTCGGTCATAATGTGGAGGCGGCGGTCTTTGTAGCAGAGTTTAACGCCGTAACCGCCTGTAGCCAAGCGGGTATCGAGGTCGGGGTTGAGCAAGCGCTGGAGTAGGAAAGTTAAGGCTTCGACATGGTAGTGTTGCGCTAATTGCGTCGTTGTTAAGGCGCGATCGCGTTGCTGTTGAGCGGGTAAGTTAAGCCATTCCACCCAAATCGGCGCTTCTTTGAGATTGAGGGAATATTTGGGCGATCGCACTCCGTAAATTGTCGCTGCCGTAATGCCTTGGGGGGCGAGGGTTTCGAGGAGAGGAGCGATGATGGGTAATGCCACTTCGCGATCGAGGTGGCGATGGGGTTGACCTAGGGGCAAACTGCAAAAAACGTGCAGGGTTGAGTCTTTGAGGATTGCCCCCCCTTGTAAGCTGTGGGATTGTAAAGCTCGGTCAATAGTGCGGCTAAGGGCTTCGGCATCTCCCCACCGCGCCCAATCTCGCAGCATGACTTGAGGACGAGTCAGATCGATTTGCAGCACCCAATCGGGGGTAGATTCTCCCCGAACTTGGGAGCGAATTACGGCTTCGCGAAAGCCTTTGAGTTCGAGATCGCGTAGTTTTTGGGCGATGGGTTCGGCGAGTAAGGAGGCATCGGGGCTGTAATCGCAGTTACAGATAACCCACAGTCTTTTGTTGGCGGCGGGTTCGTCGGGGTCTAAACTGGGTTTGACTTGGGGGAGTTTTTTGATAAAGACATTGATACTTACACCCAAGTAAGAAAAGTGTTCGCTGAGATAGCGGGCGATCGCGTCGGGGTTACCCGTTCGAGCCAGGCTTTCATTGGCAATGATTTGCGCTCCTGCACCTAAAGGAATAGCGGTTGCGGTGGCGTTTTCGGTGTCGCACAATTGACCCAAGTCGAGGGGTTCGACCCAAACGGGATTTTGTCGGCCTGCGGGTCTGCCGTACACAATCAGTTTGTAGATGGGGGCTTTGGCGGTTTGAGTTAATTGGTGGAAGCGTTGGGGATGGGCTTGTAACGCGGCAATTAAGCGCGGTATTAACTCCTCGCGCGCAGGGGTGGTTTGACCTTCACAGAGGATATGCAGGTTGTTGCCCCGCAAGCGAATCCGCAAGCGTAAGGGAGGTTGAGACGAAGCGACTTGTCGATCGTCAGCCAGAGCGCGGTAAAGCCACTGGGATAAGGAGGGTTGAGCAGTTTTTGGGCGAGACCGATCGACGTGCCTCATAACTTATTAAAAAGGTTGAAACAACGAAGAAAACGTAAGAGTGGGGCGATCGCCCCAAAGATTGATATCCTTACAATCACCACTAAATCATAATGGTCAAACTCAATTTTGGTCTAATTTTTGACAGTCTTGCAAAATTGATTGCAGTAGGAAGGGTAAGTTTTGTGGGTCGCTGTGAGGGTGGAGTTGCCGCAATGCTACGGTTTGTAAGAGTTGCCCTAAGTGCTGAAATTCGGCCGCTCGCATTGATTTGTTTAATAAATAGTTAGTATAAGTATTGGTAATTAGGGCGATCGCCCCGGCTGGCGCAGTCATGGGTGTAATTTTTCCTTGGGGAAGTTGAGCTTGGCGGGGTTCGAGGAAATAAAGACAAGCTAACGGCACGGGTTGGGTTTGAAACTGATAGGAGGGTTGCGTCAGGTCGAGATAGCGTTTGTCCCAAGTGGGATGAGTGGGGACAAGGCGCGGTAAGGCAGTTTCTGCCCCAAATAAGGCGATGACTGCCGATGACCACAAGCGCAATGCTGGATAAGCTGGCTGCACCCAAAAGCTGGATTTTCCCGGTTGGAGTGCCAGTACGTCATCGGTTAATACCGGATAGCCTCTACTGGCGAAAGCGGCAGCAGTGGTGGATTTTCCGGCTCCGGCTTGACCGACAAAGGCGATCGCGCGATCCTCGACGACAACAGCACTGGCATGAAGACAAATTACCCCCCGCCAGCGTAAAATAAACCCTAAAATCGGACCGAGAAGATAAGTGGCTGCATCGGCACGGGTCAGGGGTTCGTACCAGCGCCCCCAGACAACTTGCCCTTGCTTTTGCAGTAGAAATTCTGCCCCATCGCGATAGCGAAACCAATAAATATCTTCAGACAAACGCCACGCTTGGAGATTGGGGTTAATGGGAGCGCTGGTGTACCAGTCATCTGCCCAATCCGGGGGGTCTGGGGTATCAAAATCTGTCGGCCAGTCTGCCAATCGAATTTTGACATCAACAGGCCGATCGCGGTTGGCGTTTGCAGTGGCGAGACCGGGAATGACTGTATTAGCTAATAATTCCAGTCCATAAGCACGATAGCGATACATGAATGGGTTTAGTTGGTGCGGTTGGGAACACCTCCGCCGCCGTCAATATTGCCACCCGTTGCCACGGAAGCCGTTAAAGTTTTAATATCGCCATAAACTTTGAGTTGGGGCTGAGAATAAGGTTGTTTGGCAATGCGATCGCGATTTTCCATGAGTTTTCTCCTCAGACAGAATTAAATGGGTAAGATTAGTTCAATTTTAATAAATTTTAGGGTTAGCAAGTTGTTTTAACCAATAGCCTAAACTAAGGGGGCGGAGAGAACGCCAAACTTGCTGAGTATCCATCTTACCTGATGTTATCTGTTGTAACTTGTCTCGGTCGATATAGGGATCGAGTTCGGTGAAATGAGGTAAGACTTGCCAGGGGCGATCGCCTTGGGCTAAACGGGCTACGGCTGGTTCTAGACTTAGGGGGGTTTTGGGGCGATCGCAAACTCGTGCGGGCAATTTGTCGCGCAGGGCAATTCTCAATAAGGTTTTATCAATACACCAAGGTAGTGGGGGCAATGCCAGTAGATAGTTGAGCAAACGCAAATCGAGAAAGGGTAAGCGCACTTCTAAGGGCAAACGAGATACGCCAGGATCGTAGGTTTCAAAGTTTAAGTTCCACAACGGGGAAGGGGGAAGACTATAAAAGGCTCGCGATCGCGGCGGTTGGTCTAGGGGAGGGCGGGATTGAGCTAGGATGGTGGCAACGCGATCGCTCAGTTGCCAACGATGGGCAAAATCTTCATTGAGCCAAGGAGTTTGGGTGAAAGTTTCCGGGGGCGGTTGGCGGTATTTCTGAATCAGATTGCGAATTCCCGTTCCCCAGGGAATGGGTTGCTTATATTTGCCCCAAGATAAAGCAATATCGGCTAATAAGTTGAAAAATGGCATTCCCCGCCAGGCTTCACTCACGGTAGCCATTTTAAAGCCTTCGTCCCCTCCTTGACCGTACAAGGCGACAGAACTGTGTTGAGCGACTTGACGCAACCAATCGAAGTGAACGGCGCTTCTGGGGATAGGTTGGGGTTCGGGAAATTGATATGCGGGCTGGTGGTGGTGTGCGTAGAGCGCGTAATCGTCAGCCGCGAAGCAAGAATGGGGGATATTGAGGGTTTGAGTGGTGGCTTGAGCGTATTCTTTTTCGTCGTCTGGGATGAGATGGTTGTAGATGATGGTGAAGGCGTGGAGTTGGGGAGGGGTGGGTTGATTGTGGCTGTAGTGGGCGATCGCGGCTGAATCTAGGCCTCCACTGAGGAACAGGGCAACCCGATCGAGACGGAGGCGATCGCCCAAGGCTAAGTTAAAGTAATGCTCGAAGCCTTCAATATAGTCGGATTCGCCCGGCAAGCGGATAGGGTTGGGAAGCGTCAACTGCCAGTATTGTCGCTGTTTTTTTTGCCCGTCGCGAGTCAGAGTCAGGGTTTGGGCGGCCTGGAGGCGTTGAATTTGCCGAAATGTCGTCGTGGCTAAGTCTTGATTTGTATCGAATAATAAGAAGTCCGCGATCGCTAATTCGTTGAGTTCGTTAGAGATTTCAGGATGCAGTCGCAGGCAGTTGATTGTGTTACTAAACGCCAGAAATTTGCCCGTGTAGGTGTAGAAAAAGGGTTTTACCCCGAAGCGATCGCGAGCGCAAAATAAACGCTGTTGCTGGGCATCCCAGAGAGCGAAGGCAAAGTCACCGAGTAAATAATCTAAGCAGTTTTCCCCCCAGAGATGATAAGCCTGTAGTAGCAGTACGACATCGGGATCGTTGAGAGAACAAACGCGATCGGCAGCTTGGAGACGCTCAACCAAGGTTTCTCGGTCATCAAGGCGCAAATCGGCGGTAATATAAGTTTTACCGTCGAAGCTGTAGGGTTGCTTTTCTGTGGCAGCTTCGCGAGTGGTACGCAGTAGGGTGTGACCTAAACCGACGTTACCCCGACACCAGCAGCCCCAGTCGTCTCCACCTCGATACGTCAAATATTGTGTCCAACGTTGTATCAGGGCAGGCTCGACTGCTGTACCGTCAAAATGCAATATACCGCAAATGCCACTCATCAGCACTCCCAGAAGGGAATAGTATTAACAACCAATAACCAAATTATGAAAAATGCCAGAATGACGGCAGTACAATCGCCAATCATTCCCGTCGTCGGGGAGTTGATTCGCCAAAATCCGGGGACAATTTCCTTGGGACAAGGTGTGGTTTATTATCCTCCTCCGCAACAAGCCATTGCCATGTTACCGCAGTTTTTGGCCGACCCGAATTTGCATAAGTATCAAGCCGTGACGGGGATTGCGCCGTTGCGGGAGGCGATCGCGCTCAAATTGGAGACGGAGAATAAAATTGAAATGAGCGATCGCTGTTCTGTGGTGGTGACCGCAGGCAGTAATATGGCGTTTATGAATGCCGTTCTCGCGATCGCGAATCTTGGGGATGAGATTATTCTCCAAACCCCCTATTATTTTAATCACGAAATGGCGATCGCGATCGCGGGGTGTCGGGCAGTTTGTGTAGCAACGGATGCTAATTACCAACTGCGTTTAGAGGCAATCGCTGCTGCTATTACTCCAAAAACCCGCGCCATTGTCACTATTTCCCCGAATAATCCCACAGGGGCGGTTTATTCAGCTACAGATTTACAAGCGGTGAATGAGTTATGTCGCGATCGCGGGTTGTATCATATCCACGATGAAGCTTACGAGTATTTTACCTACGACGACGTACAGCAGGTTTCGCCAGCATCTTTTCCCGGCAGTTGCAACCATACAATTTCCTTATTTAGTCTCTCAAAAGCCTACGGTTTCGCAAGTTGGCGTATTGGCTATATGGTCATTCCCCAACATCTCCTCGATGCGGTGCAAAAAATCCAAGACACCAATTTGATCTGTGCGTCGGTCATTTCCCAATACGCGGCATTAGGGGCGTTACAAGCGGGAAAAGCTTACTGTCAGCAACATTTAAGCGCGATCGCCTCAGTTCGTCAAACCGTACTCGAAGCTCTACAACCCCTAGCAAATCGCTGTCTTGTTCCTGCTACCCAAGGCGCATTTTACCTATTTTTAAAACTTGATACCGATTTAGCCGCTTTAACCGTTGTCGAACATTTAATTCGCGATTATCGAGTAGCGGTTATCCCTGGCGATACCTTCGGCGTGACCGCAGGATGCTATTTGCGGGTCGCTTATGGGGCGTTGCAGCCAAAAACGGCTCAAGAGGGTATTGAGAGGCTTACCCAAGGCTTGAAGGCAATTTTAGCTTAAGTCTCCGACACTTTTTAGACTTTCTTAGAGTCGGTAAAAAGGGCGAACGACGGGACTTGAACCCGCGAGTGGCGGAACCACAATCCGCTGCCTTAACCACTTGGCTACGCTCGCCGCGCAGTTTCTAATCTTAGCACGGAAATATCTCAAAAGAAACCCCTATTCTCCAATTTATCGCGATCGCCATCAATAAACAGTTGGCAATTGAGACCAAATTATAGAGTTTTAAAGACAAAATTCGCTATCCTTGAGCTTGACTCTTATCCCTTTTAGTAGTACCGCTATCAATGATGAAAAACTTACCTATTACTTTAGGAATAGCCAGCTTTATAATTTTCGTTTTAGGAAGTATGATAATTGCCAATCCTACTAATGATGACTACCAAGATTTTGCCGCCCGGCGTTTGGCTGAATACCTCAAAGAAAACACTTGTCAGCAACTCCCCCAAGACTTTGGTGCGTTAATTTTGCAACATTGTCAAACTGTAGCCAAAACGATGATTGACATCGGACGACCTCAACTGAAAGAATTTATTGGTACGACGACCCAAAAACACAATTTCTTGTTTTTTACAATTTATGAAACAACTATAAAATTAGATAAATCCATGCCAACTTACGAATTTGAAACTTTAGGTATTTTACAAAATTTTTACTTATATTCTATCGAAGAAAGCTAAATAAACTTATATAAAATTAATTTTAATATGAACAGAAAGCAAATTTCCCAACTATTTACATTAATTTTTAGTGTTTTAATTTTAGGATTAGCAATTCGGGCGATCGCGGATGAACTCGCTCATTATAGTTATCAAGATTTACAACAAAGTTTACAAGCCTTACCCAACTATCGTCTGGCGATCGCCATTATATTAGTCATTATTGGTTATGGCTTTATTACTCTCTACGAACTTTTAGGACTATATTACATCAAACGATCTTTAGCTTATCTTCAAGTTGCCTTTGCTGCCTTCACTTCTTACAGCTTTAGTAATACCGTTGGTTTTCCTTTATTAACCAGCAGTACAATTCGTTATCGTTTGTATTTAGCTTGGGGACTCGACTTTCTTGAAATCACTCAACTTATCGCTTTTAGCAACTTAAGTTTTTCTTTAGGCATCTCAACAGTGGGTGGTTTTTTGGCTTTTCACGAATCTACCGCCGTTTCTCAATTGTTCCATCTACCCAGTCGTTCTGTCCAACTCTTAGGTATTTTTTCTCTAGCACTTATTAGTGTGTACCTTCTATTTGTCGCAGTCCGTCGCCATTCCCTACAAATCAAAATCAGGAAAAAAGTAATTCGCTTGCCTACCTTGCGCCTTTCTCTCGCTCAAATCGTTACTTTTGCTTTAGATTGGGCCGCAGCAGCAGGCATATTATATAGTTTAATCTTGCCAACAGAACCTCTAAGCTTTAGTCATTTTATGACCATTTATGTCCTAGCAAAACTAGGCGGTACAATCAGCAATGTACCGGGAGGTTTGGGTGTATTTGACTCAATTATCATTCTCTTGCTTGCCGACAAAGTTACAGCCGACAGCGTACTCAGTGCTTTACTGATTTTTCGGATTATGTACTATTTTCTCCCGTTTTTGATCGCTCTCATTTTATTAGGGTGGCGAGAATTTAAACAACACCTTAACTTTACTTCTTAAGTTGTGGTTCATTGAAACCGCCGATGTCAAATGAGCTAGGATTGCGACAGTAACTCAAATGATGAATAGCGTAAAAATAATCGCGATCGCGTTAGCCCAATCCTAACTCTCGTTTCAGTAAATTAATCGACTTATCCCCGATATAATTTTCACTACAAATCAAATGAGGATGGCGAATTAAATCATCCCTCGCGGCCAAAATAGCTTCTTTGACGCGAGCATAACTGGCTTTGTCGCTAATAATGGTTTGAGCGCTGCGAACCAAAGCATTCAGCTTATAAGTATCACTAACTTGGGCAGTCATTACCAGTAAATCGTCACCGCGCAAACTGTGAATGAGAATTTCGGCAATACCCAAAATACCCGCACTCAAACTCACTAAACCCAAACAACCATCCGTAGATAACTTTTGAATTTTCTCTAATTCTTTAGAATAATCGTAAATATCCACAGGAATGACTCGTACCGATTGTGGCGCAGCAATTGCTTCCGCATCGCCAATAAAATAGCGACTGGTAACAACTGTACCAGAGTGAGTTTGTTCGAGAATTTGAGATAATTCTTCTAAAGGAACTAATTGTACGGGAATATTAAGTGCTTGCTCAATTTCGCGCACCATCAGTTCCCCAGCCCCCATATCGCGACTGGGAACAGTGACTAAAACCCTCGCACTACAGCGCAATCGCCAATCAATTTCCGAGAGAAATAACTCCCTGGCTTGAGATAGAGAGCAACCCTGACCGAGTAATTCATCGAGACTGCGCTGTACAATTTTATAAGCTTCGGGATATTCTTCAAGAGACCGCGATCGCCTTTGAGTTCCCCCTTCATGGCCTTGAGCTTTGACGTAAATACCCGACCCTGCTTGGGATTCAACCAATCCAGTGTCTTCGAGTTGTCGATACACTTTGCTAATAGTATTGCGATGTAAGCCCGTAATCATCGCGAGTTGGCGGGTACTGGGAAGCCGATGACCGGGGGGATACTGACGAGACGCGATCGCAAACTGGATTTGGTCAAACAGTTGCTTGGACGCGGGTATGTCGCTATCGGACTGGATATGATACTGAACCATCTGAATTAATAGCGATGGAGAATAAAAGCTTTAGATGCGGGCGAATTTTTGGTTAAACTGCACCCCTAGATTAAGTTTAGTTTACGGTTGATTGGGTTGAGTTGGGAAGAGTGGGGAGAGGGGGAGG
>JAWQFT010000183.1:0-8779 GCA_035968055.1 Jaaginema sp. PMC 1080.18 | reverse complement strand
CCAACAACCAACAACCAACAACCAACAACCAACAACCAACAACCAACAACCAAAAGCCAGTTAATGAGCGAAAAAAGGTTCGCCTCAACTACACTAAATAGAATTTGCCCAATTTCGCGCCCATTCTAGGGTTTCTTGGACGCGATCGCTATCTGCCGCTTCACAATACAAACGCAACACGGGTTCAGTCCCACTAAAACGAATCAACAGCCAACGATTGTCAGCCAAGCGAAACTTGTAACCATCTACCGTTAAGCAATCCACCACAGCTTGACCTGCTACTTCTTGAATAGGATTATTTTGCAGCGAATCGAGTAACTTTTGCCGAACTTCCATATTCGGGAGGGGCAAATCAATGCGATCGTATTGAGATTGAAAACCCGTGCGTTGCTGGAGAGATTGATAAAGCTGGCTTAAGTCTTGGTTAGACTCAATCGCCGCTTCGAGGACATACAACGCCGATAAAAGGGCATCTCGTTCGGGGATATGATGACCGTAACCAATACCGCCAGATTCTTCTCCGCCTAGCAATACTTGGCTTTTCAGCATTCGATCGCCAATATATTTATAACCAATTGGCGTTTGATATAAACTCAACCCGTAAAGTTCGGCTATTTTTGGGATCAAATCCGAACCGCTCACCGTTTTGACCACTTCGCCACTGTAACCGCGACGTTGAGCCAGATGTTCGATTAAAATGGGGATGAGGATTTGCGAACTGAGGAAATTTCCTTGCCCATCTGCCGCCGCAATGCGATCGCAATCTCCATCAAAAACTAAACCCACCCGCAACGGTTCGGGATTTTCCTTGGCTGCTTGACGAATCCGGGTCAAAAACTCCCCGACATTCTTTTCGAGGGGTTCGGGTGCGCCACCATTAAAAAGCGGATCGCGATCGCCATTCATTTCTTCAATTTGCACGCCCAGCAAACGCTCCAACCCCGTCGCTGCTGCCCCGTGCATCGCATCCGCAAATATTCTAGCTTGACCAGACGCGATCGCCTCTGCAATTTTTTGAACATTCACCAACTGGCGCAATCCTTGACAATAAGACTCCCAAGGGTCAAATAAAGTCAAAGTTCCCGGAGTTGTGGCAGGTATCGCTCCTTGAGGAATCAGGGCTTCAATTTGCTGGGTAATTTCCGGAGCAACCGACCCCCCAAACGCCCCTTTTACCTTCAATCCCAAATAACGAGCGGGATTATGACTGGCGGTGAGAACAATCGCCCCGACTGCATTCTGAGCCTTGGCAGCCCAACTAAAAGCCGGAGTGGGAGCGTAACCCTCAGACAACAAAACATCAAAACCAACCTCTTGAATCGCTTCGGCTGCGATTTTGGCAAAATCTTCAGCCATAAAGCGGCGATCGTAACCCACCACCACTAAAGGTTTAAGGCCGGGTTGACCGTAATTTGCTTCCAATACTTTAGCCGCCAAGGGGGCCAGTAAAACCACCCGCTCGAAGGTGAAATCTGCACCAATCACACCTCGCCAACCATCTGTCCCAAATTTAATCGGAGTTAAAGCAAATCCCATCACACACCATCCTTAAATCAATCTTTGCGATCGCACATCAATAGCCAGTCTTAGCCCAAATTAGCATATCCCTGGCAAGGGTCAGGCTTCTTCGCTTTCTTGGCGTTGCCAGGCTTCGAGCAAGGCTTGGAGACGCATTCGTTCAATGTACGGCCAGCCTCCAGTTTCTTCAATATCTCGCAACAGATTATAGAGTTCGTGGCGAGTATCGGGAAGCGCCTCTTGGAAGATTTCAGCTTGAATAGTACGGTGTAAATTTTCCAAAGCGCGCAGCAGAATTAGTAAAGCCACACTATCTTCTCGGTGTTGTTGCGCCAAAGCAAAAACGGACTGATGAACTTCTTGCATTTTTTCCCGCAGCGAATTGAAATCGGTCGCTTGATGCTCACTCATGAATCTTTGACTTTTTGGGTTAAGTTTTTCCAGAAAAAGTTTAGTGGAAAAAGGCGATCGCTATCTCCTGACAAAACTTCAAGCAATATTCGGAAACGATTGAATCTTGACAAAGCCCCCCGTATACCGCTCGATCTGACTCAAGACAGCATCGCCAAACTAGCATCGCCCCCAGACCCGCAGATTAAGCGTGATGGGTCACTGGCAACATGGTAAACTGGCGTTTAGGTCGTTGCCAGTGACCCATAACCGAGAGGCTGTTATCACCCAAACTGTAGCATTAGGAAGCCGTAGAATGGGTTGAGGTTAGCAGAATTCGAGGTGGCGATCGCCATCTTTTGGCCTGCTCTCCCCAATCGCGATCGAGCGCGATCGCATTTCGGGAATAGCCTTTCTCGCTAAAGTTTGGTGAAGTGACTCAAAGAAACACTTTTTTTAAAGATGAGATTGACAAATAAGAGGTTGAACATGAGGTATCGTGCCGCAATCGTTGCCTTTCTAGCCCTATGCTTAAGTTTTTTAACGGCTTGTAGTGACGGGGCTGCTAATGCCACCAGTCCTGAAGGACTGACCTATGACCAGATTCTCAACACGGGCTTGGCAAACATTTGCCCCCAACTGTCCGAAACCACTCGCGGTTCTATTCCCATTGAACGCGGTCAAAAATATCTTTTGACCAACTTGTGTATTGAACCCAAAGAATACTACGTCAAAGAAGAATCGGCGAACAAACGCAGAGACGCTGAATTTATCAAGGGAAGAGTCTTGACTCGCTCGACCACAACCCTCGATCAAATTCGCGGCATCATTGCCGTCGGTAACGATGGCACTCTAACGTTTACTGAAGAAGATGGGATTGATTTCCAACCGATTACCGTTCAAATACCGGGGGGAGAACAGTTTCCTTTCTTATTTACGGTGAAAAACTTAGTCGCGAGTACCGAAACTCCCGCCGATTCGATCAATGCTTCGGTTGACTTTGAAGGCTCGTTCAAAGTCCCATCTTATCGGGGTGCTGTCTTCCTCGATCCCAAAGGCCGGGGGGTCGCTAGTGGTTATGATAACGCTGTGGCTCTGCCATCTCAAGCCGATCGCGATGAGTATTTACGAGCCAACACCAAGCGTACTTTGCCTGGGGAAGGAGAAATTTCTCTACAAGTGACTAAGGTAGATGCTGCAACAGGCGAAATTGCCGGAGTTTTTGAGAGCATTCAGCCTTCTGATACGGACTTAGGAGCTGATGAACCCGAAGATATCAAAATCCAAGGAATTTTCTACGGCATTCTTGAACCGGAAGCTCTTTAAATCATTGCTTACAATTGAATTAGCTTGATTGTTGAGTAGAAGGGAGCATTACGGTTAATGTTCCCTTTTTTTGGGCGCACTCGGTTCGGGGTGCTAATTGCGGCTCTGGAGTCGAAAATTTCCCTTGGGAAAGAAAAGATGGATGTATTGTGACTCGGATCGCAGTACAATCAAAAAGCAATTGTTAAGATCGCAGTTGTCGCGCTGACAGCTTCTTATCAGGTTAACGCCACCATGTCTAATATCATCACGCCTGAACTCAAGCACAAAACTTTGGTTTTGCTCCAGACTTATCAAGACACCAAAGAAGCTCAACTGCGTAACCAATTAGTGCAAATGAATATTGGCTTAGTCCGCCAAGAAGCTCATCATTGGGTTAACCAATGTAGTGAAAGTTATGATGATTTACTGCAAGTCGGCTGTTTGGGTTTGATTCGCGCCATTGAGCGCTTTGACCTCAGTAAAGGCTATGCTTTTAGTTCCTTCGCTCTTCCCTACATTCGCGGCGAAATTCAGCACTATTTACGAGATAAAAGCGTTTCTGTCCGGATTCCTCGCCGTTGGTTGGAATTGCGCCAACAATCAGTGAAGCACATTCGCGAATTGCGATCGCAACTGCATCGTCAACCCACTCCCCAAGAAATCGCCACAGCACTTGATGTCTCTTTAGAAGAATGGCAAGAAGTCCAACTTGCTTATCAAAATCGCGAACCCCTGAGTCTTGATGTTCCGGTTGGCGATGAGGACAATGAGACAGTAAGTTTGGGAGAACTCGTTCTCGATAGCAAATATCGCAGCTTTCAACTCGCTCAAGAAGACCAAATTCGCTTACAACAAGCCTTAGTTCAACTCGAAGAACGCACCCGCGATGTTTTGGAGTTTGTCTTTCTCCACGACTTGACGCATAAAGAGGTGGCAGACCGTTTGGGCATTAGCGCGATCACGGTTTCTCGTCGCTTGAAAAAAGGGATTAATGCTTTGAAAAACTTGATGCTGAAGGAATTATAGTTATAGCAATAGGTTGGTCGCTAGAAGAATATACTGAGGTTTCAGCTTCAAAAAGCGAGCAATAGGTAGTTGCTCGCTTTGCCGCATTTTGCCAACAAATTAGTTGCTTACACCAAATCCTGTAGGCTGGCCAGCTTGAAACTCGCCGCGATAAACCTTACCATCAGGAAACGTCATGATTCCGCGACCGTGGGGTAAACCCCGCCGATACTCTCCTTGATAGCGACGACCGTTGACAAAAGTGCAATTCCCGCGACCGCTCAATGAGGCATCATTAAACGAACCTTGACAGCGATCGCCATTGGCAAAAGTAATTGAACCGTTACCATTGGGTTGACCATCGTAGAAGTTCCCTCGGAAGGTATCGCAGACGACATTGCCACCCCGTTCTAAACAAGTCGAGTAGGTAAATACTCCTTGGCCTTGGGGAGCGCCGTTGACGAAGGGGCCTTGATAATTATCGCAGCGCAACCGTTCTCGACTATACATTTGGCAACGAGCATAGCGTAGCGTTCCCAATCCTTGAAAACGACCATTTTGAAATTGACCTTCGTAGCGATGACGATAGCCAGGGGTGGCTTGTTCGTTATCGACTGCTGGCGAAAAAAGGTACACGCCGCGACCATGAGGTAAACCATTGCGAAACTGACCTTCGTAGCGGTCATCGTTGCGGTAGATTAACTTACCTTGGCCTTCAAACACATCATTGCGAAAATAGCCTTCGTAGCGATCGCGAAATTCTGTTTGTTCGTCTCCTTCTGCTGGCTGTGCAAAGATATAAACGCCATAACCTTGGCGCAGACCATTGACAATCTGACCGCGATAATAGCCCAGTACCTTGGCATTTTCAGTGCCGGCATCGATAATGTCGCGACAAATGCCCGAACCGCTCCTATTGCGTTCGTGTAAGTTATTTTGACAGATTGTTGTGACATTGGCTTCTTCTGTTTGAGCTTGGGCTGCGGTTGGGGGCATCAATACCGCGATCGCCCCGATTAGCATAACTCCCAAAGCTTTCCATTGATTTCCCATAGATCGGCTCTCCCATCACCCACTCTATACTCTCTAATATTTTAGACGGCGAAGGAAAAGATTATAATAAAAAATTAATAGCGCAACACTTTAGCACGGATTTGTCAAATCAATATCTGTCGGCTAAAAATAAAAATATTAAAGCAATTAGCAACAACACTGTTACTATAATCACATCAAGCCTTGGAGCGGTTAGCCATGCGTCAACTTTCATCGATTGTTTTACTCGGAGCAGCAGCAGTATTTATGGGCGGCTGCGATGCTTTGTCATTCTTACCTGGGGTAGGTGGCGATGATGGTGTAGAAGTGGTCGAATCCATTCCGGATGAAGATGCTACCGCTCAAGCTCCCCAAGAGGCTTTTAGCGAACCTACTGCTGAAGGCGCAAGTGTCCCGGCGGCACCAGCAGAGGGCTTGATTCCTGCGACAGACCCCCAAGCTCGCATACAAGAAATTAAACAAAGTCGTCCCGATCCTTTTTCAGCAATACCGACTACGCCGTTGAATGCCGCTCCGCCGGATTTAGATACGACCAATGGGCAAGGCGGTGCAGGTGCTAACGGGGAGGGGAATAAACCCTCTGAACCCGGTCAAGCAATCCAAGAAGTACCGCCGTTACCGATTATTCCGCAACCCCCCCGCATTGTGGATGCTTCTCCATTACCTCGTCCGAGAAATAGTAGTGCGGGGGGTAATGGGATGAGTGGCGGTAGTAGTGGTAATGGCGGTAATGGCGGTAATGGTGCAACTGGCAACTCTATTGCCACTGGGCCGAGTTTTATTCCTGACTTACCCGACTTGCCCCAGCCGACTTTGGCTGAAGGGGTGAATGTGACGGGGGTAATTCAGGTGAACGGCGTTCCTCACGCTATTGTGGAAGCACCGGGTCAGCAATCTCGTTATGTGAAGGCTGGGGATTATTTGGCGAATGGCCAGGTTTTGGTAAAACGGATTGAGGTTAATCGCGGTCGGACTCCGGTGGTGATTTTGGAACAGTCGGGCATTGAAGTCGCCAAGCGCGTGGGTGAAGGCGGTGCAATGGCAGGCTCGGAGTCGGCTTCTGTTCCCAGTGGCGATCGCCCTCGCGGTTAGTGAGGGGGTACAGGGTGAGTGTAACTCAAGAGCGTTTAAGCTGTCGGCAAATGCCATTGGCGGTGTATCGAGAAGTGGCGGCGCACCTACGGCAAGTGGAAGGGGTCAGAGTGGATTTAATACCGCAAACAGCCAGGCAATTTAGCTACGACCACAGTCAAATTGAAGGGTTGTTATTATCTTGCCCTGAAGACGGTCAAGCTCAAATTCGAGCAATTTTGGCCTATTACGAACAGCGTCACGGTGCTTGGCAAAGAGAGAGCAGCGCTGCGACCCGTTTAGGCACTTAGGGGTTTGAGGAGTTGGTCGATCCAGGCTTCGATGCGTTTTTGGTAGCGACGGCTCGATAGGGTAGCTGGGAGATGGGCGATCGCGTTTTGGTAATCGGCGATCGCGCAGTTCCAATCCCCTCGTAAATGATACGTCCGTCCCCGCTCGCCGTAAATGCGGCCTTGCAGTCTGGCGCTGAATAATAAGGCGAAATCAAAGTTTTCTAATGCCAGGTCGTACAATCCCATTTGACGATAGGTGATGCCTTGGTTGATCCAAGCGCGAATGTTACCGGGATTGAAGTCGAGAGCGGTTTGATAATCGCTGATAGCCGCAGCTAGATTGCCTTGAGCGGCGTAGCAGTTGGCACGATTGTTGTAAGCACTGTCTAAGCGTTCGTCGAGGGCGATCGCTTGGTTATAATCCGTTAAAGCGGCGGCGTATTGTTGATTTTGGTAGTGGATCAAGCCGCGATTATTGTAGTCGATGGCTCGCTGCGGGCGATTTTCAATTAACTGGCTGATGGTGGCGATCGCTTCGGCATACTCACCTCGACTGGATTGTTCGAGGGCTAAAGCTCGTATTGCTTGGGAGCGATCGCCGTTGAATGGGACAAGATTATGATGAATTGCTGCAAAATTAGTTTCTGACATTGGTTTTTTTCACCACGCTGTATACTTATCACCCTACTGTTTGTAATGACTTTGTATTATGGGATTTGTGTCACTCTTTGATTTGTCTGACAGGGTTCTCTTAAAAGCAACATTGCTCTTGAGTAGAGATACACAAGTAACTAGGACAATTTCGCAAATGGTCGCTACAATTCGTTACCAAAATAATTGGGTCTAAAGCCCCGTCTTGTCTTGCTTATGCACAAAAATGCCACCTTGTCAAGGTTTTTTTTGCTGGATGACACGCCCTAGAAAGCTGAGAACCCCGAATTCTCCCAAAAACCGGGGTTCTGAGAATCGAAAAATTAAGCTACGAAGCCTGGGGAATAGAACGAACCACGCGAAACCCAATATTAATATCTTCAGCATCCGTATCAAAGCTGCGGTTGCGGTTGGCACTACGACAGTGCTTCGGATAGTTGAACCAAGAACCACCGCGCAGGATGTGGTTTAACTTATCGTTCAGTAAATCCGATAAAGACTCTGGGTAATTTTGATAACGATTATCATCAATATCATCATGCCATACCCTTCCATCCGTAGGCGCTCCTTCATAATTCTCGTGCCAAGGGTCAGCACACCATTCCCAGATATTGCCGTGCATATCGTATAAACCAAAGCTATTGGGCGAGAAAGTGCCTACAGGGGTTGTTTCCTCTCGATATTGCCCCTTTGACCCCTCGGCATAGGTATAGTTGCCGTTGTAGTTTGCCAACTCCGTTGTGATGCTTTCGCCGAAGTGAAAGGGCGTTGTTGTTCCTCCTCGACAGGCATACTCCCACTGGGCTTCGCTGGGTAGATAATAATTCTGCTTGGTTGCGACAGATAAGCGGGCGCAAAATTCCACCGCGTCGTGCCAACTCACTTGTTCTACAGGTCGGTCATCTCCTTTTGATTTTGAAGGGTCGGGGTTTAAATCTCGCTGTAGTTTCGGTAAGCTTGCCACCTGTCGCCATTGCTGCTGAGTGATGGCATATTTACTCATCAAAAAAGCTGCTACGGTAACTTCGCGTTGGGGAATTTCATTTTTGGTGCTGTCTTTCTCCCCTTCGGATGCGCCCATTTTGAATGTCCCCCCTGGAACATAAGCCATTGCCAAGGTAATATCATTCCCTATATCTTCTGAGATGACCTCAGCACTATGCTGGGAGCGATTAATCACTTCACCTTTGGTATTCACAGCCACGGTTTCAAAAGTTTCTGTCTGGGTGGGCAATCCCTTTAGCTCTGAAATTCCCTCAGACTTTCCGAACAACAACCGATTGCCCAACCAAGCCGCTAAAAATCCCATACTTGCCCATCCTGAAACTTGCAGCATTCGCCGCCGACTGAGTTTAGGCAATGACGACAGTGGTATGGCAATGGGCAATTTTTGGGTAATGTTCAGTTGAGATAAAGGTGCAAGTAAAGGCGTTTTTGGGGTGGGTGTGGGCTGTTGTTGCGTGTGGGGAGTTGGTGTGGGCTGTTGCGGC
>JAWQFT010000182.1:0-8833 GCA_035968055.1 Jaaginema sp. PMC 1080.18 | reverse complement strand
AGATAATATATTATCAGATGATAATAATACATATTTTTCTGGATTAATAGAAGCTGTCGAATTTCGTAATTATTTACAAAGATTTGCTTATCCTAAGCAAAAACCATACAAAAATGGCTATTTTTATATTTCTTCAGGTTGAATATAAATGAGATGAGATACTGAGGATTGAGAACCCCGGTTTCGCATGAATTACCGTAGTTCCAGAATTAATTGGACTCTCCTGCTTGACTCGCCATTAATTCCCGCGATGAGATGTCTGAGGTGGGGGGTTGGTTGTCGTCGTCTTCCCCTCGGAAAAAGCCACCCAACCAATGCACGATGTTGTCGATGTAGGTGAAGATTACCGGGACGACAATGAGGGTGAGTAGGGTGGAGGTGCTAAATCCGCCAATCACTGCAATGGCCATGGGCGATCGCACTTCTCCATCTGCACCCCATTCTAGGGCAATGGGCATCATCCCCGCGATCGTCGATAGGGAGGTCATTAAAATCGGGCGTAGGCGGGAGATTCCTGAGTCTAGAACTGCTTTCTTTTGGGGTATTCCTTCTTTTTGGGCAGCAATGGCAAAATCAACCAGGAGAATCGCATTTTTGGTAACTAGACCCATCAGCAGGACAATGCCGATGAGGGCGAAAAGGGCGAGTTCTTTTTGGGTAATCAGCAGTCCCAGTAATGCCCCCCCAATCGAGAGGGGTAAGGCGGTGAGAATCGCGAAGGGATAGAGGAAGTTGTTGTATAGCAGCACCAAAATGGCGTAAATCGAGAGAACGGCAAAGCCCAAGGCTGTCCCGAAGCGAGTGAAGACATCCCGCATAATTTCGGCATCTCCGGCGGGTTCTTCACTAACATCGGGAGGCAGGGGATTCATGGCGGGGAGGTCGCGAATTTGGGTCATCGCATCCCCTAGAGCAAGACCTTCGAGGTTGGCTTCGAGACGGACTTGGCGATTGCGGTCGAAGCGTTCGATTTCCGCCGGGCCGCTACCGAGACGGATATCGGCAACGGCAGCGAGGGGAACGAGATTGCCGTTACGCCCTGGAACGCGGAGTTTTTCGAGGGTTTCGATTTCGTCCCGACGGTCTGAGGCGATTTTAACGCGGATGGGGATTTGGCGATCGCTCAGATTGAATTTCGCTAAACTGGATTCATTGCCGCCAATGAGGGCTAGGGAGGCAGTTTGGGCGATCGCGCTAACGGATACACCTAAGTCCGCAGCGCGATCGGGATTGGGTTCGATAATCAGTTCCGGTTTAACTAAACTGACGCTGGAGGTAACATCGACTAACCCAGCAATGGCGCTCATTTGCGCTTCTAATTCCCTGGCAGTTTCAGTCAGTTGTTCGGGATTATTACTTTTGAGAATCAGGGTAACATCCTTGGCACTACCGCCACCACCGCCACTGCGAAACGCGACGCGAGTCCCCGGAATTTCGCTGAATTGACTCCGCATTTCCCGTTCAAAGTCCCGTTGATGAACTCGTTCATTTTTGGGAATCAGATTCACGAAAATTGTGCCAGAATTGACGCTATCAGCTTGGGCTAAAACGCTGTCTACGGCGGGGTTTTCCTGTAGGCGATCGTTGATATCCAGCAACACTTCGTTGGTATCATCCAGGGTTGAACCGGGGGGCAATTCCACCATCACCGTACTCAAGCCCTCATCCCCAGCATTAAACAGACCCTTGGGGATAAAAGGAATCAATTGTAGACTGCCAATAAAGAAAACAATAGCAATAATCAGAGTCGTAATGCGATGGCGTAAAGCCCAATTCAACACCCGACGATATAGCCCCCGTTGATTCTCGGTACTAAAAGCGCTGTCGGTTTTCGGTTTGAGGATATATGCACTCAACATCGGTGTCATGGTACAAGCCACCAAGGTTGAGAACATGGTACAAGTCGCCACCGTCACCCCGAAAGGCTGGAAAAACTGCCCCGGAACGCCCCCCATAAACGCCACCGGGAGGAATACCGCCACAATCGTTGCCGTAGTTGCCACCACCGCCAAACCAATCTCCCTCGCGCCATCCCAAGCCGCCCGATAGGGAGTTTTGCCCCGTTGCAGATGTTGGTCGATGTTTTCAATCATACAGATCGCATCATCAACTAAGTTCCCAATCGCCAAAGCAAGGGCAAGTAGAGTCATGCCGTTGAGGGTATAGCCCAACAGATTCATCACCGTGAAGGTGGGAATAATTGAGAGGGGGAGGGCAGTCGCGGTAATCAGCGTGACCCGCCAATCTCGCAAAAACGCCCACACCACAATCACCGTCAATACACACCCTGCAATCAAGGCATCAAACGTGGCTTTGTAGGTATCGCGAATCGCCTGGGCGCGGGTGAAAACCAAATTTACCTCTAAATCTTCCGGTAAGCTCGGTTTCAGGGCTGCTACGGCTTCTCTGACGTTTTCTTCCACCGTGGCTAGGGTACTCCCCGTCGTCCGCAACACCGAGAAACCCACCACCGATTCCCCGTCCAAAAATGCCGAGGTACGCGGGTCGGCAAAACTGTCCTCAACCGTCCCTAAACTGCTCAGGGGGACAGTTTGACCGCCGGGTAGGGTAATTTGATAGTTACTTAACTCCTCGACGGTTTGAGCGCTGCCGAGGGTACGGATATTCTGTTCGCTACCGCCAATTTCCGATCGCCCTCCGGGTAAATTCACGTTAAACTGTCGCAGTTGGTCGTTGACTTGACTCGCGGTAATTTTATACGCCAGCAAGCGGTCGGGGTCGAGGTCTACTCGGACTTCTCGGTCTACTCCCCCCAAGCGATTAATTTGCGCTACGCCTTCGACACTGAGGAGCGATCGCGCTATGGTACGATCCACCAAGTTACTAATTTCTTCCACGGATAGCTTATCGCTGGCCACCGCATAGGTCATAATTGACCCCCCCGCAAAGTCCAACTTCGTAATTACGGGTTCGTTGATATCCTGGGGCAGAAAAGGGCGTACCTGAGACACGGCATTCCGCACATCATTCACGGCTTGGTTGGTATCCGTATCCAAGGCAAAGTTAATCGTCGTCACTGACCGACCATCGCTGACATTTGAGGTCAATTCGTCGATATCTCCCAATCCCGCTACCGCATCCTCAATCCGTTGCGTGACCTGGGTTTCCAGTTCTTCGGGGCCAGCCCCCGCTTGGGTCACAGTAATTTGGACGACCGGGATATCAATATTGGGTTGTTGGTCGATACCGAGATTCAGGAAAGAAACCAACCCCACCAATCCCAAAATGATGAACATCAAAAGGGTGGGGACGGGGTTTTTAATTGACCAGGAGGAGACGTGGAAGGACATAACTTGGCTTTTGGGGTGTTTTGGAGGGGGGAGAAGTTGCTAATTATAAAGATTGTAGTAATAATCAATAGCCAATAACAATTCATGATTCATAATGGCTAAGGCCGCCCAGCCATAAAATCAAAGCATCCTCTTGGTTATCTTGGTAGTATTTTTTGCGAGTTCCGGCAATTTTGAAGCCAAATTTTTGATAAAGGGCGATCGCCGCCTGATTGCTACAGCGCACTTCTAGGGTAGCCCGTTCTAAGCCTCGCTTTTGGGCTTGTTGCAACAGGGTAGCCAGTAACAAACGACCCAAGCCTTGACGACGATAGGCAGGAGCGACCGCCAACAGGGTAATATGAGCTTCTTCGAGGATTGCCCAAAAACAGCCGAGAGCGATGAGAGACTGGGGTTGCTGAGGCGATCGCGCTATCGCCCATAATTCGCTATTGGGACTGTCCAATTCTCGTTGATAGCCTGCCTTCGTCCACAACCCTCCCAAACAAACGCGATCGAGTTCAACTACGGCATCAAGGTCTGCCGCAGTGATAGGTTTCAGAAATACTGGTGATGATTGCGTTTGATTTTTCATGGACTCGCCAGCTTAACACAGACAGAGAAAGACGAAATCGACAACTTCAGCTTTTTTTGCCAAAGCTGTAACGGTTTGAGCCAGCAATTGTACACTAACTCATGAGCGCGATCGCACTTCTTTAAGCTCTACAATATCCTCGCACCTTCTCAACGACCAAATTTTATGATTGTATCCCCGGACAAAAGCTTACAACCGCTAACTTATCCGTATTTAGCCCCTTCCGATTCCGCGACAACTTCTCCCAATCAATCTCTATTGCCTCTGACGGCCAAAATCAACGATCGCGATCGCCTCGAAATTGGCGGTTGCGACCTCGTAGAATTAGTACAAGAATATGGCTCGCCGTTATACATTCTCGATGAAGTCACCCTCAGAACCGCTTGTCGTCAATACCGCGAAGCTTTTGAGCGTTACTATCCAGGGCAATCCCAAGTCATTTACGCCTCCAAAGCCTGGAGTTGTCTCGCGGTTTGTGCCGTCATCGCTCAAGAAGGCTTAGGTTTTGATGTCGTATCGGGAGGCGAACTTTACACCACCCTCAAAGCCGGAGTCAGCCCCGACAAAATCTACTTCCACGGCAATAACAAATCCCGCGAAGAACTGCAATTTGCCGTGGATAAAGATTGTGCCATTATCGTTGACAACGAGCTAGAACTGCGAATTTTAGCTGAAATTAGCGATCCCGCCCAGCCCACGCGGATTTTACTGCGGCTCACCCCCGGAATCGAATGTCACACTCACGAATACATCCGTACCGGACATATCGACAGTAAATTCGGCTTCGATCCCAACCAACTCCCCGAAATCTTCCAATTTGTCGCCCAGCAACCGGGATTAAAAGGCATGGGCCTGCACGCTCACATTGGCTCGCAAATCTTCGAGCGTCAACCCCACCATGACTTAGGCGGCGTGTTGGTCGATTGGCTGACCCAAGCTCTCGATGCGGGTTTACCCATTACCACCTTAAACATTGGCGGGGGTTTAGGCATTCGTTACACTGAAGCCGACGATCCCCCCAGTATTACCGAATGGGTGAAAACCGCAGCCACAGCCGTCGCCAAAGCTTGTGACGATCGCGGTTTACCCTATCCTACAATTATGGCCGAACCAGGGCGATCGCTCATCGGTTCAGCTTGTATCACCGCCTACACCATCGGCAGTCGCAAAACCGTCCCCGATATCCGCACTTACATTACCGTAGATGGCGGGATGTCCGATAATCCGCGACCCATTACCTACCAATCTGTTTATCGGGCTGTAGTTGCCAATCGGATGTCTGCCTCTCCCAGCGAAACGGTCACCGTAGCAGGGAAACACTGCGAATCGGGGGATATCGTCATCAAAGATGCCTATCTACCCATGACCGAAGCGGGGGACATTTTAGCAATCCTGGCTACAGGGGCATACAACTACAGTATGGCTTCCAACTACAATCGCATCGGTCGTCCGGCGGCGGTATTGGTCAACAACGGTACGGCAACCACTATCATCAAACGCGAAACCTATGCAGACTTGGTGCGCCAAGACTGTTTGCCCCCAAACTCGATTTAGTAACACGAAAGTCTAACCGTTACAATTATTTTAGGGGTTGTAACGATTGACTTTCGCCCCTCCCCGTTCTTTTGTTTTTGCTGTTCATCCCGATTGTCTAGGATACGCCCCCATGTCTTCGTCGGGTTCTCTGCTTCCCCCAGACTGGATTCCCTCTTGGCTGCTTTATAGCCTCGATATCGGACTGGTTCTCATTTTCACTTATGTTTTGCTCCTCGCGATCGGGGAGCGTCGTACCCTATGGATGGTACGGGGCTTTATTGTCTTGATGCTGGCTGCTGTGATTAGCGATAACTTAGATTTACAGTTACTCGCCTTTGTTTTAGAAAAGCTGGTGGTCGGATCGGCAGTGGCCATGGCAGTGATTTTCCAATCGGATTTTCGCAAATTTCTCGAACAACTCGGTCGCGGTGAGTTTCTCCAAATCGTGCGTTCTTCGCGCCGTCCTCAGCCAACGGCTGACAGTACCATTGATAAAATTGTCGATGCGGTCAAAGAGCTTTCCCAAAATCGGACGGGGGCGCTGTTGGTGTTAGAAACGGATGGCGCAATTGACGAGCGCGATTTTGCGGTGGCAGGAGTGACGCTCAACGCCGAAATTTCTAAGGAGTTGCTACAAACGATTTTTCAAACTACAACTTTGCTGCACGATGGGGCGGTACACATTCGCGGTTCTCGGATTATTGCTGCCGGGACGATTTTACCGTTGTCCGAACGCAAGGCTTCGCGACAATTGGGAACGCGCCACCGAGCGGCTATGGGCATTACCGAGCGCGTCGAAAACTGTTTGTGCGTGGTAGTGTCTGAGGAAACGGGATCGATTTCTTTAGCGGAAGGGCGACAACTCAATCGACCGTTAACCAGTAGTAAATTGAAAGAGTTACTCGAAGAACGATTTTCTCCCTCTGTGGAACGAGAATCGGCGGTAGCGCCTAATCTGGGACGTATTAGTCGAAAGTTGGGGATTAAAAGTTGGGGGCTGTTTAAGCGGTTTTTGGGAACATCGCGGGAGAGTTCTGAAGATAAAAAACGGGGTTGAAGGCGCGATCGCGATTAGCGTAAAAGGCTTATCTTAGCCTATAATCGTTAAGAATTTTTACAAACTCCTAACCCTACCCCCAAAAAATCCCTTTTGTTCTGGATAGAACCAAGGGAAGTGTAAGCTAAAAAGGCTTTTTTTTCGACTTCTACTACCGTACAATTTCTTCGTCCTGCCAATGACTGTGAGCAAAAGCGTGTTACTAGAGCAGCTACCTTCGGATTTAGATCGCGATCGCTTACCCAATCACGTTGCGGTGATTATGGATGGTAACGGTCGCTGGGCTAAACGCCAAGGATTACAGCGTATTATGGGGCATCGCCGGGGCGTGGATGCTTTGAAAGATTTGTTGCGCTGTTGTAAAGATTGGGGTATTCCTGCCCTCACCGCCTACGCCTTTTCCACAGAAAACTGGGGACGGCCTTCTGAGGAAGTTGAGTTTTTGATGATGCTGTTTGAACGGGTGTTGCGGCGGGAGTTGAAGGAGATGATCGCTGAAAATGTCCGCATTCGCTTTGTGGGGAATTTAGCGGGTTTGCCCCAGTCTTTGCAAGCGGAAATTGAACGTTCGATGACGGCGACTCAAGATAATCACAGCGTTCAGTTTACCGTAGCGACGAATTATGGCGGTCGTCAAGAGATTATTCATGCTTGCCGGGCGATCGCGACTCAAGTTCAACAAGGTAACATTGACCCGGAGCAAGTAGACGAAGCCCTTTTTGAGCGCCATCTTTACACGCGGGGTTTGCCAGCCCCGGATTTGTTGATTCGTACCAGTGGGGAAATGCGGATTAGTAATTTTCTGTTGTGGCAAATGGCTTATGCGGAAATTTATGTAACGCAAACGGCTTGGCCGGATTTTGACCGGGAGGCGTTTCACCAAGCGTTGCGGGTGTATCAAAATCGCGATCGCCGTTTTGGGAAAGTTAAGGTTTAAAGTTGTTCTAAATATTGCAGCAAATCTGCCATATCTTCCGGTTCGGGTTGAAATTTGGGCATAGGGGGCGTTTGACCGCTAATCACTTGTTGAATCAGGTTGTATTGGGATTTGTGTTTGGAGATATTGGTTAAACGGGGGCCCACTTGACCGACTCCTGCTAAACCATGACAGCCCGCACAGTTGGTTTCAAAAATCGCTTCGCCTCTTACGGGATCGCCTTTTACGTTTAGTACGTTTTGAATATAGGGGTCGGACATTTGATAAGCGCGAAGGGCGATCGCGATGATGACAATTGCCAAAATAATCGCGATCGCGACCCCGATGAGTCGCTGTAATAAAACTTTAGGTTGGATTAGTTGATCATCCACAGTTGGGAGCGAGCGTGGCAGCATCGAAAACAACAACAGCAAAGGGTGGACAAACGAATCTAACCCCTGCGGTCATCAATGTAACAGTTATTTGAAATTTGTTTCATTTTATCAACATAGCTTTAAGATTTGTGAGCTTGCCCTGAACTCATCGGCGGCGATCGCGACTATCGTCAGTTTCCAGTCTGTTGTACAGTTAAGATCGCAAAACAAGCTATTTTGATTGAGACACATCCAAGGAGAACCGGATATGATCGAACCCCTATTACTCGGTATTGTGGCAGGTTTAATTCCAATTACCCTGGCGGGTTTATTTGTCGCTGCTTATCTGCAATACAAGCGGGGTAACGAATTAGGTCTGTAAATTCAGACAGTTTTTCGTTCCCTCCTGACTCCCTCTGTTGTCCTCAGCAGAGGGAAATTGGGTTTTCAATCTGCATCTCGCTGCCAAAAACTCACTTGAGTGTTGCCGTATTGTTTGTGGCGTACTAACACCCAGGAAGTGAGAAGATCGTGGGGAACGAAAGTGCGATCGTGTTCGACAGCAATCTCGCCGTCGGGGGCTAACAACTCCCAAGATGCGATCGCCTGCAATACCGGAACATACAAACCACTGTGATAAGGCGGATCGAAATAAATACAATCAAACGACCGATCTGCTAACTTAGATAACCGCGCGATCGCATCCCCCCGCAAGACCCAAAATTGTTGCTCTTCTTGCGCCACGGTTTGCCAGTTTTGCTGAATAACGCGGCAAGCACGAGCTTCCTTTTCAATCCCCACAACCACGGCTGCCCCACGACAAAGAGCCTCTGCACCCATTGTTCCCATCCCCGCACAAACATCCAACCAGCGACAACCCGCAAGGCGCTGCTGCCAAATATTAAAAACTGCCTCCCGCACCCGCGCTGCCGTTGGACGAGTTTTTTGACCGGGTAAGGTTTTAATCTGGCGATTGCCGTAAATCCTCATTTCCTACCCCTCTCCAAAACCTACTGCTTATACATAAATCGATCTCAAGTTCTAAAACTCTCATCGATTCCCTTT
>JAWQFT010000181.1:1433-8980 GCA_035968055.1 Jaaginema sp. PMC 1080.18 | reverse complement strand
AAAGGGAATCGATGAGAGTTTTAGAACTTGAGATCGATTTATGTATAAGCAGTAGCTACCGCGTGGGAGAGGGGTGGGGGTAGAGGCTCACTCCTATTGAGATTAACCGCCGACACTGGGAAATAAACTCGGTGGAAAAGTCTCAGCTTCGATGCAGGTTTCGAGCAATCGTCCTACGGTAAAATCAACTTGACGGCTTAAGCCAATCACGCACTCGGAGTAACGAGTTGGTAAAAGACTAACGCGACAGTATTCTAGGGTTGCTAAAGCCGTGGAGTTGATATTATCAACACTGCGTAAGACATCGGGAATGCTGTATCCAGGGTTGGAGTTGATGATATTGGGAACGGCGGGTTTAAACATCTCTGGGGACTCTGGGGTTAAGCCAGGAGTCTCTTCGGTGGTATCAACTGCTTGAGCAATTAAGATATCATCACTTTGACGAGCAATGCGATCGCTTCTGTCAAATTCCTTGGTAATATTCACTGTACAGGTTGCTAATTCTAAAGGACGGCGATCGCGAAAACAAGCCTGCAACGCCGAAACAGCATCCACAGGGGTAAATGTATTAATTTTAATGACACAATAAGATAAATCTTTGGGTTCGAGGGCTTCTGCACAAGCAATCGCGACTTGTTCCGGGGAAATCGCTTCCGTTGCTAACAACTCCTCAGCACAAATCTCAAACGGATTCCAATCTGCTTTGGCTGCTTGCGGGCAAGAAATCGCGAGCAAACCCGCCGGAACTAAAGTTAATGCCGTTAAACGCGAAAATTTGTTTAAAAATGTCGGAAAATGATTTTTCATAATTACACACACAATCAGCTTAGAATATCAGCCTCAGCGATCCCACCCCAAAATAGGAGGTGTTAATCCTATCAACCTGCAATCTACTACAAAAAACCGGAAACTGGGTCACAAATTCTCAATAATGTTGTGTCTAAAATAGCATGAGCTTATTATCTTTGACGGTTCGGCAGTTTGACAATAGTAAACCAAAAATCATTAAGGCTTTCGATAATCTTGATAAAACCTGCCAAACCCACAGGCTTAGTGACGTAAGCATTTACGCCTAAATTGTAGCTTTGCAAAATATCCTCATCGCGATCGGAACTGGTTAAAATAACCACTGGAATTGCTTTATATTGAGGATGATTTTTCAACACTTGTAGAAATTCGCGTCCGCTCATGCGCGGTAATTTTAAATCGAGTAAAATTAAATCGGGAAGCGCGATCGCTTCATCATCCAGATAAGCCAGACCTTCTTCAGCATTGTCAAATGTGGTGATATTGAGAGAAAGTTTGGCTCGACGAATGGCGCGATAAGTTAAATCAACATCATTAGGATCGTCTTCAATCATCAAAATTTGAACGATAGCATCTTTCATCCTGGAAACTTTCCTATTGATGGCGCAGCGGGTAAAGTGAAATAAAAACTCGATCCCCGATCTACTTCTGATTCTAACCAGATTTGACCGCCGTGTTGACTGACAACTTTCTGGCAAATCGCTAAACCAATACCTGTTCCCGGATAGCGATCGCGACTGTGCAATCTTTGAAAAACCTCAAAAATACGCTGTTGATACTGCGGTTCGATCCCAATCCCATTGTCGCGAATTGCAATTTGCCAAGTTTGATCTTTTAGAGTTGCAGAAATTTTAATCAAAGGGGTTGCTTTGTTGCAAAATTTAATGCCGTTCGCAATAATATTTTGAAACAACTGTATTAAAGAACACTCATTACCGTAAACTGTAGGCAACCCATCCACTTGAATTTGAGCTTGAGTTTCCGCGATCGCTACTGCTAAGTTTTCTAAAACTTGCGCGACGACTGCATCCAAATCGATTACCTCTGGTGCTTGAGGCTGACTGCTCAAACGCGAATATTTCAACAGATCGTTAATTAACTGTTGCATCCGCACAGCGCCGTTTTGAGCATTATTAATAAAAAGATTAGCTTCTGAATCTAAACACGAACCATAATCTTCGATCAACAAATCTAAGTAACTCTTAACTGTCCGCAAAGGTTCGCGTAAATCGTGGGAAGCTGCATAAACAAATTGTCTGAGTTCTTCATTAGAATGCGCGAGAGATTGATTGAGTTTGGCATTACGTTGCTCGACCAAAACGCGCTCGTTAATGTTTTCGACAAACATCACCAAACCGCCAACTTTTCCTGTCGTTTTATACCAAGGGTGAATTGCCCAACGCACCCAATCGTAATCATGATTAACCCGTACAAAAATATCTTTTTCGCATTTTTCCACATTCCCCCTCAAACAGCGTTGATAAACAGCTTGCCAGTGATGCGAAAGTTCTGGAAAAATCTCGTAGAGAGAACGATCAATAATAGTGCGATCGCGGAGCTTAAAGTCACTATACCAGCGATCGCTCGCGGCAATGTAGTGCATTTTCTCATCAAACATGGCGATCGCCAACGGGACACTTTGAATAAATAACGCCAGTTTTTTCGTATTCTCTGCCAGTTCAGCCGTTCTCGCGATAATTCGCTCTTCGAGTTTTTGGTTGACTTGCTGCAACTGTGTCTCAGCTTCTACCAAGGCTGTAATATCCTGTAAAGACCCGGCCATGCGCTTGGGTTTATCATTTTCGTCCCAAATTGCTTGTCCTCGCGCCAAAATCCAGCGATATTCCCCCGCACGATTGCGAAGACGGTACTTAATATCATAAAATTGCTGTTTTTGTTGCACGTGAGCCTCAATCGCGGCAAAAACGCGATCGCGATCGTCAGGATGCAGACTGGCTTGCCATTCTTTATATAAATCGACTTGAGGAACTGCTCCGGTATAGCCCAAAATTTCGCAATAACGCGGCGACCAATAAACCTCGTTAGTTTCTAAATCCCAATCCCATAAACCTTCCCCCGAAGCCAAAATCGCTAACTCATACCGTTCTTTAATCTTGCGTAAACTTATCTGTTGTCTTTGTCGCTCAAAGGCATTCGTTAAAATTTCAGCCACCAAACGCAAGCGCTGTCCCAACCCATCAGGCCAAGTTCGTTCGTGGTTAAACGTCGCAAAACCCAACCACCCCTGAAATTTTTGTTGGCAGTGCATGGGGACGATATACAAAGATTTCACGCGGAAACGCTGCCAATTTTCGCGATCGGTCGCTGCTTTTGCGGTTAAATCCGCCATGCGTACCACCATCACCGATTGGTACTCTTGCAGTCGCTGATAAGACCAAGGAAACAACTCTCCAGGGAGATTTTGCGCTAAGGCTTGGTTGCTAAATTCTTCTTGACTCGACCACTCGTGAGTCATACTGAAACTGAATCCCTCGGCTTGAGTTTGAAAAATATAACTTTGTTCGGCGCGAGTAATTTGACCAATTTCTTGGAGAATTTGGTGAATATTGTAGTCCAGGGTATCTGTGTCGAGATCGAGCAGTCTTGTGGAGATACCTGCGATATAACTGTCGAGTTTTTGCCAGTTTTCCAGGGCTTGGGGCTTACCCGTCGCGATCGCGCAACCTAATTGACCCGTTTCGTCAAGACAAGGCTGTACGTTCCAGACAATGCACAACTCTTGACCCAAACAGTTATGGCCTTGCCACCGCCAAGTTACCTCAATATTTTGCGCTAATCGCGGCAGAATCGTCGAGAGCGGCATTTTGAGCATGGATGCGGTTATTGACTCAATAGTGCGATTTACAGCACCTGAAGCACCATAGCCCAAATATTGCTCGCAACAACGGTTAAAGTACAAAATCCGTCCCGTTGGCTCGAAAACCAACACAGGGGAAGCCACACAATCGAACAAAGCGGCTATGCGCTGAGGGCGATCGCGAATTGTTGCTAAAGCTAATCGACCAATCATAAAGTTCGGGTTAGCACGTTTACTAAGCCATAAACACCAGGTAATTTTAACTCACTTGCTTCAAGATAAAGAGTTATCCTCAGTGCGATCGTATGATGATTGTAGCAAGAAGCGCACTGCCCCAGAAAAGCCAACCTACTCTTGTAAAGAGAATAAAAGGCAGTCTCTTAGTGAGAGCGAAGCAATTAACCCCTTATTGGTAATTTTTAATTTTTATGAATTGGTGGTCTCGACTGAAAAAGAATCCTCTAGCCCAGTTCGGTGCAGTGGTACTAATTATTTTGTATCTCGTGGCGATCGCGGCAGATTTTGTTGCCCCCTACGATCCTTATACGTCCCAGGTAGATGGCTCGCTGCTCCCCCCCACAACGATATACTGGCGCAACCCGCAAAATCAAGACTGGCTCGGGCCTCATGTTTATCCAACCATCCAAGGAGCAACAGATCTCGAAACGGGCGATCGCGAATTAATGGTTGACTATACAAAACCCTCTCCCCTGGTTTTCTTCGCCAAAGGGCCGACTTACCGCATCTTGGGTATCCCGTTGCAGCGCCACTTATTCGGTACAACAGGCCCGGCACAGTTTAATATTTTAGGCACTGATGACCAAGCTCGCGATCAATTTAGTCGCTTGGTGTACGGCGCGAGGATCAGCTTGTTTATTGGCTTGATTGGCATTATGATTTCGTTCCCATTGGGCTTATTCATTGGCGGCATTTCCGGTTATTTTGGCAGCGTCCTCGATGGGATTTTGATGCGAATTGTGGAAGTGGTCATGACCATTCCCACCATTTATCTCTTGATTGCTTTAGCTGCGGTGTTACCCACTGGACTGAGTAGCGGCCAGCGATTTATTTTGATTGTGGTTATTACTTCATTTGTGAGTTGGGCCGGATTAGCCAGGGTAATTCGCGGTCAAGTTTTATCTCTCAAAGAGCAAGAATTTGTCGATGCGGCGCGATCGCTTGGGGCCAACTCTTTCTATATCATCGTGCGTCACATTTTGCCCCAGACTTCCACTTATATTATTATTTCAGCCACTTTGGCCATTCCCAGTTTTATTGTGGCCGAATCAGTGTTGAGCTTTTTGGGATTGGGGATTCAACAACCCGACCCCTCTTGGGGTAATTTACTATCTTTAGCGACGAATGCCTCGATTTTGGTTTTACAACCTTGGTTGATTTGGCCGCCCGCTCTTTTAATTGTAATTACGGTTTTAGCGTTTAATTTACTGGGGGACGGCTTGCGCGATGCCCTCGATCCTCGTAACCTACAGCGATAACTTGACCCCGACGCGATCGCGATAACGATGATTTGACAGTGACAGGGGAAGACACAAAACGGCAATCGTGTTAAGATATCTTATGAGATCGGGAATTCTCGGTAATCCAGTTTCAATCAGTATTGATAGGTTTGTTCCAGACGGTATTGACGGACAGTTTTCCGAAGACTTGATTCTCTCCATTTGAATGACTACTGTTTTGCGAACAAGGAAGCTATCTGTCTATGTCAATTTATGTGGGTAACCTCGACTTCAAAGTGACAAAAGAAGATTTGGATGAGGTTTTTAAAGAATATGGTAATGTTGTGCGCCTTCACTTACCAACCGACCGCGAAACCGGGAAATTCCGGGGTTTTGCGTTCGTAGAAATGGGAAGCGAAGCCGAGGAAGATGCGGCAATCAGCGAACTCGATGGTGCAGAATGGATGGGTCGCGAACTCAAGGTTAACAAAGCCCGCCCTCGCGAAGAAAAAAGAGGGGGCAATCAAAGAAGATATCGCTCCTAATTTTAGAAGTTTGCAGAACTGGTAAGAGTAAATGTATTTGATGCTTCTGGGAAGATAGCGTCTCGCTAACACCAACCGGAAGTCTTTTTGTCGCGATCGCGGAGATTATATTTTGGCTAAACGTCGTAATTTAAAGAAAGAAAAAGCCCACAGAAATCAAGCTTACGCTCGACAGTTTCGGAAAAAAACCAACCGTTCCTATTCGAGGAATAATGCCTTCTCGAATCGAAACGATAAAGATGCAGGGAGCGACGAAAACAACAACAGTGACTACCGGGGAGACAAAGACAAGGAAAATAACACAGAATCTCGCGATCGGCGTTAATTTGTCTTTTCAGTCGCTACCTGCTTGACTTGAATCGCTCAATTCTAATATTTTATTGAAGTTTGGTGTGAGGACTCGTTCCTCAACACCAATTTTTTGTCAATTTGTCAATATTAACCTTTGCCAAGGCGATCGCCCTCAAGAAACGCAAAACGATATAATTCTGGAGCAGTTGTCCGCAAAGAGTAACTACCAACCCTCAATCAAAAGTAATGGCTAAACAGCGCATTTTATCAGGAGTTCAACCCACCGGAAACCTACACTTAGGCAATTATCTCGGCGCAATTCGTAACTGGGTTGAAGCCCAAAGTGAATACGATAACTACTTCTGTGTGGTCGATCTACACGCCATTACCGTTCCCCACAACCCCAAAACCCTCGCTGCCGATACCGAAACCATCGCCGCGTTATATTTAGCTTGCGGGATCGATCTGCAATACTCAACCATTTTTGTGCAATCTCACGTTGCGGCTCACAGCGAGTTAGCATGGTTACTCAACTGCATTACTCCCCTAAACTGGCTCGAACGCATGATTCAGTTTAAAGAAAAAGCCATTAAACAAGGAGAAAATGTTAGCGTTGGCTTGCTCGATTATCCGATTTTGATGGCTGCCGATATTTTATTGTACGATGCCGATCGCGTCCCCGTAGGAGAAGACCAAAAGCAACATTTAGAACTGACTCGCGATATCGCAGCACGCTTCAATGACCAATTTGCCAGCCCCAAAAATCCCGTCCTCAAAATTCCCGAACCCTTGATTCGCGCTGAAGGAGCAAGGGTGATGAGTTTAACCGACGGAAGCAAAAAAATGTCGAAATCTGACCCTTCAGAGATGAGTCGGATTAACTTACTCGATTCTCCCGACGATATTGCCAAAAAGATCAAGCGCTGTAAAACCGATCCCATTCGCGGTTTAGCTTTCTCCGACGATCGCCCCGAATGTACCAATTTACTGACGCTGTACGCCCTTTTGTCCAACCAAACCACAGAAGCCGTAGCCGCAGAATGCCAGGATATGGGTTGGGGACAGTTTAAACCTTTACTCACCGAAACCGCGATCGCCGCTCTCCAGCCCATTCAAGAAAAATATCGCGAAATCATCAAAAACCGCGATTATCTCGAATCAGTGCTGCGAGAAGGCCGCGAAAAAGCTGAAATTAGTGCGAATGATGTCTTAGCACGAGTGAAAGATGCTTTGGGTTATTCCCAACCTTTATAGTAAAAATAGGGAGAAATAGACGGATTTTAATCTTCCGCCCAATCAATGCCACAATAAAATAGCTTGATTCGCTAACCTCGACCCCCGCGATTTTATGGATTCTTCTCAACAACCCAACAATGCTTTTGATGAACTCAACTCAACATCATCGGAGTCGGAAACAACACCAGAAACGACGGATTTTGAGTCAGAAGCTACTTCTGAGGAAACCGAAGCCCAGCCCTCTGAGCCGAATCTAGAGAAGGAAACCGCCAATTTTGACTCAGAACCCGAAACAGCATCAACTCAATGGTTAGAAGCCGATTTTGAGCCAGAAGCCCCGACTTCAGCCGCCAGTTTCGAGCCAGAGTCAGCCCCAATCCCTGAAGCTGATTT
>JAWQFT010000181.1:0-1333 GCA_035968055.1 Jaaginema sp. PMC 1080.18 | reverse complement strand
CTGAAGCTGATTTCGAGCCAGAAGCCCCGACTTCAGCCGCCAGTTTCGAGCCAGACCCCCCGACTTTTGCCCCCGAACCCCGAATCACTGCAACTTACCCGTTTGAACCGACTGTAGAGCCAGAAACCGACATTGTAGAAGATGAATTCGAGTTGGATTCACCTTGGGATGAACCGCCAGCACCGAGTACAATGCCAACGTCCCCTGCTGTACAATCAGAAAGCCTGCCTATTTCTGAATCTCAAGTTCCGGCAAAGTCTATGAATTTTGGTTTAATTATTAATCGCATTATCGCGATCGCGATCTTCCTCTATGGCGTGATTGCGGTTGTTTCGTTGCTGAACTAAGCAGCAAAAAAAGCCCCAGATTCTTGAAACCTGGGGCTTTGGACTCACACAGAAACTCGATCTCAGCGTCGCGTCAAAAAGCTGCGGCAAAGGGGCGATCGTCTACCAAGGTCGGATCGCCGCGATCGGGGCTAACTTTTCGTTCGGGAAGTACGGTTTCGCCTTGGGGAAGTCCAAGGGCGATCGCTTTTTCTCGCATCTCAGATTGAATCGACTGAGATGCAGTTTTTGAGGCGTTACGCTGGCGGCTTCTTCTGGGGCGATCGCGTTGTAATTTCGTCATTGTCTTGCTGTCGTGCCAATGTTGTCTCCTATTTCTATTATAGTACATTTGTATTAACTTGGGGCGAATTTGATGCACAAACAAAATCAATCCCCAAGCCGCGATCGCGATTTTAGGGATTGATGTTCTCGAAACCCATCACATTGGGCAACAAGAGTCGTGATAATTGACGACGAGTGGGTTAGAATTCGTCTATTTCTAAGCGTGCGACAGTAATCGCATCAAAGGCAAAAGCCAGCACTAAAGGCATCGGAGATCGAGTTAAATAGCCCAAGGCGATCGCCCCCATTGTGGCAATTGCCGCCGCGATCGCCCAAGTGCGTTCCTCCCCACACATTCCCCGGTTTTGCTTAATTGCTCGTAGAGTCGTTTGCGGAATTGGTTCGGGCATTACTGCACCTGGAGGGAAAGCCCAATAATGGTTGAGCGGCTCCATAAAGCAATCCGTCCAACCATTTTCTTGACACCAATCTTGAATCCACTCGTCGTTATAGTGTTTCATTTATTACCTCAAAAATAATACTTTTGTGATAGATATTCTTGTTGACACTCCCACCGTTAAGCTCCTCTCGTCGCTATAACGGGGGATTCTTTGTTCGCAGAGGTTACTTGCTCAGACAGGATTTCTCCTGACAAAGTAGCGGTATCCTCTCGATAAAGCGTTTAGGCTATCTTGTAGCCAAGTTCCCGAATGCCCTGCGGT
>JAWQFT010000180.1:0-9250 GCA_035968055.1 Jaaginema sp. PMC 1080.18 | reverse complement strand
CCCCACTCCTACCCCTCTTCCCCCTCTCCCAATCCCTCTGGGGATTCGCGATCGGAAAATTCGGGGACAGAATTAGTTTCTGGGGGGGTTTCTAGCATTTCTGTGTCGCGAGAATCTGAGATATTTTCCTCATGGGGAGAGGGCGCGAGATTGTCTTGCATGGTAAGCTGCAAAAATACGTCTTCGAGGGTGGGGCGAATTCGGCGCATTTCGTATAAGCCTAAGCCAGCATTGACGAGGGTTGAGGCGATCGCGCGACCGGGTTCTGAACCGGGTTTAGCAATGATTTGCAGGCGAGAAAAGGACTGCTGGCGATAAATCATACTAGAACTCACCGCGTCTGGTATCGGCAAGATTTCGACGTTTTGCACGCCGGGGATGGCTTGCAATAAGGGCTGTACGGGAGTAAGATTGCCTTCGACTTCGAGATGATAACCTGCTGCTTCGTTGAGTTGAGTCATGAGGCGATCTGGGGTATTCGTTGCCACAACTTGGCCGCGATCGATAATGGTAACGCGATCGCAAGTCATACTCACTTCGGGCAAAATGTGAGTGGATAAAATAATCGTGTGCTTTCCGGCTAAACTGCGAATCAGGTGACGCACTTCGATAATTTGACGGGGATCGAGGCCAATCGTCGGTTCATCTAAAATAATGACAGGGGGATTATGTACAATCGCTTGGGCAATTCCCACTCGTTGACGATAACCTTTGGATAGCTTGGCACACAGGACATTCCGTTTGTCTTCGATGCTGCATCGTTTCAGGGCAGAATCAACGTAAGCGGCGCGATCGCCCCGACTCACTCCTTTGATTTTAGCGACAAAATGCAAGTATCCCTTCACCGTCATATCGAGGTACAACGGCGGGGATTCGGGCAAATAGCCAATCGCTTTTCTGACCGCCATTGCCTCTGTTTCGACATCAAAACCCGCGACTTTTGCCGTCCCTGACGATGCTGGCAAGTAACCCGCTAAAATTCGCATGGTTGTGGTTTTTCCTGCCCCATTTGGCCCCAAAAAACCTAAAATTTCCCCTTTGTTGACGGCAAAGCTGACGTTATCAATCGCCCTTTGCGAACCATAAGTTTTACTTAATGCTTCAACTTCTATCATTATTGATGACCAATTATGACTAGCCAAACAACCAATAACTAAATAACCAAAAACCAGTTAGTCCTCGGAAAAAACGTTTCCTTTAGACGCAAAATTAAAAATGACCACAATATATATTAATCCCACCACAGGTAATGATAAGGCAGTGGGCAGTCAAACCGCACCGCTCAAGACGGTTACTGCTGCTTTAAAGCGAGTCAAAAATGCCAGTACCTTATACCTCTCTCCAGGTATTTATGACCGTAACAGTGGCGAAATTTTCCCGTTACAGATTCCTTCTCAAACTATTGTGGCAGGAACGGGAAACGCGGCGGCTAAGGTGGTTTTGCGCGGTGGGGGTGAGTACGATAGCCCCAGTTTCAAAACCCAAAATATTACCGTGGTATTGGCGACAGAGGCACAGTTACGGGGGGTGACGGTGACGAATCCAAATGCCAAAGGGACGGGGGTTTGGGTTGAATCTACTGCACCCATTATTGCTCATTGTCGCTTGCAAAATTGCGGTCGCGAGGGCATTTTTGTGGCGGGGAATGCCAAGCCGATTATTGAGGATAATGTCTTGATAGATAATGCCGCCAGTGGTATCTTTTTGGTGCGGCAAGCGAAGGGAGAAGTGCGCCGCAATCTTTGTCAAAATACGGGTTACGGCATTGCCTTGAGTGATGAAAGTGCGCCGTTGATTGCGAGTAATCGTTTGTGGGATAATCGTGCGGGGATTCATCTGTCTCGACAAACGAAGCCAGTTTTGCAGCGCAATTCTTTCCTGAGAAATCGCGAAGCGGGGGTTTTGGTGAAAGACCAAGCTTTGCCAGATTTAGGCAGTCCCCAAAGTCCAGCCGGGAATATTTTTGCAGATCATCCCGTTTACGATCTGGATAATCAAACTCGTCAGACGTTGATTTCGGCAGGAAATCAGATTAATCCGGCGTTGATTGGCGGTTCGGTGGAATTAGTGGCAACTTTGGTGGCTGATGGGGCTTTAGGGCCGACTGCTTTTGGAGATATTGAGAATCATTGGGCGGAATTGTTTATCGATCGCCTGGCGCAAAGGGGGATTATTAGCGGTTTTGCCGACGGTACTTTTCGTCCGGAAGCGAGTTTGACGCGATCGCAATATGCGGCTTTGATTGCCCAAACGTTCGATTTACCCCGTCAGTTAGGACGCAGTATGGATTTTGAGGATGTAGAATCTTCTTTTTGGGCAGCAAAGGCGATCGCGACGGCAGCCGCAATGGGCTTTATTTCGGGGTTTGGAGATGGTACATTTCGTCCCGACAAAAATTTGACCCGCGTCCAAGGGATTGTTTCGATTGTTAATGGTTTGGGGTTGACGGGGGGAACGGCGGATTTGTTATTGTTGTATCGCGATCGCGCCCTGATTCCACCTTATGCTACGAATGCGATCGCGACGGCAACGCAAAAACGCTTGGTGGTAAATTATCCCGATACCCAACAACTCAATCCGATGCAGGATATCACGCGGGCTGAGATTGCGGCGTTGCTTTATCAAGCCTTAGTTGCGACGCAAAAAGCCAACGCGATCGCTTCTCCTTACTTGGTTAATCCCGATCCGCTTTTACCCAATTTTACCGATTTACAAAACCATTGGGCTGCTGATTTTGTGCGACGATTGGGGAGTTTGGAACTGATCGGTGGTTTCCCAGATGGTAGTTTCCGTCCCGATAACCCTATTAATCGCGTTGAATATGCTGCCCTTTTAGTCAAAGTTCTCAATCCCAATCCTATTCGCCCAGCGACGCAATTTATTGATATTCCGGTCAAATTTTGGGGTTTGGGGGCAATTCAGCAAGCATACCGGGCGGGTTATCTTTCTGGCTTCCCAGATCGCACGTTTCATCCCGAACAAATCCTGCGGCGCGTCCATTTGATTCTTTCTTTGGCGAGTGGCTTGAATCTCCCTCCTGCCGATCTCAAGATTCTGGAGGCTTATGGCGATCGCGACAGCATTCCCGAATACGCTCAAACCGCCGTTGCTGCCGCTACCGCCGCCGGATTAGTCGCGTTGTACCCGAAACCGCAAAATCTTGATTTGCCTGCGACTCGTGCTGAAGCTGCGGCGATGATGTATCAAGCTTTGGTCTTTCAAAAGCAAATGACGGCTTTGGATTCGCCTTACATTGTCAGCCTTAATTAACGTCAGTTCGGGGTAACAAATTTGGGTTCGTTTTTTGACATTAGCTTGTCTTTTATTAGTTATTAGCCTCTAAGGGGCAGCTTTTTCAGTTATCAGCATCTAAGGGGCAGTGGGCAGTGGGCAGTCGGCAATCGGGGGGGAGTGGGATTTATGCCCCTCCAAAGATGTCAGAAACTTTGGCTATACGGGATAGTCTTTCAAAATGGCTCAAAATCGTATCAAATAAGGGTTTCAATCTCAAAAGTTGGATTTAAGTTTCTAGCGAAAAAGCTGCGATCCTAGCGTCACCACACGCCCTAACATAAAGCAACTCAACGCGAACCAAAGCAGGTGAGGGCTTTGTTGCGTCCAAGCCCAAACCGCGATCGGGGCAAAAGCCACGCCAGTTGCCCATAAACTAGAGTTGCGGAGGATTTTACCTGCGGCAATACCGAGAAAATAGCCATCGAGCATATAGGCGATCGCCCCCAAGCCTAACACGGGCAACAGCCAGAGGGTGTAGTTTTCGATATTTTGGACGATTTCGACGCGATTGGTGAGGAGTCCAAATAATGGTTCGGGAAAGCAGATAAATAGCAAGGCAAATCCCAGTCCTAATGCTAAACTGGCTTGACTGGATACACGCAGTAGTTGTCTGAGTTGTGGGTAGTTTTGACTGGCGTAGTAGTTTCCGGCTAAACTCTCGGTGGCAAAGGCTAAACCGTCGATGAAATACGCTGCCACGCTGACGACTTGTAAGAGTAAGGTGTTGGTAACGAGGGTTAGGGTGGCGATCGCGGCGCTAAGATTAGTAAACACCGCAAAGGTGGAAACTAGGGCGAAAGTGCGAATCAGAATGTTGCCATTCAAGCTGAAAATGGCTTTGATTGCGGCGCGATCGCGGAGTTTTGACTCAAACTGCGGAGTTGCGTTTTGCCAGGGCTTCTCGTGCCAAATTAAGAGGATTCCGATGGCTAACATGATGTACTGACTGGCAGCAGTGGCAACTCCAGCCCCCGTACTTGCCCAATGCCAACGTACAATCAGCCAATAGTTCAAAATTACATTCGCACCGTTACCTATTGCTGAGAGTAATAAGACCTTTTTACCCTGTTCTCGTCCTAAAAACCAGCCAATCAGCACAAAATTAATTAAATTTGCGGGTGCGCCCCAGATATTGGCGTTGAAGTAAGCTCTCCCGGCAGCTTTCACCGTTGGAGTAGCGCTGAGGAGGGTAAAGCCCAACTCTCGTAAAGGGACTTGTAGCAGCCAGATGGTTAATCCAATGATGAGGGCGATCGCCACATTTCGCAAACCAATTGCCAAAACCTCATCCCAGTCTTGTTTCCCTTGGGCTTGGGCGGTAATTCCCGTCGTTCCCATCCGCAGAAAGCCAAATGTCCAGTAAATATAGTTAAACAGGACTGTAGCTAAGGAAACGCCTGCGAGGTAGCGAATTTCGTCTAAATGCCCCAAAAACGCCACATCGCACAAACTGGCCAAAGGGACAGTGAGATTCGATAAGATATTCGCGATCGCCAGTTTCCAAAAACGGTACATCTTTTCAGTTATCAGCGATTAAGGGGCAGTAGGGATTGGGCAGTGGGGAGTGGTTTTTGGGCAGTCGGCAATCGGCAATCGGCAGTCGGGGGAAGTGGAATTTTGCCCCTCCAAAGATGTCAGAAACTTGGGTTCTTGGGATAGTCTTTCAAAATGGCTCAACACTAGAATAAATAAAGGTTTCAGCTTCAAAAAGTGAATTTAAGTTTCTGGAGAGTGTTTTGGGCAATTGGGAATCGGGGGAGAGTTGAACTTTACCCCAGAAAAATATCAAAAACTTTGGTCTAGACGAACAACCAACAACCAGCAACAAACAACAAATAACCAATCCGATACCATGAAATGTAACAATAAGAAACGCTTGTCTTGCCTCATTATTTACATTGAACCCTTATGAGTTATACCCCTAAATTTTTAAGCGGTCGCGAAATCCGCCAGAAATTCTTAGATTTTTATGCCGAACGCGGTCACAAAATTTTACCCAGTGCGTCTTTAGTTCCCGAAGACCCCACCGTATTGCTGACGATTGCGGGAATGTTGCCGTTTAAGCCGATTTTCCTGGGTCAGAAACCTGCCCCTTGCGATCGCGCTACGACTTCGCAAAAATGTATTCGTACCAACGATATCGAAAATGTGGGACGGACTGCCAGACACCACACTTTCTTCGAGATGTTGGGGAATTTTAGTTTTGGGGATTATTTCAAGGAACAAGCTATCAAGTGGGCTTGGGAACTCTCTACAGAGGTGTTTGGTTTGCCTCCAGAACGCCTTGTTCCCAGTGTTTTTGAGGAAGACGACGAGGCTTTTGCGATTTGGCAAGATAAAATTGGCATTGCCCCCCATCGCATCCAAAGAATGGGGGCTGAGGATAATTTCTGGAAATCTGGCCCTACGGGGCCTTGTGGCCCTTGTTCGGAGATTTATTACGACTTTCACCCGGAAAAAGGCGACAAAAACATCGATTTAGAAGACGATTCGCGGTTTATCGAGTTTTATAACCTCGTCTTCATGCAATACAACCGGGATGCAGAAGGCAATTTGACCCCCCTCGCAAAGCAAAATATTGACACGGGGTTGGGACTCGAACGCATGGCGCAAATCCTGCAAAGTGTGCCGAATAACTACGAAACGGATTTAATTTTCCCAATTATCGAGGCCGCAGCGCAGTTAGCAAGGGTTGACTATTATAAGGTCGATGAGAAGACCCAAGTTTCCCTCAAAGTAATCGGGGATCATGTCCGGGCTGTGGTTCACATGATTGCCGATGGGATTACCGTGTCGAATACGGGACGGGGCTATGTTTTGCGGCGTTTGGTTCGTCGGGTGGTGCGTCACGGGCGTTTAATCGGCATTGAAGATCGGTTTATCAGTGATGTAGCTGAAGTCGCGATCGCCCTCTCTGAAGCAGCTTATCCCAATGTGCGCGAACGAGACAACTATATCAAAACTGAACTGCAACGGGAAGAAACCGCTTTCTTGAAAAATCTGGAACGGGGAGAAAAGTTGCTGGCTGATGTCATTGCGAAAACGGCGAATCAGTCCGCAAAAATGATTTCAGGAGAGGATGCTTTTGACCTCTATGCGACTTATGGTTTTCCTTTGGAGTTAACCGAAGAAATCGCCGAAGAACAAGGCTTCAAGGTCGATTTAGAGGGCTTTGCGGACAAGATGAAAGAACACCAAGAGTTGGGTAATAAAGACCGGGAAACTATCGATTTAACCGCCCAAAATATTTTGACGGAATTAGCCGCAGAAAGCAAAGCTACGGCATTTTTAGGCTATACCGATTTGACCACAACAACCCAAGTCATGAGCTTAGTCGTCAACGGGGAAGCCGCCGAAACCGCCAGCCCTGGAGACACAGTACAAGTTATTTTAGAAGAAACTCCCTTTTATGCCGAATCTGGGGGACAAATTGGCGATCGCGGTTATATTTCAGGAGAGGATGTGGTCGTCCGCGTTGAAGATGTCCAGAAACAAGGGGCAATTTTCGTGCATTACGGTCACATCGAACGGGGTACACTCACATTAGGCGACCCGGTAACTGCACAAATTGACCGGGCTTGTCGTCGTCGCGCTCAAGCCAATCATACCGCAACGCACCTCCTCCAAGCAGCCTTGAGAAAGCTGGTAGATGACTCGATTTCCCAAGCAGGTTCATTGGTTGATTTTGACCGTTTGCGCTTCGATTTTAACTTCTCCCGTTCCCTGACTGCTGAAGAAGTACAAGCAGTGGAAACCCAGGTCAATACTTGGATAGCCGAAGCCCACAGCGCCGATATCGATATTATGCCCCTCGAAGCAGCCAAAGCCAAGGGTGCGATCGCGATGTTCGGAGAAAAATATAGTGACGAAGTACGAGTCATTGACTTCCCCGGCGTTTCTATGGAACTCTGTGGAGGGACTCACGTTACCAATACCGCCGAAATTGGTGCATTTAAGATTATCTCCGAAACCGGGATATCTGCGGGAGTACGACGTATAGAAGCAGTAGCGGGCCCTGCTATTCTAGATTACCTGGAAGTGCGCGATCGCGTCGTGCGAGATTTGGGCGATCGCTTCAAAGCCAAACCCGAAGAAATTTGCGATCGCGTTACCAGTTTACAAAATGAACTCAAAGGGGTACAAAAAGAATTAGAGGCGGCCAAGAAAGAACTCGCGATCGCTAAATCCGACCAAATCCTCTCCCAAGCCGAGAAAATTGGCGACCTACACATTCTCGTAGCTTCTCTCGACGATGCAGACCCCGAAAGTCTCAAAACCGCCGCCGAACGCCTCCAGCAAAAACTCGGTGAAAGTGCCGTCGTTTTGGGTTCAATTCCTTCTGAAGGCAAAGTCAGTCTGGTGGCCGCATTTAGCCCCCAAGTCCACAAAACCAAGAAAATTCAAGCCGGTAAATTTATCGGTCAAATCGCTAAAATCTGCGGTGGAGGAGGGGGAGGTCGTCCTAATTTAGCCCAAGCGGGGGGACGAGATGCAAGTAAGCTACCCGAAGCTTTAGAAACCGCAAAACAGCAATTACGGGAACAGTTACAGTAGTTGTTTGAAAACCCCGGTTTGTTCAAAAAACTGGGGTTTTGTTGTTCTTCTTGAAAATAAAAAAGCCATTGGCGATCGCATTATGATTGATGACAAATATAATTTGGTCGGAATACTTTATTTATCGTGTAGAACTTCGAGGGTTTGACTTAACAACAATCGAAGAAATTTTGCGTTTTTCTGGAGAACGATATTATGATACTGAAACAAGCCGGATGATTGCTGTGGGTCAACACAATACTCGTTTAGTTATGGTTGCTTACGAAATCGACAACGACACAACAACCCCAGTTACAATCCACGAAATAAACCGTAAAAAGATTCGTTTTCGTCTAAGAAATGGGAGATTTATTCCTTATGGATTATCCTAAAATGAAATACTTTGAAAAAGAGAATGTCATTCATATCGCCATTACTGATGAATATGAAGCTGATAGTATTGAAATCAGCCCCGATATCACCGCAGAATTGAATGAAGCCGGGGAGTTAATCGGTATCGAAATTTTGAATGCGAGTGCTTTTCTGCAAAACCTTTTACTCGAATCCGTACAAGCCAAAATACTTAATCTGTCTTCTTCCAGTTAAAATAAAAAGTTACTCGCGATCGCGTTATGAATCAATCTTTAACCCAATCTGTTACTTTTGATGAGTTTATCGCTTGGTATCCCAATCAAGGAAAACGCTACGAACTTCACGATGGGATAGTTCTAGAAATGCCCAAACCTACAGGGTCGCATTCTAATATTACCGGATTTTTGATGGCAGAATTAATTTTCGCGATCGCACAAATGGACAAACGCAGCAATTGGATTATTCCCAGAGAAGCGATTGTGAAAACCAACCAAGGGCGATCGGGTTACGAACCAGATATTATTATTTTAGATCGAGAAGCCTTGTCTTACGAACCTCGCTGGCAACAATCTTCTGTTATTGAAAACGCCCAATCCGTTAAACTCATCGTTGAAGTGGTTAGCAGCAATTGGAGAGATGATTACTTCAAAAAACGGGCTGACTACGAAGAAATGGGCATTCCTGAATACTGGATTGTAGACTATAACGGGATAGGTGGACGGACTTTTTTAGGTAATCCTAAGCAACCCGCTTTTTTCGTTTATCAACTCATCGATGGGGAATATCAAGTAAGTTCATTTCGCAATGATGATAGGATTACTTCACCGACTTTTCCTGGGTTTAATCTCACCGCAGCAGAGATTTTTCTACAGAGTTAGGGGGGTTTGGGATGGTGCGCGATCGCGTAATTTCTCAGATTTTCCTGCATAACCTCTCTCAAAAACCTGTATATTTACGGTAGACAAGAATAAAACTGTTGTCAATAATTATTATAGATTTAAAAGTGAGGTAGTAAGTAGGATTCAAATTTCATGTGTAAATATATAGTATT
>JAWQFT010000179.1:0-9295 GCA_035968055.1 Jaaginema sp. PMC 1080.18 | reverse complement strand
CCCCTATCCCCCGTCCCAAAATTGACCGCTACCTCAACCCCATCGAACTCAGCTTAATGCAAGCCCTCGCTGCCGCCGATTTAAGAGACATGAATCTACCCCCAGAAACCCCCACAGGAGAGACTCCCTGGCTGCGGGTTGAAAAAATTTTACGAGATTATAGTCAATATCACCTCGATAAGACGATTCGTTCGGCGACATTACTTGATACTTTATATGTAACAGACTTTTAATAATCTTTTTATTTTTGACGAACTTACATCTAGATACTGAGAATGCAACTGTTTGAATCTGAGACCACTTCCCCCCAGTCCCCAGATACGGAAACCCCAGAAACCGAGACTCCCCCAGAAGCCTCCCCAACTCCAGAGGAGCATCAAGGATTTGCCCCCGTCCTCAAAAACCGCCGTTTTTTACTACTATGGTGCGGTCAAATCTTTTCGCAACTCGCCGATAAAGTTTATTTGGTGTTGATGATTGCCTTAATTGCCAGTCGCTTTCAAGCCGCCAATCAAAGCATTAGCGGTTGGGTTTCGGCGGTGATGATTGCCTTTACCATTCCGGCTGTCTTATTTGGCTCTTTAGCCGGGGTATATGTAGATCGCTGGTCAAAAAAAGCGGTTTTAGTCATTTCCAACTTAATTCGGGGTGTTCTCGTGCTGCTGCTGCCACTTTTCTTGTGGTTATCCCGGAATGATACACCGTTTTTAAATTTACCCATTGGCTTTTGGGTCTTACTGATTGTGACCTTCTTGGTTTCGACCTTAACGCAGTTTTTCGCGCCTGCCGAACAAGCCGCAATTCCCTTGATTGTGAAGCGGCGCAACTTGTTACCCGCCAACTCGTTGTACACCACAACCATGATGGCATTGTTGATTGTGGGTTTCGCCGTGGGAGAACCATTATTGAGTTTAACCGATCGCCTTCTTGTCGATGTGGGGATCACCTGGGACTTTGGCAAAGAAATCGTCGTGGGGGGGTCTTACGCGATCGCGGGGCTAATCTTAATAATGCTCAAAACCGGGGAAAAAGAGCAAGATACCCTCAAAAAACAGCCCCACGTTTTTCAAGATATTAAAGACGGCATTCGTTACCTGGGCAAAAATCACCAAGTCCGCAATGCCTTAATTCAACTCACCATTTTATTTTCCGTTTTTGCCGCCTTAGCAGTTTTAGCGGTGCGTTTAGCAACCATCATACCGGGTCTCAAAGCCGAGCAATTTGGCTTTTTATTAGCCGCAGGAGGCGTGGGAATGGGGGCTGGTGCCTTTATCCTGGGTCACTGGGGTCAACGCTTCTCCAACGTGCAGTTAGGATTGTGGGGCGCTTTGGGAGTTGCCGGATCGTTGGTGGGTTTATCATTATCCACGCACCAGTTAGGGTTAGCCTTGGTCATGACTGGATTATTAGGGGCATTTGCCGCGATGGTAGGCGTTCCCATGCAAACCACCATTCAAGCCGAAACCCCCGAAGAAATGCGCGGCAAAGTGTTTGGCTTACAAAACAACGCTGTTAATATTGCCTTAAGCTTACCCTTAGCCCTAGCCGGAGTCGCCGAAACCTTTTTTGGTTTGCGATCGGTTTTATGGGGTTTAGCCACCCTTGTCCTAGCAGGAGGACTCTTAACCTGGTATATTTCCCGTACAGGATCGGCAGCCTAAAACTGTAAAGGCGCGATCGCCAATTTTGTGAAGCGTGAGGTTGGCATTTTTGTTTTTTAACGCTTTACTGTTTCTCAAACCTTAAACCCGATCGTCAGAATGCACATTGCTTGGCTAGGAAAAAAAACGCCTTTTTGCGGGAATGTCACCTACAGTCGAGAAATTACCAACGAACTGCAAAATCGAAATAACCGGGTGAGCTTTATCCATTTTGCCGAAGCCCAAGCGAGGAGCGATCGCGCTTTTGCTAGTCCTGAAGTGGTACTCCCCTTTTTGTACAAATCCCAGGTGTACACCATTCCCGCCCCGAAATCGAGTAAAATCTTAGCGCGATCGCTCCAAGACCTCAAACCCGATATCGTCCACGCCTCCCTCACCCTTTCAACCCTCGATTTTCGCTTACCCGAAATTTGCGCCGACCTCGACATCCCCCTCATTGCCACTTTTCATCCCCCCTTCAACGATCGATGCCATAACTTTGTTTCGCGCACCCAACACCTCACCTATCAACTCTACGCCCCCTTCCTCGCTCATTACGACTGCACCATCGTCTTCTCCGAACGTCAGCGAGAAGAACTCATCCATTTAGGCGTTCCCCCAGCCAGAGTAGCCGTGATTCCCAACGGTGTAGACGAAACTAAATACACCTCCGATTCTGATTCCCTCCCCTCCATCGTCGCCGATCGTCCTCTCAAACAAAAATTTGAAGCCAAACGCCTCTTTGTCTACCAAGGACGCATTTCCACCGAAAAAAACGTTGAAGCCCTACTCAAAGCTTGGAAACGCGAAAAAATGGGGCCTGAGTGCAAATTAATCATTGTCGGTGACGGGCCGTTACGTTCCCAATTAATGCCTTACTACGGTGCTGAAGACGGCGCGATTTGGCTGGGTTTCGTCGCCGAAGAAGCCAAACGCATCGGCATTTTACAAGCGGCAGATGTATTTGTGTTGCCCTCCTTAGTTGAAGGTTTGTCTCTCTCTCTCCTCGAAGCGATGGCTTGTCAAGTGGCTTGTATCGCCACCAACGCCGGGGCAGATGGCGAAGTTCTCAAAGGTGCGGGAATCGTCTTGGATACTCAAGGAGTCACCACCCAACTTAGACCCATACTGCGGACTTTCCGGGACTGTCCAGAGTCAATTTTACGCACTTACGGCCAAGCGGCTCGCCAACGAGTGGTAGATTGTTACACCTTGAGCAAAAATGTCACCAGTCTCGAAACTCTCTACCAAAATATTCTCGATAAACGACGACATCGCCCCCAGCACAATCATCTAACTGCTATTTCTTCTTTGCTGTCGAAAAATATCGCGGCAAAGAGCCAAAGTTTCTGACCTCTTTGGAGGGGCATAAATTCCCACTCCCCCCGATTGCCGACTGCCGACTGCCCAAAACTACTGCCCCTTAGAGTCTGATAACTGAAAACAAACTACTCCCCAGTATTTTCCAAATAAGTCTCTACGCCGCCATCAGGACGCAAAACCAAACGAATTTGAGGGGTTGCATTATTTTGAGGGGGAGTCAGGCCAAAATCTTTGCCGAGGAGAGGCATAGGCGTGCGGTCGATGAAGATACCCGCAGCATTATTTAAAGGGATAATGCGTTTTAATGTGCCATCGGTATTAACAATCAAACGATAGCGCAACTCCTCCTCTAAATTTTCTGGGGGTTGCCAGTTTTGCGAAAAATAGCTTTGAATTTGGTCTTTTTGGGGAGAATTACCGGAAGCAGCAAAATCTTCATTACTTTCTTGGCGATTTCGACCCAAAGCTTCCGCAATACTTTCAGGAGCATTAGGTCGTCGCGCTTCGACTTGGGGAACGGGTTGCTGAGGCACAGAATCCGCCAGAGATGGTATATTAGCCGCAGGATCGTTCCCTGGCGCGATCGCCCCTGGAGGACTAGCACTCGGTCGCGGTTGTACCGTAACAGGAGGCGCGGTGGGTAACTCTGTTGTAGTGGAACTTCCCCTCTGATTCGGCGGTACAGTTTCAACCGTCCCTGGTGGATTTGCCGCAGCCGGAGAACGATTTACCGCTCCAGGGGGCGGCAGTTGCGACCCTTGGCTAATACTTCCCGGTACAGTAGGACTGGGAATCGGCTCTACAGGAGGGTTAGGCAGTGTTGGCAAGTCGGAAATTCGCTCTTCCGATTCCGGTAAAGGTTCGAGGACAGTTTCCGTCGTGTCGGGAGACTCCTGCATAATCAGAAAAACCGCCGTTGTCAAACCTACTGCCAAAACGACCCCCGCTACAGCACTACCCCAAGTTTTTACCGGAAAAGCCGGACGAGCCGCCGGGAGTTGCGGCAATAGCATCATTTCTGTATGGTAGCTTTCTAGGGCATTGGCTAAATCAAAAAGCTGTGTGGCGCTCAGTTGGATAGACTCCCCCGATGTTTCTGTGGCCAAGTTCCCCAAATAGAGGGTATGACACAGTAAACCCCTAGGTTGGAGGGTTGGTGTCGCCGTTACAAACTTGCTTTCTGGAGGCAATAATCCCGGTACAGCCAAACTTTCTGCGACCGCCAGAGGAAATACGGGGTCGTTAGCTGGATTGGGGATGTAAGCCTGTAAACGAGCCGGGGTAGAGTGATTTAGAAAGTCTTGGACATAATCGCTGACGACTTCGTAGAGTTTTTCCAGTTGGTCGCCATCTCCAGTTACAATAACTTGCCGATTTTCTAATTGTCGGGGGTCGTCAAAACGCAACTCAAAACTGGCTTTTGCAAATAAGGGGTGAGATGTCCAAGCTTGTAGAGGCGATTTTTTGGCACTCACCTGAAGCGTACAAGTGGGAGGCGTGTAACGTCGGTTGGCAGATTGAGAGAACATGATATGTGTGATACCAAGGGATGAGCGATGCAGCTTCTGGGGCTAATCTGAGCTAGATGGGTAGATTAACGGGAATAATCTAAAAGAGCCAACCACAAACGGCGATGACCATTTGGGTCGCTATAAAACAATAGATCGATCAGTAGTTTGAATGCTAGTTGATTTAAGGCTTGGGGAGATGTGGATTCGGGGGTGTCCATGCGGTCGTGATAGGTGTTGCTAAACGCATCAAGATAATCTCCCAATAAGGCAGCTTGATGAGGGGGTTGGTGCTGTTGAGTGCGTTGTTCGAGGAGACTAACGGCTCGTCGAATGAGTTCTTGATATTCTTGGGCTAAACGACAGATAATTAGGACGAGCGATCGCGCTTCTTCTACATCGAGTTTTTTGCGACCGCCAGAACTTTTACGATGGGGATTGGCTTGTCGCAGTCGCCACAATGTTACCCGGTCTGGCGTGATATCTTGTAAACCCAGACTTTCCGCAGCTTTAAGCATTGCTTCTGAACTCAACTGCGTTAAACTTTCCAATGCCATTAATACTAAGTCCAGATGGGCTTTGATATTATCGAGTTGAGCGACACTGGGTTCAATACTCAACGGCAAATCGTTTAGTTGAAGGGCAAGAGAGGGCGGTCTAGCAGTCCGACGCATGACGAATGAGGATAAACGATAGGTTACAAATTCAGAAAAGGTATTTATTGGGATTGGGTTAGTAATTAACTTTATTATGGCGGCAAGTCCTTAGAGCTAGAGAACTCAATCAACTCTTAGTTTCGATAAAATCGGTTGGGGCAAGTCATTAGTTAAGGTTTCCCCCAAGTCTGACGAAAATTGGCTACAACAGTTCGGCATTGTCTAACAATAATTGCAGGGCTTCTTTCATTTCAGTTGTGGTGGTGGTGGCTGTACCAAACTGACGCACGACAATACTAGCTGCGAGATTGCCTAAAACTGCTGCTTCCCATAAAGTTGCCCCCGCACACAAACTCAGGGTTAGGGCTGCAACTACAGTATCGCCTGCCCCCGTGACATCGAAAACATCGGTACGGTTGAATGCTGGGATGTGTTGTTGATGGCTTTGAGCATCGAATAAGCTCATGCCTTCTTCGCCTCTGGTAATGAGGATGTGAGCGGCTTGCGTCAGGGCTAGGAGGTCGTTTCCGGCTTGTTGCAGGGTGGTTGCGTCGGGAATAGGGTAGCCCACTGCTAACTCGGCTTCGGGGAGGTTGGGGGTGAATAAAGTTGCCCCTGGGTAACGGTCAAGGGCTTTTTGGGCGTCTACAATCACGCGGGAGTGCTGAAGTCCGGCTTGGATGACTGGGAGAGTCATTACGCCTTCTCCGTAATCGGAAAAGACAACGGCATCGACTTGGGGGAGTTGGGAGTTGATGTAAGTGGCGAGTTGTTGTTGGATGGTCTCGTCGGGGAGTTGGTCGGATTTGCGGTCAATGCGGACAATTTGTTGGGTAACGGATTGACGAGCGTGACCGGAGATGCGAGTTTTGGTAACGGTGGGGCGATCGCGATCGCGAATCATACCTTGAGTATCGATGTCTACGGCTTGGAAAATGCGCTCTAATGCCTCTCCTTGGTCGTCCTTGCCCACTAAACCAGCAACTTTGACGTTTCCGCCCAATTTCGCAATATTGTAGGCAGTATTCGCACCACCACCGGGGATTTGTTGGGTGGTTTCGTGGCGCAAAATTAAAACTGGGGCTTCTCGCGACAGGCGCTCAACTTGTCCGGTGAGAAATTCATCTAGGGTGAGATCGCCAATAATGAGGATACGAGGGCGCTCGAAGTTATCGAGTAGAGAAAATAATCGAGGAGCGCGATCGCGTAGTTGTACCGTAAAGGTATCAGAGTCAGCCATAAACTCACCGAGTTCGTTCAAATTGCATGGGCATTATACCCTTTTCTTTCCACGGGTAACGGGGAGTGTCCGCAGGGTTTTGGGGAATTAGGCAGTATTGAAAAAGCGTGGGGAGAGAGGTAAGACAAGAAGGAGGGGAAAAAAATTACCAATAACTCTCTTTGAAACGTTAATCCCCCTTTTTTGGGCTGTAACGCTTATCCGGTATAGCTTTGAGCCTTTTAAAACTAACCCCTAAGAGAAGAAAGTTTCTGACTCCCTTTCTGGGGTAGAATTCCACTCCTCCCCCCAATGCCTACTGCCCAATACCTACTGCCCCTGATTAGGCTAATGAACAATACAAGATGAAACACACAATAATACCCCTAAATGAATCCGTCGTGGTTACGGCAGCGCAAATGAGTGCGATTGAACAACGCCTTTTTGATGCGGGAATGCCTGTAGCGGCTTTGATGGAAAAAGTGGCTGGATTGATTACCCAGAAAGTGATGCAGTTATATCCGCAAGCTCAGAAATTTGGGTTTTTGGTCGGGCCGGGACACAATGGCGGAGATGCTTTGGTCGTGGCGCGGGAGTTACACTTGCGGGGGTATGCTGTGCGGGTGTGTCGTCCTCTGGAGAAGTGGAAGGATTTAACCGCCAGTCACGGTCAGTATTGCCTCAGTTTGGGGATTCCTTTCGCGAAAGAGGTAGATTCTCTGGGGGACTGTGATGTTATTGTTGATGGTTTGTTTGGCTTTGGCTTGACGCGGGATTTGAAGGGAGATGTAGCACAGGTGGTAGAGACGCTCAATTCCTGGCAGCAAGCCGTTGTCAGTATCGATTTGCCTTCAGGGATTCATACGGATACGGGGGCGGTTTTGGGGACGGCAATTCAGGCAAGTCAGACGCTGTGTTTGGGCTTGTGGAAGCGGGCGTTTTTTCAAGAGAGGGCTTTGGCTTATCTGGGCAAGGCGACTCGGATTGATTTTGGTATTCAGCCTGATGATATTAAAGCAATTTTAGGAAAAAATGCCGAAATTCAGCAATTAACTAAGGATAAAGTTCAACTTTGCTTGCCTTTACCTCGTCCGGCGATGACGCACAAGTATAAGCAGGGTCATTTGCTGCTCGTTGTGGGGTCTACTCGTTATGCGGGGGGCGCGATTTTGGCGGCGTTGGGGGCAAGGGCTAGTGGGGTAGGAATGCTGTCGATTGCTGTTCCTGAATCCCTAAAGCCGTTGTTGGTGTCGCAGCTACCGGAGGCTTTGGTGTATGGTTGCCCGGAAACCCAGAAGGGTGCGATCGCCCTCTTGCCTGAGTTATTATTAGATTTGAGTGCGTTTGACGTTATGGCGACGGGGTGCGGTTTGACTACCGAAGCCAGGCCAATTGTCGAACAACTCTTGAAAGCTGATGTGCCTTTGGTTCTCGATGCCGATGGCTTGAATATTTTAGCCCAACTCGACCCGATTAAAACTCTAGCGGCTCGTTCTGCACCCACAATTTTAACGCCCCATGTGGGGGAGTTTAAGCGCTTATTTCCCGATATTTCCCCAGATGATGGCATTGAGGCGGCGCAAAAGGCAGCTTGCCAGGCCAATGCCATTATATTGCTCAAAGGGGCGAGGAGCGCGATCGCCCATCCCAATGGTACAGTCTGGCTGATTCCCGAAAGTACCCCAGCTCTCGCCCGTGGCGGCAGTGGCGACGTTCTCACAGGGTTGCTAGGGGGCTTGATTTGTGCCAGCAACCGCACAGCATACCCCCTAGAAGCCACGGTAGCGACAGCCGCCTGGTGGCACGCCCAAGCCGGAATTCTTGCCGCTCAGGAACGCACAGAACTCGGTGTGGATGCTTACACTTTGACTCAGTTTCTCATACCCGCGATCTCATGTCTGACTGCTTGATTATTTTTACTCGCTATCCCGAACCGGGCAAAACGAAAACCCGCTTGATTCCGGCGTTGGGGGCAACAGGGGCAGCGCAATTGCAGCAACGCTTGACGGAGTTAACTCTGGCAACGGCGAGTCATTTGCCTCGTTCTATTGCGGTTGAGGTGCATTTTGCCGGGGGAGACACTCAGAAAATGCAGGATTGGCTGGGACAAAATCTCATTTTAAGGTCTCAGTTTTCTGGCGACTTGGGTCAACGAATGGCGGCGGCATTCAGGGAAGCAATAGAGTTAGGAAAGCAACGAGTGGTTATGATTGGAATTGATTGTCCTGAGTTGACAACAGACTTAATCCAAAAGGCTTTTTTACAACTACAGAATAACGATTTGGTATTAGGAAAAGCGGTAGATGGGGGTTATTATTTAATCGGTTTACGGCGCTTTGTGCCAGAGTTGTTTGAGAGTATTAATTGGGGTACAGAAACGGTGTTACAGCAAACGGTAGAAAAGGCAGAATTGCTAAATCTGAGTTTGGCTTATCTTCCCACGTTGCGCGATCTTGATACGCCTGAAGATTGGCAATATTTCCAAAACTTTCCCTCACTCAATTCTAATTTTGAGTCGTAGAGAATTAAGAAACTCGGTTTCTGGACTGCTGACTTTGGCACAAATTTTCTATTAATCGAAAGAGATAAAAATGAGAATATGGACTGTAAGAGGCGACGTAGCTAATTTCGCGCCAAGTTACTTAGTGGATGACTACAAAGATGATTTTGAAATCTGCGAAGAATGGCTGAATTTAGAATTTAATGGCAAGAAAATTGGAAATGGTTGGCAAGAATTTAAAGCAATTTCTAAGAAAAATAAACCCTTGGCGAATTTTACAGATTTAGATTCAGGAATTCTGATATGCGATCGCCTAGCACTCTCCGAACTCAAAAACTGTATTGATAACGAAGTAGAGATACTGGAAATGAGTGTCGATTCCATGCCTTTCTACTGCTGCGACACAGCCAAAATGAGGCTTTATCGTAGGGTGGGTTAGGCGGCTAAAA
>JAWQFT010000178.1:0-9340 GCA_035968055.1 Jaaginema sp. PMC 1080.18 | reverse complement strand
ATTCTGCCTGGGTATCGTAGCATCAAATCCTACATCTTGTCGTGCGGAATGGGGGATATAAAGTAAAAACCCCGACTTCTTGAAGAAACCGGGGTTTTAAAGTTATGCAAGGATTAATAAATGTAATCCTGTAACGCCTTCACATCTAGGGGTTGGGATTGTAGAGTGCGAATGGCTTGGACGGTGGCTTGTGCGCCTGCAATCGTGGTAATTACGGGCAGTTTGTATGCTAGACAGGTGCGACGGATTAAACGACCGTCAGCGCGGGCTTCTTGACCAGAGGGGGTGTTGATCACTAATTGGATTTCGCGGTTTTTGATCGCGTCGAGGACGTGGGGACGACCTTGATGGAGTTTGAGGACGACATCGACATCGAGGCCCTGTTCTTTGAGGACGGCTTGGGTGCCTTCGGTAGCAATAACTTTAAAGCCGATGTCGATAAAATCTTTGATGACAGGGACGACTCGTTCTTTTTCGCGATCGCTCATGGATACAAATACTGTACCCGATAAGGGCAACCGTTCTCCTGCCCCAATTTCGGCTTTAGCGAAAGCAGTTCCGAAGTCTTGGTCAATCCCCATGACTTCCCCGGTTGAACGCATTTCCGGGCCTAGGATAATGTCCGTACCGGGAAACTTGTTAAAGGGTAACACCGCTTCTTTGACGGCGACGTGCTTGGGTACGGGTTCTTCGGTAAAATTGAGTTCTGGTAGGGTTTTGCCGGACATGACCAAGGAAGCCATTTTCGCGAGAGGAATACCTGTGGCTTTGGAGACATAGGGAACAGTCCGAGAAGCGCGGGGATTGGCTTCGAGGATGTACACCGTTGTACCTTGGACGGCAAACTGGATATTCATCAAGCCAATCACCTTGAGGGCTTTGGCCAGTTGAATCGTAGAAGTGCGGATGGTTTCCAGGGCTTCGGGGGATAAGCTGGTGTAGGGAATCGAACAAGCGGAGTCCCCGGAGTGAATCCCGGCCTGTTCGATGTGTTCCATAATGCCGCCGATGGTGACGTTGCCTTCTTTGTCCGCGATCGCGTCTACATCGACTTCTACGGCATTTTCCAGGAACTTATCGATTAAAATGGGATGATCCGGTTCGACTTGTACCGCAAAGGTCATATAGCGTTCCAATTCGGCATCGGAGTAGACAATTTCCATAGCCCGACCGCCGAGAACATAGGAAGGACGCACCACTACAGGATAACCAATTCGACCCGCAATATTGAGGGCTTCTTCGTAACTGCGGGCAATACCGTTGGGGGGTTGTTGGATGCTCAAATCGTTGAGAATCTTCTCGAAACGTTCGCGGTCTTCGGCAGTATCGATAGAATCGGGAGACGTTCCCCAAATTTGCGTAACGCTATCCGGGCCAATCTCATCGAGGTATTTTTGGAGAGGAACGGCTAATTTTAGGGGAGTTTGACCGCCAAACTGAATGATAATGCCTCGCGGGTTTTCGGCTTCGATGATGTTGAGGACATCTTCTTTAGTCAAGGGTTCAAAATAAAGGCGATCGCTGGTATCGTAGTCGGTCGAGACGGTTTCCGGGTTAGAGTTGACCATAATCGTCTCAAAATCGGCATCCCGCAACGAGTAGGAAGCGTGACAGCAGCAATAATCAAACTCAATCCCCTGACCAATCCGGTTCGGACCGCCGCCTAAAATCATCACTTTGGGTCGGTCTGAAGGCAATACTTCCGTTTCTCCTTCTTCATAAGTCGAGTAGTAATAGGGCGTATAAGCTTCAAATTCCGCCGCACAGGTATCCACAACCTTGTAAACGGGGGTAATGCCCAAAGATTTGCGATAAATCCGGACTTCATCCTCTGTCGTCTTAGTTGCAAAGGCGATTTGGCGATCGCTAAACCCGTGTTGCTTGACATCCCGCATTTGGTCGGCGGTAATCTCTTTGAGGGGCGTACACTTCAAGAAGCGCTCAAAGGTTAGCAACTCCGAGAGTTTATCTAAGAACCAGATATCAATGGCCGTGAGTTCGTGGATTTCAGCGACGGTCATGCCCAACTTTAAGGCATGATACACGCTAAACACTCGTTCCGGGTTAGGAGTCCGCAAACTCGATCGCACTTGTTGTAAAGTGGGTAATTGACCGGGTTGGTCGCAACCAAAGCCATAACGTCCGGTTTCGAGCGATCGCAAGGCTTTTTGGAAAGATTCGCAAAAAGTCCGACCAATCGCCATTGCTTCCCCCACAGACTTCATCTGAGTGGTTAAATTCGGTTCAGCCCCCGGAAACTTCTCAAAGGCAAAGCGAGGGATTTTGGTCACGACATAATCAATCGTCGGTTCAAAGGAAGCCGGGGTTTTCTGGGTAATATCGTTAGGAATTTCATCCAAGGTATAGCCCACTGCTAATTTAGCCGCAAACTTCGCGATCGGAAATCCTGTAGCCTTAGAAGCCAAAGCCGAAGACCGCGAAACCCTGGGATTCATCTCAATGACGATATATTCCCCATTCGCCGGATTGACGGAAAACTGAATATTCGATCCCCCCGTTTCCACCCCAATTTCGCGGATAATTTTAATCGAAGCATCCCGCAAACGCTGATACTCTTTATCCGTCAGGGTTTGAGCCGGGGCTACGGTAATCGAATCTCCCGTATGAACCCCCATAGGGTCGAAGTTTTCGATGCTACAAATAATGACCACATTATCAGCGAGGTCGCGCATCACCTCCAACTCGTATTCCTTCCAACCGAGTAGAGACTTTTCCACCAGAATTTGGGTAACTGGGGAGGCATCTAGCCCCGTTTCCGCCATTTCCTCGTATTCTTCTTGGTTATAGGCAATACCGCCCCCTGTCCCTCCCATCGTGAACGCCGGACGAATAATCAACGGATAACTGCCAATTTCTTCAGCAATTTGCTTGGCTTCTTCGAGGCTACTGACAATCCCCGAAGGACAGACAGGAACGCCAATGCGGGCCATAGCTTCCTTGAACAAGTGACGGTCTTCGGCCATTTCAATCGCTGCCAACTTCGCCCCAATTAAATCCACCCCGTATTTATCCAATACGCCGTTTTTCGCCAGGGCTACCGCCACGTTGAGGGCAGTTTGTCCCCCCATTGTCGGTAATAATGCGTCAGGACGCTCTTTTTCGATCACTTTCTCCACAATTTCTGGGGTTAACGGCTCAATATAAGTCCGGTCTGCCGTTTCCGGGTCAGTCATAATCGTGGCAGGGTTGGAGTTGACCAAGATGACTTCGTATCCTTCTTGACGCAGGGCTTTACAGGCTTGCGTTCCGGAATAGTCAAATTCGCAGGCTTGGCCAATAACGATGGGGCCAGAACCCAAAAGCAAGATTTTATGGAGGTCTTCGCGGCGAGGCATAAGGATTTTGTCGATTTTCGTGACAGTTAATCCAGATTATTGTATATGCTTTGTCCGCGATCGCGCTGTATCGGTTTATCTACATTTTCTGACATTGGTTGTTGGTCATGACTCGTATTTCCTCCCACTCTTCCCCGACTACCCACTGCCCCTTGCTCTCTTGGAAACGTTAAATCCACTTTTTGAGGCTGAAACTCTCATATAGTCTGGCGTTGAGTGATTTTTAGAGTCCATTCTGTAGACGAAAGTTTCTAACCTCTTTTTGTGGAACAATACTTCGGTACAACATCAGGGAAACAACCAACTAATAAGCGCCGAGACCCCGCGTCGCCGAAAGCGCCGAGACCCCGCGTCGCCGTAAGGCGCAAGGGAACGCTCGGCAAGACAGGCGCAAGGGAACGCTCGGCAAGACACAAAAAACCAGTAAACTAGCGGGTAAACGTTCCCCTTGGGTGCTGATTACTGAAAATGTCCAATCGTCTCGTAAATACCGCTAGTCTGTACCTCCGCAAACACGCCGAAAACCCGATAAATTGGTGGTATTGGTGTGACGAAGCCCTAGAAACTGCCAAGCGGGAGAATAAGCCAATTTTCCTGTCCATTGGTTATTCGAGTTGTCATTGGTGTACCGTAATGGAAGGAGAAGCGTTTTCCGATAATGCGATCGCGTCCTACCTCAACGACAACTTTCTCCCCATCAAAGTCGATCGCGAAGAACGCCCGGATATTGATAGTATTTATATGCAAGCCCTCCAGATGATGACAGGTCAAGGGGGTTGGCCGCTCAACATTTTCCTAACTCCTGATGACCGCGTACCCTTTTACGGAGGGACATATTTCCCGGTACAGCCTCGTTACGGTCGTCCGGGGTTTCTAGAAATTTTACAATCGGTGCGACGGTTTTATGATGTGGAAACCGAGAAGCTGACTCAATTCAAAAGCGAGATAATGCGCGTTTTGCAGGAATCCGCTTCTTTACCAAGGGGAGATAATACTCTCGATAAAGCCTTGCTATTGCGAGGAATGGAGATTAGCAGCCGCATTATCGCATCACAGCAACCCGGACAGCCTAGTTTCCCTATGATGCCTTATGCCTTGCTAACTTTACAGGGAGGACGTTTAGCGGTTTCCGAAGCTGTTAATATTGCCAAACAGCGCGGGATGGATTTAGTGCTGGGGGGTATCTACGACCAGGTAGGGGGCGGTTTTCATCGCTATACCGTAGACGATAATTGGACTGTGCCGCATTTCGAGAAAATGCTCTATGATAACGGGCAAATTCTGGAGTTTTTGGCGAATTTGTGGAGTTGTGGGATAGAAGAATCTGCCATAGAAAGGGCGATCGCGGGTACAATCGAATGGTTACAACGAGAAATGATTGATTCCCAAGGCTTTTTCTACGCAGCCCAGGACGCGGACAGTTTCATCACTCCCCAAGATGCTGAACCGGAAGAAGGGGCATTTTATGTGTGGGATTACGGGGAATTAGACGAAATCCTCACTCCTGGGGAACTTCAGGAAATGCAAACCGCCTTTACCGTAACCCTTGAGGGTAATTTTGAAGGTCACAACGTCCTGCAACGACGCAATAAGGAAAAACTGTCGGAAACGACTGAAATCGCCCTTTCCAAGCTGTTTAAAGTGCGTTACGGCGAAGCTGCCGAGAGGACTGCACCCTTCCCTCCCGCCCGTAATAACTCAGAAGCGAAAAATCAAACTTGGCCGGGTCGTATTCCCGCAGTTACCGATACAAAAATGATTGTAGCTTGGAATAGCTTAATTATTTCTGGGTTAGCTCGCGTTTGCGCCGTTTTGGGCGACGAAACAGCCTGGAATTTGGCGCAAAATGCCGCTAACTTTATCCTTGAAAATCAATGGCTAGAGGGACGTTTCCACCGCTTGAATTACGCCGGAAAAACCGCCGTTTTAGCCCAATCGGAGGATTACGCTTTATTCATCAAAGCCCTGCTGGATTTGTACGCAGCAAAACCCACAGAAACCCAATGGTTAGACGCAGCGATAAATCTGCAAAGGGAGTTCGACCAATATCTCTGGAGTGAGGAGTCTGGGGGCTATTACAACACCCCCAATGATGCCAGCGACGACCTGATTATCCGCGAACGCAGCTATATGGATAATGCTACCCCTGCGGCTAATGGCATGGCGATCGCGAACCTGATGCGTTTATCCCTCGTTGCTGATAATCCCGACTGGGGCGATCGCGCTGCTGTCATTCTACAAGCATTCAGCGCAATCATGGAGAAATCCCCCCAAGCTTGTCCCAGTTTATTCCACGGGCTAGATTGGTATCACCACGGTACTCTCGTCCGCACTACCCCCGACATCCTGCAAACTCTCATCCCCCAATACTCCCCAGGAGTTGCCTATCAAGTGGAAACCGAGTTACCCCCCAATACCGTGGGCTTGGTATGTCAGGGGATGAGTTGTTTAGAACCTGCCCAAAGTTTAGAGCAATTGTTACAGCAACTCGCAGCCAGTCAAAGCTGATAGCCTCAACATCATAACAGTTATTATGGTCTTCATAACAACTGTTATGGAAAACGCGATCGCGGGTTGGTAACGCGATAGGCGTTAAGGTAATAGACTCCTCTACCAAACTCGCAAAATCGAAGGAATACTAATACTATCCAAAGCACTGAAACCCTGAATTTCCGCGATCGCATTGTGGAAATTAGCCTCCGTAACATCGTGAGTAACAACCACAATTTCGGCTAAATTACCTTGATAGCCAATTTGGACAATAGATTCCAAACTGACATGATGTTTGCCAAAACAAGTCCCCAGATGACCGATAACGCCGGGACGATCGTCGCACAAAAAGCGAGCATAAAAGCGGGTAACCAGTTCCGACATCGGAGCGATCGCGCAATAATCTTGATGTTCGGGACTGAGGAGGGGGTTGAGGCGTTGGCTACCGTGGGCGCTTTTGAGAATGCCGACAATACTGATGATATCAGAAACAACAGCGCTGGCGGTAGGGCCTGCCCCCGCACCCGGGCCAAAAAACATCACCTGTTCGATGGGTTCGCCTTCCACTAACACCGCATTGTACACGCCGTTAATGCTGGCTAGAGGGTGGTTTTGGGGCAGTAGGGTGGGGTGAACTCGTAATTGCAGAGTTTGGCTGTCTGCGGCTGGTTGTTGGGCGATCGCGAGTAACTTAATCGTAAACCCTAATTGTTGCGCGTAGGAGATATCCGCCGCATCGACTTGAGTAATCCCCTCCGTGTAGACATCTTCCCGTTTAATCCGTCCCCCAAACGCCAAAGAAGCCAGAATCGCGATTTTATCCGCCGCATCCAAACCCCCCACATCCGCCGTCGGATCGGCTTCAGCGTAACCCAAATTTTGCGCTTCTGCCAGGACATCGGCAAAATTCGCCCCTTTTTGCGCCATTTCCGTCAAAATGTAGTTCGTCGTACCGTTGACAATCCCGGTAATGCGGGAAATCCGGTTAACGCCGAGGGCTTCTTTGAGGGGTTTAATAATAGGAATACCGCCCCCCACCGCCGCTTCTAGGAGGACGTAAACCCCGGCTTTCTGGGCTGCATCAAAGATTTCTGCCCCGTGGGTGGCGATCGCGGCCTTATTTGCCGTTACGATATGTTTACCATTGGCGATCGCTTGGAGAAGGAGCGATCGCACCGGTTCTAAACCCCCCATCAACTCTACGATAATATCAATTTCCGGGTCATTGACAATGCTTTCTAGGTCGTCCGTCAATACCCCATCAGGAAAAGATACCCCACGGTCTTTCGAGAGCGATCGCACTCCCACAGATTTTATCTCTATTGCCTTTAATAACGGATTGCGGCCTTCCGGGTGCAACAAAATCTCTGCCGTTCCCGTACCCACCGTTCCCAAGCCAAGTAAACCAAGTTTGAATACCACTGTCGTTGCTGTCTAACCTTATTCACATATTCTCTTAGACTAGCGTGGATGCGAGATCGACTCAATTCCCCAAATCCACAAGTTAACTTGCCCAAACTTTACCCCCCCAAAACCGGCATAACTGCTTCTAACCAACACCATAATCGGTAAACTGTCGCATAAAAGGAGAATAAAAGCCCCACACAATGTCTGCTTTCGGCACACCCAAATCCGCGAACTCAGCAGCAATATCAACTTCTGTTCCATTCCACTGCAACCATATTTTCTCACCTTTGATATCAATATGAATGGGGCAACTATGAACAAAAGTATCTTTTTGCCAACCAATATAAACAATCCGATATCGCTCTAATTTATCCATTGTTCAATGACCTCTTGTTCGGGAGTGTAAACAATAAGCTTGACTTGGTTCTGGGCGATCGCAATTCTAGGCAATTCCAAGCTAAAGAAGTTTTGATAAGCCAAGTATTAGGACATTATGTAGGGTGGGCATCGCCCACCATTTATAGCTTTGAGCTTATTTTGGATGTCTCAAGAATTACTGAAGATTGAGCCAGAAAATTTTTAATTTTAATCGCAATTTTTTGATTATCTTTTTGGGCTGCAATTAACTTTTCTGCCCCCAAATCAATGGCAAAATCGACCCCACCAAAACGAAGGGAGAGGGGATCGTGGGTAATTTGCCATTGTTCTTTAAGCAAAGCCGTTTTAACAGCTTGGTGAAACGAGTCTCTAGCTGGCATCAGGGCAAGGTGAATAGACTAATTTGATTGTAGTCGCGTAGGGTGGGTTAGGCGGCTAAAACCTATACTATGACTGCAATTTAGCAATCCGCCGTAACCCACCGCTTAAGCCAAAACGCTCGGATTTCGGTGCGTTACGCTACGCGCTTCAGCACCCTACTTGATACTCGAAACCTCGATTTCTCAAGCCACAATTGTATCGCCACGCCATCCCAAGAACTGCATAAGCTCCACCGCCTACAGACATATACTGAAACGTAGCCTATCACCCGCAACTCTCATGGCAAAATCCCTCAAACACCTCGCAGGCGGTTTCCTCCTCCTGGGACTCCATTTCAGCGCACTCCCCGCCCTGGCCACACCAACTCAGGTTGCTCAATCTGTATCTTCGCGAACCCCTCAAACCTTCACCGGGCGCTTAGATAGTAACTCGGCAGTCCTAGAGGATGATGGCAGCTACTACGAAACCCATACCTTTGAGGGGCAAGAGGGAGAAACTTTGACCATTACCTTGAGTAGTGAAGATTTCGACACTTATCTGCTTTTAGTAGCTCCCACAGCCGAAACCATTGCCCAAAATGATGATAGTACAGACGGTACTAACTCCCAAATTGTCGTGACCTTACCCGCGACTGGAACTTATACCGTCATTGCGAATAGCTACGAAGCTGGAGCAACGGGAAACTATAGCCTAGAAATCCGAACCGCAACAGAACGCGACCAAGCTTTGGCTACCGCAGATGAACTGAATCAACAAGCAATGACGCTAGATTCAGAGGGTCGTTATACTGAAGCAGTTCCCTTGGCTAAACGTGCCTTGGCTATTCGTGAAGAGCAGTTGGGTGAGAACCATCCTGACGTTGCCACTAGCCTCAACGGATTGGCATATTTGTACCAGGCTATGGGGAACTACACAGAAGCCGAACCCCTCTTTCAACGTTCCCTTGCCATCCGCGAACAAGCCCTCGGCAGCAACCATCCCGATGTTGCCACTAGCCTCAACAACTTGGCATTACTGTACCGCACTATAGGGAAATACAGCGAAGCCTTACCCCTCTATCAACGCTCCCTAACCATCCGCGAACAAGCCCTCGGCAGGAACCATCCTGACGTTGCCAATAGCCTCAACAACTTGGCAGAACTGTACGACTCTATGAGGAACTACAGCGAAGCCTTACCCCTATTCCAACGCTCCCTAACCATCTACGAACGAGCCCTCGGCAGCGACCATCCCGACTTTGCCAATAGCCTCTATAACTTGGCAGGACTGTATCAGAATATGGGGAACTACAGCGAAGCCTTACCCCTCTACCAACGCTCTCTAACCAT
>JAWQFT010000177.1:0-9367 GCA_035968055.1 Jaaginema sp. PMC 1080.18 | reverse complement strand
GAACCCTTGGGTGGGCTTGAATCGAGACAAAAATTTAAATGATTAACAGCTTAGGAGTTAGGACACGCTAAAACAGAGCGCGAAATGCGAAATCAAAAAGCCAAATTAAATACAAAGAAAGCACACCTCCAAAAGTTAATAACAAACAGGAGTGGTAGGACTCGAACCTACATCATTCGATTTAGAAGATCGATACTCTATTCCATTGAGTTACACTCCCAAACCAATCGATTTAAGTTACCCAAATTAGGAAACTAAATCATAGTCCTGGCAGGAGTCGAACCTGCAACAACTTGTTTGTAAGACAAGGACTCTACCGATTGAGCTACAGGACTAAATAAGCGAGTGACGGGACTTGAACCCGTGCGCTGAGTATGGCGTACTCAGATGCTATCCACTACATCACACTCGCATTATTTAAAAGCGGATAACGAGACTCGAACTCGTACTAAAAGCTTGGAAGGCTTTAGTGCTGCCATTACACCACATCCGCAGGAGAAAAGTGTTTTGAATTTTGCTATAATGCTGCTACATAATTCTAAAAAGAGTAACGATGGATAGAAATAAAGCTGTTGAAATTTTGAAACAACATCGAGAAAAATTCAAGCAATTTGGTGTAAAAACTTTGGCTATCTTTGGCTCAGTTGCTCGCGATGAAGCTCACGAAGAAAGTGATATTGATATCTTGATTGATTTTGAAGACTCTTTGACATTCGATCGCTACATGGATGTGAAATTTTATATTGAAGATACATTGAATATCTCTGTTGATTTGGTCACTTGGAAAATGTTAAAGCCTCAAATTAAATCTCAAGTCGAGCAAGAGTTAGTTTATGTCGCGTAATCTCCAATTGTATTTAGAAGATATCCTCAGCAGTAGTGCCAAAATTAGACGCTACACCCAAAATATGAATATGAGTCAGTTTCTTGCTGATGAACGTACTTTTGATGCTGTTATCCGAAACTTACAAATTATTGGCGAAGCAGTTAAAAATATTTAACTCAGAACTTCGATCCAAAACTGAAAACAAAACCATATCAAATCGCCCCCAAAATACGCTACTGGGTAATAACAAATCTGCGAAAACTTGCGCTACCACTGCCGGATTATTGCGAAACACGCCACAACCCCAAGCCCCTAAAACCAAAGCATCACAGTTGTGATATGCTGCTAGAGTCAGGATTTTGGAAGCGCGATCGCGTAACACCCCCGGTACTTCCTTTTTCGCCTTCGGTTCATTACGTTCAATTGCCCCCAAATTCGGCGCAGGAGACGTAATAAAATCCACACAATAGGGTTCATCGAGTAACGTCCCATCATCCAATCGAAACACCGGACAACCGGGCGAATAGATGATATGGTTCGAGTAGAGGAGCGATCGCGTACTGCGATGAAACTCGTAATATTCAGGACACTTCAATAAACTACTGTACAGCCCCGAACTTCTCGCCAAACTCTCCTCTTGTGCTTGTGAACCCTTGAGAAAACCGCCTCCCGGATTCTTAGCCGAAGCAAAATTTAAAACGCCAATTTTTCTAAACCTTTCTAACCTTGCCAAGCGTTCAGCACCCTGTAAACTCGTCTCATTCTCAACCCCAAAATTTGTTTGTGAAAAAACAGGAGATTGAGACAATACTTCAGCTTCAAGCCTCACTAAACCTTCGGGAGTATAACATCTGGTTCGCGTTAAACAAGACGATAAATTTGGAGAAATTGTAACCATCTTGCCTGCGGTAGTCTGGTAACACCCATCTTTTAAAATATTGACCGTATCTTGGGCAATTCCTTTGCGTTTCAATTTTGACATTCATCCTCTTAAAACACCACAATTAGAATTATATTCATTTCCATTAATTCCACACACTAAGTTACTTTATTTAGTCCGTGAAAGCGGACTTTGTTCTTGTGTTAGCCCCAGATTTTAATCTGCGGGCGGACTGCCGGTTTTTATTAGAAATGACGATACAAAAACAGCAAGCAAGCGGCGAGACTCGAACTCGCAAAAAAGCTTTACAAGAGCTTCATGTTGCCCATTACATCACACTTGCAAACATGGGAATGGTAGGACTCGAACCTACAACCCATCGGTTAAAAGCCGAATGCTCTAGCCATTGAGCTACATTCCCAAAAATCAAAGCAGATGGCAGGATTTGAACCCGCAGCCAAGACATACCACGTCTTGATGTTGACCAATTCACACCACATCTGCACCCAAGCAGGCGACAGGACTTGAACCTGCAAGAAAACTGTACGAAAGTTTCATGTTTCCCCTTACATCACATCTGCAAAAATTTGGTCGCAGGAGTAAGAATTGCACTTACCGATTTCTAGCTTATGAGGCTAGTGAGCCACTTTTGCTCCATCCCTGCAATACTTGACCATACCCCCGACTGGACTCGAACCAGCACTAACTAGGTTCTTAGCCTAGCGCCTCTTCCGATTGGGCTACAGGGGCTTTCTTTCAGTTACCAGTAATCAGTAATCAGTCATCAGTTTTTTCGAGTTAATTAAAACATCAAAATCGAAAACTAATTAAAGCTATTGTGTAGGGTGGGCATCGCCCACCATCTTTAACTTAAATAAAGCATTGGTAATTGGTAATTGAACATACCCCTGGTGGGAGTCGAACCCACAAAACCTGCATTCTGAGTACAGTACGTCTTCCATTCCGTCACAAGGGCAAAAATCCGAGTGGCAGGGTTCGAACCTGCGACATTCTGCTCCCAAAGCAGACGCGCTACCAAACTGCGCTACACCCGGCTGTTTTCAGTTATCAGTTAACAGTAATCAGTCATCAGTTTTGAAGTTCACTTAATAAGTGTAGGGTGGGCATCGCCCACCATCTTCAACTTTAAATAAAGCATTGATAATTGGTAACTGGTAATTGATAATTGAACATACTCCTGGTGGGACTCGAACCCACACGATGAACAGATTTTAAATCTGCCGCCTCTGCCAATTGGGCCACAGGAGCTTTTTTCAGTTATCAGTCAACAGTCATCAGTCATCAGTTTTTTGAGTTAATTAAAACATCAGTATCAAAGACTAACTAAAGTCAATTGGTAACTGGTCACTGGTCACTGGTCACTGACAATACTCCTGATAGGAATCGAACCTACACATAAACTGATGAGTGAATCAGCCGCCTCTGCCGAATTGGGCTACAGGAGCAAACACTGGGAAGGAAGGAATCGAACCTTCAAACACCTGCTTCAAAGGCAAGCTGCTTTGCCTGTTTGCATACTTCCCATCACTGCCGAGGTAGGAGTCGAACCCACAATTTCCTATTTCAGAGATAGGCGACTTTACCCATTTGTCTACTCGGCAAAGATTGAAAAACTGCCTCGGTGGGACTCGAACCCACAACCTCGCGGTTAACAGCCGCTTGCTCCACCATTGAGCTACAAGGCAAAACACAGTTATCAGTTATCAGTTAACAGCCTCTAAGGGGCAGTAGGGATTGGGTAGTAGGCAGTAGGGGTAGAATTTGACTCCTCCCCGACTGCCGATTGCCGATTGCCGACTGCCCAAAAAACTGATAACTGTTGACTGATAACTGAAGAAAGTCCCCCAGGTCAGTATTGAACTGACGACCTCTGGTGCTTCAAACCAGCGCTCTGACCCACTGAGCTACCGGGGGAAAGCGAGAGTGGAGGGATTTGAACCCCCACGTCTTCAGTTTCGTAGACTGATGTGTTATCCAGTTACACCACACTCTCAAAATCTGGCGGAGAGGGAGGGAGTCGAACCCTCGACGGAGCTTAACACCCCGTTTCCTCTTAGCAGGAGGACGCTTTCGGCCACTCAGCCACCTCTCCGCGCATGGGTTGGGAGGGACTCGAACCCCCAAAGCCGATAGCATCTGATTTACAGTCAGACTCCGTTACCAATTTGGATACCAACCCAAGGTTTGTAATACGTTAATCCCTCTCTAAAAACTTAAATCTACTTTTTAAGACTGAAACCCCAGTATATTCTAGCTTTCAGCTTTTTTTAGAGTCTGCTGTAAGTCCAAAGTTTCTGGCATCTTTGGAGGGGCATTCATTTAACTCCCCCCCCGATTGCCGACTGCCGATTGCCGACTGCCCAAAAACCAATGCCTACTGCCCAAGACCTACTGCCCCTTAATCCCTGATGACTGAAGAAGTGCCGACGGGGTTTGAACCCGCAGTTCACCTGATTGAAAGTCAAGCGGCTTAACCAATTTGCCTACGGCACCAGGAGAATCCACCATATAAGGATGAGAAGCTGTGTTTTTAAGCACCTCCAAGGTTGGCGGAGGTGGCAGGAATCGAACCTACTCAAACATTGCTGTTTGATAACCGTTTGTAAGCTTCGCGGGTTGGGATACGGCGGAACGCGGGGACTGGGACTCGAACCCAGAGCGTCGGTTTTGGAGACCGAAATGTTAGCCATTACACTATCCCCACAGTTGGTTGCAGCGATGGGAGTTGAACCCATATCTTCCTTGTTATGAGCAAGGCGCACTAGCCGTTGTGCTACGCTGCAACGCAAGCATCGGGTGGGAGTCGAACCCACGAAATAAGAGCTTTGCAGGCTCTCGCCTTCAACCTCTTGGCTACCGATGCGAATGATATCTATAACTGCGGCTTGAGCGGGGCTGACGGGATTTGAACCCGCGACTTCCTACTAGACAGGTAGGCACTCTTGCCACTGAGTTACAACCCCAAAAAAAGCAGCAGTTACGATATCTGCGGAAGTTATTGCGCTCGGATTCATTACGGGTTTTGGGGCAATGAATCTTGTCAATAACTTGGGTCATGAAAAGATGTATTACACTATTAAGTTGTCAAGGTTCAGATAGCTTGTGGCTTGGGGCGTTGTGCCTTTTGCCTTCGTGCTACATTTGTAATACTACAAGCATAATACATAAAGTGTCAAGGGGTTGAGCAAAGTTTTTTTTAATCCCCTTGTTATAAGGCTTTTGGGCTATAGTGCTACAGGATTACAGGGAGGGGCAACGACATACTACAAAATGGGCGTACTTCTTTTCTGATTTCTACATAACAGTTGTTATGGCGAACATAACAACTGTTATGTTTGCTGGAAGGAGGCAGTAACGATCGCGCTTTCCTGTATTGGGTATTGATTCTGATTCCTTCTAAAATGGAAGACTTGAATCTGTTAGTATTTTTTATGTTTCCTGATTTTTTACCCGCGATCGCGTCCCAACTAACCGAAGCCACTTCGATACAATTGGCACAAAGTATCCAAAGAAGGGCGATCGCGACTTCTCTTTGTTCGCAACCGATTGAGACAAGTTATGTTTGTGGGGGGGAGGGTAATCCACCGATTTTGTTACTGCATGGGTTTGATAGTTCGGTGTTAGAATTTCGCCGTTTGTTGCCGTTGTTGGCACAAAGTCATCAAACTTGGGCGGTGGATTTGTTGGGTTTTGGTTTTGGCGATCGCGTTTCTTCTTTAACTTTTAGTCCGGGGGAAATTGCGGTTCATTTACAGGCTTTTTGGCAACAAGTAATTCAGCGTCCTGCAATCTTGGTGGGAGCTTCGATGGGGGGCGCTGTGGCCATTTCGTTGACTCTAAAGTATCCCGAAATGGTGGATAAGTTGGTACTTCTCGATAGTGCGGGATTGGCCAAACCGCCGAAAATTGGTAAGTTGATGTTTCCTCCTTTTGACCGTTTGGCGACGGGCTTTTTACGCAATCCTAGGGTTCGCCAAAGTATTAGTCAGGCGGCTTATTTTGATAAGAGTTTTGCGAATGAAGATGCGCGAATTTGCACGGAATTACATTTAGGATGCTCTTATTGGCAGGAAGCGTTGGTGGCTTTTACCAAAAGTGGTGGTTATGGTTCGTTTGCGGAGCAATTACCTGAAATTCAGCAACCAACGTTGATTATTTGGGGAGAAAATGACCAAATTTTAGGGATTAAAGATGCGTCTCAGTTTGAAAGTTTAATTCCTCAAAGTCAGTTAGTTTGGCTATCTAATTGCGGTCATGTCCCCCATTTAGAGCAACCTTTACTGACGGCAGAGGCAATTTTAAAGTTTCTGTAGTTGCTGATGGTAATACTCGATTTTTTGTTGCAATTCTAAATCGCTAATGTCAGGAAAGATACGTTCGATGGCGATAAAGCCTTCGTCGCAGCGAGGGGGTTTATCTCTGAGTTGAACTGACATTCTGGTAATGATTTCATCGGGGACTTGGCGAGAGCGTTGTTGATTCCATTGTTGAGAAATAGTTACTCTGGCTTTGAGCCACCAAGCTAACCAAAATACATTCTCAAAATGGAGTTTTTTGAGTATTTCTTGTCGCCATTCTTTTTGGGCGTTGGTTGCGTCGTAGATGACGGGAGAATGAGACGCGATCGCTGCGGTAATACGTTGAATAACAAGGGCTTCAACTTGCGGCCATTCTCCTTGAATAATCTCGTTTCCGAATAATTCACCGCGAATTTTGTCGGTTGAGACGATGGTAGTTTCTGGAGTGAGGTGAGCGAGTCTGCAAGCTAAGGTGGATTTGCCACTGGCTGGAATGCCAATGAGGAAATGACATAGTATTTTGGGCATTTTTTCTACAATTGTGAATACGAACTGAATTGGCTTTGTTGGTTTTATTCGGCAGTGTAAATGACAATTTTCGTGATAATTGTCACTTTTTAAACTTTTAGTAAAGCAAAATTTCTCGTCGCACATCCTCCCGCGGCCATGTCATAATCACGATAAGAGAGATTTAGCCCCCACCCGATTATGGTCAAGTTACTCGGAGGACAATATCAATTTATTCAAGTCTTAGGTTCTAGTGACTTGGGCTGTACTTATCTGGCTGCTGATGTGCGCGTTTCGGGACATCCAAAATGCGTGGTAAAGCAACATCCTTTGGAAAAGACAAATCCGCGATCGCTACAAATTATACTGAATTTGTTGTACCAAAAGGCAAAAATTCTGGAGGGATTGGCGCAGTACGATGGCATTCCCAAGATTTTGAATTATTTTAACGATCGCGATGCTTTTTATTTGGTGCAAGAATTTATTCCCGGTCATCCTTTTAGTACCGAAATTCAACCGGGTTATTGTTTACCCGAACCTCAAGGAATTTATTTCTTGATGGAAATGCTAGAAATCTTGGATTTTGCTCACCAACGCGGCACAATTCATCGCAGTATCAAGCCTTCTAATATTATTCGCCGTCATCCCGATGGTAAGTTACTTTTAGTAGATTTTGCTTTAGTAACAGAAGTGGCTACAGCCGACTCGGAAATTGAAGCGAGGGAAGACAAAAATTGGCTTTATATTCCCTTGGAACAAAAAATGGGTCAGGTGCAGATTAATAGCGATCTTTACGCTTTGGGAATGGTTGTGATTCAAGCTTTGACGGGGTTGTCTGCGGAGGATTTAGCTGCTCGCAAACGGGCTGTGGAGACTCAGTACCAGGATTGTAGCGTGTTCTGGACGCGATCGCCCCAACTAAAGCCTGGTTTACGGGAGATTCTCAGTAAAATGGTACACCCCGATTGCAGCCAACGCTACCCCGATGCTGCCGCCGTTCTTGCGGATTTAGAAGCTCTCCGCCACGGTCAACAGGTCAAAAAGCCAAAAACTAAATTTACCCCCCTTGAATCTCGTTCTAAGAGCCGCTACGCTCATAAATGGTGGATTACTGGTATTGGTGTTTTAACCTTTTTGGCGATCGCTTTGTTGGCTAAAGTTCCCCAACATCTCGCGGTTTATTACTGGCTCGATCGCGCTCAAACTGCCGCAAACTCAGGGGATAATGCGGCTGCGATCGCTACCTATACCCAAGTTTTACAGCAGCAACCCGACCGCGCGGCAATCTACTTTAATCGAGGAGTAGCGTATCTCGGTTTAGCTGATTGGCAAGCGGCTCTCACAGATTTTACCACGGCGATCGCCCTTGACCCCGACGATCCGCAAGCTTATTACCAAAGAGGCAATGTGCGCTTTAATTTGGGGGATGCTGAAGGCGCACAGGGAGATTATAGCAAGGCGATCGCCCTCAACCCCGATTTTGCGAAAGCTTATGTAAATCGCGGTAGTGCTTATGCGGCTTTAGGTCAAGAAAACGCAGCGATTGCCGATTATACTGCTGCGATAAACATTAATGCTCGTTTTGCCGCCGCTTATCTCAACCGTTGTTTATCTTACTCTAATATTGGCGATCCAGAAAACGCGATCGCGGATTGTACTACAGCCATAAATCTGCGTCCCAACCATCCCTACAGTTACCAAAATCGCGGTTTAGCTCATTATCGCCTGCAAAACTGGCAAAGGGCGATCGCGGACTTTAATATTGCCATCCAACTTGACTCAGAAGACCCCGAAGCTTACTATAATCGAGGTTTGACTCGCGCTCAAATTGGGGATTGGTCGGGGGCAATTACGGACTACAGCAACGCCATCGAACGCCATCCGGGTCATTTGTTAGCTTACTACGATTTGGGCTTGGCTTATCAAGAATTAGGCGAGATTACCGCAGCCCGAAAAAACTTCCAAACCGCAGCCGAGATTTGCTTAGATGTAGGGAAGTTGGATTGTTATGACGATGCGTTGTATCAAATTGAGCAACTCGAAAAGTAACTTCAGCAACAGTGAAAGAAAGAGAAACTTTTTCCCTTTTTAGCAGCTTTAACTTTCACAGTATTCGTAAAAACTTGCTTTAAGTTTCGCTGTTGTGTTATTGGTAGCTAGTCAATTGTTACTGAGTTAAGCAAACATGAAACAAGTTATCCAAACTGAAAATGCTCCCGCTCCCGTTGGGCCTTATAATCAAGCAATCTTAGCTCAAGGTCAGATGTTATTTGTTGCAGGTCAGATTCCTCTCGACCCCAAAACGGGTAAGATGGTGGGGGAAGATGTGGGTCAGCAAACTCGACAAGTAATGGCGAATATCCAAGCTATTTTGCAAGCAGCAGAACTGACTTTTTCTGATGTGGTAAAAACCAGTGTTTTCTTGAGCGACTTGAACGATTTTACCCAGATGAATCAGGTTTATGATGAGTATTTTGAGGAAGCAACAGCCCCTGCTAGAGCAACAGTAGAGGTATCGCGTTTACCTAAAGGTGCATTGGTAGAAATTGAATGTATTGCAGTCAAAGCTTAACCGGGTCTATATTTGACTAAATTAATAAAATTTAAATCTAAAGTGATTGTGTAATTTTTTGTATCAAAAACTTTGGATTTTTTGAAATTTGTAAAATGAGTGCTACAATTAAACTCAAATTTGGGCGATCGCGTTTTTGCCTAAATCATGTCGTGTTTTCACTGCCAAGGCAAGCTTATACGACAGTTTTTCTTAAATACTTAATATAATAAGTTGGCTTTTGAGCCTCAGTAAAATTTTTACTATTTTAGTCTATCTTAGCA
>JAWQFT010000176.1:0-9685 GCA_035968055.1 Jaaginema sp. PMC 1080.18 | reverse complement strand
TACCAATTACCAATTACCAATTACCAATTACCAATTACCAATTACCAATTACCAACTCAGTGGGCAGTAGATGTAGGGTGGGCAATGCCAGCCCTACTATTTTGACTCCTCCCACTCCTCCCCCTCTCCCCACTCCCCACTAATCCGCGAGGAGAACCCAAGCGCGTAGAACTTCTGCCACTGTCCAAGCTTGGGCAACTGCACCTCTGGGAGTTAAGGGGGGTTGGCCGTCGAAAATTTCGCTGAGACTGCCCACACAAGCATCTTGGAGATGATGAGCCATTGGTGTGAGGAAGTCGCGAGCGAGACTGGGATTGTTGTAGACTCGTAGGTGAGCTTGGACGAAGTGACCGAGCAGCCAACCCCACACTGTTCCTTGATGATAGCTGCCGTCTCGTTGAAGGCGATCGCCTCCATAAATGCTTTGATAACAGGGATCGTCGGGAGAAAGCGATCGCAAGCCGTAGGAAGTGAGGAGCGATCGCGAAACGGCTTTGACTACTCGGCGCTGTTGTACCTTGGATAGAGGCGATTCTACTGCTAAATCGGCACAGGGTAGGGAAACGGCAAAAATCTGATTGGGACGCAAAGCTGCATCATTGCCTTTAGGTGTATCCAGCACATCGTAACAATAACCCGCTCGCTCGTTCCAAAAGCGTTTCATGCCAAGGGCAGTTTGCTGACACAGATGTTCGTATTCGCGGGTTGGCTGCTCTAACCAACGACAAATCTGTACCATAATGGCTAGGGCATTGTACCAAAGGGCGTTAATTTCTACGGGTTTGCCAATGCGCGGTGTAACGACCCAATCATCGACTTTGGCATCCATCCAAGTCAGTTGGACTCCCGGTTCTCCGGCATAAAGTAAGCCGTCGTGGGGGTCAAGCTGGATGTTGTAGCGAGTCCCTTGTCGATGCCAAGTAATAATTTCGACCAAGCCGGGATAAAGTTCTTTCAGCGTCGCGAGATCGCCCGTTGCGACGTAGTAAGCGCGAATGGACTCGAAATACCATAAAACCGCATCAACGGTGTTGTAAGCGGGTTGTTCGCCCGTATCGGGAAAGACATTCGGTAGCATTCCCCGGTCGAGGTAACGGGCAAAGGTGCGAAGAATACGGCGGGCAATTTCCGGTCGTCCGGTGGTGAGGGTTAAGCCGGGGAGGGCGATCGCGGTGTCTCGTCCCCAATCGCCAAACCAATGATAACCTGCAATAATGGTTTGACCCGCAGGATCGTTAGAAAGAGGGCGTTTGACGACAAATTGATCGGCAGCGAGAACCAGTTGCTCGATCCAAGCAGGACTGTTCTTTCTGTGGGGATAGGCATTCAACAACTGACGTTCGTAAAGACGGCGTTGTTTGAGGCTTTCACTACCGATAAGGGAGGGTGAGGGGGAGGTACTGGCAACAAAAGTTAGAGAATCCCCAGGATTAAGCATAATTTGGAGATCGGCGGCGTGAAGGCGGTCTTCGCGATCGCACAATCCCCGATAGCGTTCGGCACTCATGTCGAAGTCTCGATGCCAGGTTTTGGTAATACGCCACTTGGGGGTATGAATACCTAGGGTATTTTTGCAACTGGAAACGGGGGTTTGACGTTCGAGGGTCGCAAAAAGGTAAAACGGTGTTGCAGTTTCATGAGCGATGGCTTGCAAACCATTTTCTACCGGAGTAAGGGTCATGTCCCAATCTGTATGACGGGTTTCGCCGTGATAATCGCGATAATTGAGGATAATTTTAATTCCTAGCAGTAGGGGTTCGCTGCCACGACGCAGGGTATAGCGGACGTAGGTTGTGTTTTCCCCAGGCTGCATCCAGAGGCGTTTTTCGAGTAAGGCATCAGCGCAAGCATAACGCCACAGGGGGATTGTGCCTTCGAGGGCAAAGCTTTCGATGTAACGATAACCGTGGGGGGCGATCGCGCCATCGGTTGCCCAGCGATTGGTATAAAGGGGGTAGTGCTGATGATGGTATTGCACTACTTCTTCGAGTTGAGACACCAAAACGGTGCGACCCAAGGGGGGATTCAACGCAGCCACCAGAATACCGTGATAGCGCCGCGTTAGTATGCCAGCAATCGTCCCCGATCCATAGCCCCCAATGCCATTGGTGACAAGCCATTCTCGCGTTTGCGCGATCGCTCTGTTGCCACAAATTTCTCGTCCGAGTTGGATGCTCATTTTGGTTATTGGTTATTGGTTGTTGGTTGTTTGTTGCAATCGGTATTCCTTCTCGCTCTTTCAATTGATTGCTATTTCCAGGACTCGCGGCGAATATAACCGTTGTTATGCCATTGTTGGCGATCGGTTATCATGCTCAATCCGATTACCAAGCGCCCACTTATCGATCTAGTCCACAATCTGTTAAGGAAATTCAGGAGTATTCAGGGGACAAGACCCTAAAGGACAGTACACCGCAACTTCAAATCTATAACTGCACCCTAAGAACTGCGATCGCTTTCTCGAAACTTCTAGCGTTCGTACTTAAATATACTTAAGAGATAACCCAGTTGAGGAGTTTAATTTGAGATGAAATTTTTGCAACACAGTTATTTAAGCGCTTTGGTAGCAGCAGGTATAATCTTCGCACCGATCGCGATCGCCCCGGTCAGTCAAGCCCAGCAAGTTGTTAACATTAGCCCGACTAACAACCAAGCGGTTTCGCAAGATAGTTCAATTTCTGGTGTATTTGATACGTCAACAGGAACAGTCAACGCCAGTACAGTGCAGTTGTTTGTCAACAATCAAAACGTTACCAACCGCAGTACCATCACCCCCACCTTTTTTAGTTACAAATCCCCGCAACCCTTACCCGCAGGTCAAAATACCGTTCGCGTCGAATACATTAGTACCGGAGGCCAAAAGCAAGCAGTAAGCTGGACGTTTCAAGTCCAACAACCTCAAGCTGCTTTAGCAATTGAATCCGTAACCCACAATGCCACTAATGCCGCTTTGGGTTCGGGTTCAACCTTCCTAGCAACGATTACCGGAACGCCCAATGCTCAAGCGACTGTAATTGTTCTCGATGGTAATACAATGCGACGTTTGCCCACCCAAGAAATTTCTCGCGGGGTTTATGTGGCAACCTTAAATTTAAGTAATAGCGATCGCATTACAGAAGGAGTCGTTCTCGGTCGTCTCGAACGTCAGGGTAATGTGGTTTACGGAGCAGCCGAACAACCTGTAGCCTTCCAACCAGGGGCAACTCAAGTCACTCCAGTGACCGAAAACGGTACTCCCCAAACCCCCACCCCAACTCAACCTACCAATTTCGCGAATCTGCAACCGAAGTTTAACTACAGCGACGGGGGTATTATTAACTCTCAAGGCTTTACGCTCAACGGTACAACCGAACCTAATGCTCAGATTCGCGTTACCGTAATCGCTGTCGATCCCACTCCCTTTATCGGGGGCAGGAATCAGTTGGTCAATCGTACCGTCCAAGCTGATGCAAACGGGGCGTTTGGCATTGCCGTACCGCGACCTCTGATTCTCAATAGCGGGATTCGCTACGAAGTGGAGGCGATCGCGACTAAAGACGGTCAATCGGCAACGACAAGTCTAACATTGCAACAACAATAATTAAAGCGCGATCGTAACCAATAAGGACGAGAGTTTCTCGTCCTTTCTGTTTGAACAATCACAGTATCATAAAATCACTTTGGGATAAGTTGATGCCCAATCCACTTATTTGTTGAGTCTGCGAAGTCGGACTTTGCCGCGTTAGCTCCAGATTTCAATCCGCGAGAGGGTTACAGTATATTCAACCTGGATTCTGTTGCTGAAAAATCCTAACGACTAAAACCCCAGTTATGAAAAGAAACCGGGGTTTTAAAATGAGATTACTTTGGTACATCGGCGGTTAACACTTCATGGCCGTCAGAAGTCACCAAAACATCATCCTCGATGCGAATGCCAATCCCGCGCCATTCGGGAGGTACATCGGGCTGTTCCTCGGCAGTTTCGATGTGGGGGCCGATATAAATTCCCGGTTCAACCGTCACCACATGACCCGGTTGAAAAGGTCGCCAGGTTTCGGCATTATGTTTATAAGTTCCCGCGTCGTGGACATCCAAGCCCAACCAATGACCCGTTCGGTGCATATAGAAGGGTTTGTATTGTTCTTCTTTGATAATTTCCTCTAAATCCCCTTTGAGTAAACCCAAATCGAGTAAGCCTTGGACAATAACACAGACGGCCATATCGTGGAATTCGTTGTAGGGTTTGCCGGGTTGGACTTCCTCAATGGCTTTGAGTTGGGCTTCTAAGACGATTTCGTAAAGGGCTTGCTGGTATTTGTTGAATTTGCCATTAACCGAGAAAGTTCGGGTAATATCGCCGTTATAGTAGCCGTAGCAGCAACCCGCGTCAATGAGGAGGAGGTCGCCTTCTTGGATTTGGCGGTTGTTTTCGATGTAGTGGAGAATGCAGGCGTTTTCCCCAGAAGCGACAATGGAGGGGTAAGCGGGGCCTGTTCCACCCGCAGCCCGGAAGATATGTTCGATTTCGGCTTGAACTTCGTATTCGTAGCGTCCGGGTTGGGCAAAGTCGCGGGCGCGGTTGTGGGCTTGAGCAGAGATGTTAGTGGCTTTACGGAGAAGTTCGATTTCTGTTGGGGTTTTAACCAGGCGTAGGGGATGAAAAATGGGGTTGGTGTCTTCGATAGCGACAGGGCCAACACCGCGTTTTTGGTAGAGGGCAATAAAGCGTTGCCAGTGTTTGAGGATAACTTGGTTAAAGGCGGTGTCGGGGCCTAGGTGATAATAGATGCGATCGCAATCTTTGAGATATTCGGGGAGTTTTTCGTCGAGTTCTTCAATGGGATATACTTCGTCGGCTTCGTATTCTTCTTTGGCTGCGTCTACACCAACGCGGTAACCCGTCCAGGTTTCTTGTTGGGGGTCTTTGGGTTGAACGAAGAGGATGAAGCGGTGTTCTTCGTGATGAGGGGCGAGAACGGCCACAGCTTCGGGTTCGTTAAAGCCCGTGAGGTAATAAAAGTCACTATTTTGGCGAAAAGGATACTCAACATCGTGGTGCGCGATCGCGTGGGAAGCACTCCGAAAAATGGCAGTTCCGTTACCAATTTTAGCCATTAATTGCTCGCGGCGATCGCGATATTCTCGCTTCAGATTCGTCATAGTTGGAATAATCGTAGTTATTGCAGAGGTCACCGATTCTGTTTCCTTGATTATATCTAGGTTTGGCTCGCCCTCTGAGGTCAATTCTATTGGGAAAAACTCAAAATTACTCAACCCGCAAATGATACTGCTCAAAAACCCGGCGAACTTCAGCTACTTTTTCCGCAGTTGGGGGTTCGGTATCTTTGAGGGGATAATCCAATCCCATTTGTTCCCATTTGTATTTACCCATTTGGTGAAAAGGCAGTAGTTCTACTTTCTCGACACAATCTAAACTGGCAACAAATTGGGCTAATCCTGCAATATTATGGGGAGCATCAGTCAAGTTAGGAACTAAGACAAAACGTACCCAAGTAGGCTTTTTGATATCGTTCAAATAGCGAGCAAATTTGAGAGTGGGTTCGAGTTCAACATGGGTCACATCGCGATAAATTTGGGGGTCATAGGATTTGATGTCAAGCAAGACTAAATCGACATATTTTAGCACTTCTTTCCCTTGCTCAAATTTGGGATAACCCGAAGTATCGAGGGCTGTATGAATTTTTAATTCTTGACAGCGACGGCAGATTTCACCGACAAATTCTGGCTGTAGTAAAGGTTCGCCTCCCGTAATGGTTAAACCACCGCCGGACGCATTCATATAAGAACGATATTTTTGAATTTCTGTAATTAAAGAATCTACTGTTATTTCTGTCCCAGTATGAAGATCGCGACTGTCGGGATTGTGACAGTATTGACAGCGCAATAAACAACCTTGAGTAAAAATAACAAAACGAACTCCCGGCCCGTCTACTGTCCCGCAAGTTTCGACCGAGTGAATGCGTCCGGTAATAGCGCGATTAACATCAGGAGAAACTGAAGTCTGGGTCGAATTTAAAACCATGAAGAAACCTCCTAATCGCGCTAATTTTGACTTTACTTTGTATTGTAAGAATTTTGCTGGCAAATTGCCGGAAATTGTCAACAATATTCAAGAAAGTTTTAGGATGTTAATGCTTCAGTTGTAAAAGTTTGTAAGAGGGCTGGAACGTCTAATACAATACTGTCTGCTGCAATTAGATATCCTTGTACAAAAGGTTGTAAAGAAGGAGCAAACAAGCCGGGTGTTGGGGGTTGGAGGGTGTCGAGACGATGGCGTTCGAGGTCGTGAATTCCCGCTACAACAATGGCCAGTTGTTGCTGTTCGACTTGTAAGGCGATCGCGTGAATTTGGGTAGTATAAGGAGTGAGAGTGTGAGCAAAGCCTAACAAGCGGTTAAGATCGACCATCCACAACATTTCTCCTCGCCAATTGTAAATCCCTAAAACGCGATCGCTTTCGTGGGGAACGGGTAAAATGTCCGTAACTGCTAGTTTTAAAACAGCTTTAATATAGCGAACGGGTAACAAAGCAGTATCTTTGGCGTTCAAATAAAACCGCAGCATTTCTACTTGAGGTTCGGCTTGACTAGCGGTCTTCCAAGGAAATACACTGGTACTTTCTTGTAACCAAGCAGAAAGGGCTTTTTGTAACGCTAAGTTTTCTAATTCAATTGCCTCTACCCAAACTGGATTGGGATTATTTTGAATATAACCGCGAATTTCAGCAATTTTCTCAGTTTTGAGTTTAATTTTTAGCAAAGATTGGCGAATAAAATCAACCCAAAAATCTCGATCTGGTGGCGTTGTTGATGTTAAAAAAATAGACAAACAGTTTTGTTGCTGAGAAACTTGGGCCACAACCCCCTCAGACCGTAACTTATGATTTAGTAAAGCAGCAATAGTTTCTGGGTCGCCTTGTTGAGCCAGTTCTAGGATTCTTTGACGTTCTTCTTGTCGGGGATTGACCATAAGTTTGAAGTTCTTTGATTAATATTTAAAAACTATGAAACATTCGCCTACCCCCCTTACACCTCCCAACGAACTTATCGAAGGCGGCATTTATCCTTGTCCCGTGTGTCACTGGGGTCAAATCTCTACTCTACCTCTCATGGAAGCCATGAGTTGTAACTTTTGTCAACATATCTTTTCAACCCATTTAGAGCAACAAGTTTTAAAACTAGCCGATAGTCAACCGAGTTTAAGTTGGTATTGGACGGGAAAACAATGGCAAAATGTCAATCAAGCTGGCGTTAACTGGGGTTGGGATTCTGTCTTTGTGGCTGTTCTTTTTGTAGTTTTTCCCCCTACCATTGTCGGTTTTGCCGCTTATTTATTTCCTCCCATGCCGGGCAGTTTTATTGCTTGGTTTCCCATTGCTTGGACAATACTTACCTTCATTCTACATTTAAGCTGTGTTTTCTGGGTCATAGTAGAGTATTATCAGTTTCCCGTGGGAATGTTTCTACGGGCGTTACAGCAGCAATTGTGGGGGCGTTTAACGATGTTTGATTATATTAGGCAGTAAGCTAGTCGAGGCAATAACCAACAACAAATAAGCTAGAGTAAGAATATTTTGCTCAAAATCCGTGTAGTGTGAGGATATGCAACTCCAAGACTCGTCCGTTTCCGTTACCCCAGACCGACTGCAAAACGCGATCGCGTCCTCCCAAAACCATCTCCTTTCAATACAATCCCCCGCAGGCTATTGGCAGGCCGATTTAGAATCCAACGTCACCATGACAGCCGAAGTCGTCCTACTTCACAAAATCTGGGACACCGATACTCAACGCCCCCTCCCCAAAGCCGAAACCTATCTGCGTCAGGAACAAAAAGACCACGGTGGTTGGGAGTTATATTACGGCGATGGCGGCGATCTCAGCACCTCCGTAGAAGCTTACATGGCGTTGCGGTTGTTAGGCGTTGGGGCAACTGACCCAGCTTTAGTCGCGGCGCGCGAGTTTATCTTACAACGCGGCGGTATTAGCAAAACCCGCATCTTCACAAAGCTACACTTAGCCTTAATTGGTTGTTACGACTGGCGAGGAGTCCCCTCAATTCCGCCGTGGCTAATGTTACTTCCCGATAACTTTCCCTTTACCATTTACGAAATGTCGAGTTGGGCTAGAGGGAGTACCGTTCCCCTACTTATTGTCTTCGACCAAAAGCCCGTTTTTGCCGTCAATCCAGCAATTAAACTCGACGAACTCTACAGCGAAGGCATCGAGAACGTTAAATACGAATTACCCAAAAACAACGACTGGACAGACATTTTTACCTGGCTAGACGATGCCTTCAAATGGTCAGAAAATCTCAATCTCGTGCCTTTTCGCCAAGAAGGACTCAAAGCTGCCGAAAAATGGGTACTAGAACGGCAAGAAGCTTCAGGAGATTGGGGGGGCATTATTCCGGCGATGTTAAACTCGCTGTTGGCGTTGCGTTGTTTGCGCTACAGCAAATACGATCCCATCGTAGAACGAGGTTTGCAGGCTGTAGACCGTTTTGCCGTAGAAACCGACGAAATTTATTGGGTACAGCCCTGTGTTTCTCCCGTGTGGGATACCGCCTTAGTCATGCGGGCTTTAGTAGAATCGGGAATTGAACCCAATCACCCCCAATTAACCCAAGCCGGAGAATGGTTACTAGAAAAACAAATCCTCGATTACGGCGATTGGGCTGTGAAAAATAAATGGGGCAAACCGGGGGCTTGGGCGTTTGAGTTTGAGAATCGCTTTTATCCCGATGTGGATGATTCGGCAGTGGTAATGATGGCTTTGGCTGCGGTAGAGTTACCGAACGAGGAGTTAAAACAGGCCGCAATTAATCGTTGTTTGCACTGGATTGTCTCAATGCAGTGTAATGAAGGAGGATGGGCAGCATTTGACCTCAACAACAATCAAAACTGGCTGAATTATCTGCCCTACGCTGACCTCAAGGCGATGATTGACCCCAATACCGTTGATGTTACCGCCAGGGTATTGGAAATGATGGGACGCTGCGACCTTTCAGTCGGTTCAAAAGCCTTCAAAGCCGCCCTCGCTTACATCATTTGCGAACAAGAAACCGATGGGTCTTGGTTTGGCCGTTGGGGCGTAAACTACATTTATGGCACCAGTGGCGCACTTTCTGCCCTGAGTCTCATTGCGGCTGAATCCCATTATGACAACATCGAACGGGGAGCAAATTGGCTGCAAAGTTGTCAAAATGAAGATGGCGGTTGGGGAGAAACTTGTAAAAGTTACGATGACCCCATTTATAAAGGCCAAGGCGAAAGCACCGCATCTCAAACCGCTTGGGCATTAACGGGCTTAATGGCTGCTGTCGAAGCCGCCAACGGTCAAGATATCGCCCCGAAACCGGAATGGCAAAGCGCGATCGCGTCGGGCATTGATTATTTAATCCGAACCCAGCACAATGGTCAATGGGACGAACCCTACTTCACCGGAACGGGCTTTCCCAGTCACTTCTACCTCAAGTATCATCTCTATCAGCAACACTTCTCTCTGGCGGCGTTAGGACGTTATCGGAAGATGGCAGTAGGGAGTGGGCAGTAGGTCTTGGGGAGTGGGCAGTAGGTCTTGGGCAGTGGGCAATCGGCAGTCGGGGGGAGTAGGGATTTATGCCCTTCCCAACGGGCTACTGCTTATACACAAATCGATCTTACGTTCCCAAACTCTTGTCTATCCTA
>JAWQFT010000175.1:0-9790 GCA_035968055.1 Jaaginema sp. PMC 1080.18 | reverse complement strand
TTTACTTGATTAGGGGCTTTTATTGTCAATTTTCTCCTAACATTCAACACTTCTGTTCTGTCGGGTCTTCGCAATGTTTAAGGCAAAACTGAATGGCTTGGGTCGGAAAACCTGCAAAATGCTTTTTTCTAGTAAAACGCTCTTCTTGTGCTGCTGCGACAATAACTCCTTTGTCAATTAACGCAGCAGCACTATCGTGGTAAAAAGCCGAAATGCCTAAGATTTTCATGGTTTTGATTATATTTTTTAACTTATCTTTGAACGGTCATAGGAGCATAATCTTCACAAGATTCCCAATAAGAATCTGCCTCACTTTCCCAATTAACCTGTAACCAATCAATCCCGGCATTACGCATTTTTTGGGCGATCGGAGTAACTGTATCAAAATAAATTGCTTCTAATGCTGCCAACATAATCATCTCATCTATTTCGGATTCTCTATTGTTCATACTAAATTTTGCCAAAACTTCAAGCAATATTGAATGAACTATAACTTGTTTTAAAAATCGGAAACCTCAACCACTTGTACTTGACAATCTCCAGCTAAATTACAAATTCCCCAATGAGAATTTTCCGTAATTCCATAGGGTGTTGTTACTAAAAAAGAACCGACGCGATCGTAAACATCTAAAATTTGGATATGACGCTGAATTTCTATCTGAGGAAGTTCGTTTAGCATTTGATAAATACTTTCGTCCATCACCCCTAAACCAAACCCAAGAACGTACTGTCCCATCGAAATACTTAACTTGATTTTACGACTGAAACGGATTAAACTTCCCGCTTCAACAAAGAACGGAACTTTCGCTTGGTGTTGATGAGAAGATTTTGCATGAACCAATACATTAAACCTATTCGTAATGTTTAAAGAAACTAACGGGACAGCAATCGCTTCTTTGAGTAAAAACTCGCAACACAACCATACCTGTTCTCCTTGTTGAAAAGTTGTAGAAATTTGACCCGCTTCATTACACATTCCGTAGCGTAATAATTGAGCAGAATTAAACGTAGAAGATTCAAAAGTCATTAAGTTTTCATCAGTCGGCCAGAAAAAATCTTGGGAAGATACTAATTCCGGTGTTTCGACAGGCTTTTCTTGGGTTGTGACTAAAGAAGCAAAACGACTTGTTCTTAATTGATGATACTTGACTAAACCTTCTTTGGGAGCGCCTAAAAAAATTTGCTGACCTTGATGTAATAACAGCACTTCATCACAAAATTTCTGGACAGTCGCTAAGTTATGAGTGACTAAAATAATGGTGACTTGCTGTTCGATTAATTTTTCTAAGCGAGCATAACATTTTTGCTGAAAAAAGATATCACCGACGGCCAAAACTTCATCGAGAATCAGCACATCGCACTCTAGGAAAGCAAATAAAGAAAAGGCTAGTCTAGCTTTCATTCCCGATGAATAAAGTTTAACTGGACGGTCAAAAAACTCACCCAGTTCGGAAAACTCAATAATTTCGGGTAAGCGACTTTGGATATATTCAGGGGGAAAACCGAGAAGTTTAGAACGAGTTACGGCATTTTCTCGTCCTGTCAAAGCAAAGTTAAAATCTGCTCCTAATTCTAATAGAGATAAAACTTTACCGTTGAGTTGATATGTTCCTTCTGTTGCAGCTAATACTCCTGTAATTATTTTTAATAAGGTACTTTTTCCCGCTCCATTTTGACCGATAATTCCGAAGAATTGACCGCGTTTAACTTCAAAAGAAATATTCCGAAATGACCAAAAGGGTTGATGATGGCAAACTTTATTGAACGGTAACCATTCTTTGGCTCTATCCCAAGGATTGGTATAAATCTTAAAACATTTTCCCAAATTATTAACTTTTAGAGATAAATCACTCATTGGTTACTATATTTTTAGTTAATCTTTCTGACCCCACACCCGACGTAAATCTAGAACAAAGCCCGGTACAATTTCTTCTCCCGATAACTCGCTAGGATTAGACAATACTTCACCTTCTAAACCCTCTCGATAAACGACTACAGTTCGATTTTTCGGGTCGATTAACCAGCCCAATTTTGCCCCATTTTCCATATACTCTTGCATCTTCTCTTGTAGCGATTTTAGGGTATCTGATTCCGAACGTAATTCCACCACAAAATCCGGGCAAATTTGAGGAAATGTAGTTTTTTGTTCGTCGGTTAGTGCTTCCCAACGTTCTTGACTAATCCAACAAGTATCAGGAGAAAGAATCGCACCATTGGGTAAAGTGAACCCTGCTGAAGAATCAAAAGCTTTTCCCGGTTCACCTGAATTTCGCCACCAGATGTATAATTCTCCAGAAATGCTCCAATTACGTTCTCCTGTCTCCCAACCTGTGGGTGGATTCACAATCAACTCTCCTTGTGCGGTTCTTTCTAGTTGTAATTCTCGATTACTGGCTGCTAGGGCTGTAAACTGTTCTGGGGTAACGTGAAGTTTGACGGTTTTAGGTAAATTTAGTGATAGCGTTTGGGTTTCCGGTTTTGCAGGTGTTTGTACCATGACTTCTCCGAGTGAGGAAGATTCTCTATTCAGATAATAGCGCGATATCAAATTAGTAAATTTCCATTAGCCGCAATCAGTCATCTGAGTTGATATTCGCCAATAATTCGTTGAACAAATTTATAACAAAAGAATAATTAAATAAATTTTTGTAATTGCGCTAAATAACATCTCTAACTTCATCTTCTAATTTATAATTCACCCAACTGCCTAAGCTTAAAAAAACTAACGCCCATAACCCCATAATAATCCACACTAATATTGACGGAAAACGATTATATAAAATGATATTCCGAATTGACTCCAAGAAAGGATAGGGAGGATTTAAATACAAAAAAGGCTTCAAGTTAGAGGGAATAATTTGCTCTGGATAAATAATTGGCATTGTCCAACTCCACAGAGGCACAAAAAATTGCAGGATTTGGCGAACATCTGGAAAAAGAACTTGGAGATTGGCTAAAACTAGCTCTATCCCTAAAGCAAACCCATGTAAAAAAATTGCTAGAACGGGTAACAATATAATACCAAAACCTAATTGTCCTCCAAATAAAAAACTTAAAGGTATTATAAAAATTAAATAAAGCCCCAGCAAAAATAAAGAAGTCAATGCCACTTTTGCAACAAAAATTTCTGTCGGAATAGCCAAGCGTTTGAGGTAAGTTGCGTTTTGAGAAAAAGCATTACTTCCCTGGAAAATAGCATCAGCGAAAGTACGCCAAGGTAATAAACCACTGGTTAGATAAAGTGCATAAGATTCTTCTCGCATTCCTCCACTGATGAGTAAAGAAAAAACTATAGTGTAAATAATAATTTCTGCGAGAGGATGAACCAAATTCCAAAAGACACCAATTCCTGTACCTGCATAACGAAAACGCAATTCGTACCAAGCATTGTAGGCAATGTAATGTCGGTGAGTGTAGAGTTTATGTAATAATGGCAATTTAGTAAGCCATTGTGCGATCGCCGTTTTTTCTCTAATGTCTACACCTCCTCAATTTTCTACAGTTCAAGAGTTTATCGATATCTTACGCCATTATTACCAAAATGCGGCTAAGACATCCCTTAATACTTCAGAGAGTTGTACTTCATCTCTAGAGCCTGTTGTTTCAATTATTTCTTCATTTTATAATGCTCATCGCTACTTTGAAGAGACGTATCAAGCGGTAATGTATCAAACTTGGCAGAACTTTGAATGGATTATTGTTGATGATTGTTCTACCGAAAAAGACGCGATCGCGCTCTTTAATTCTCTACCACAAAAGTCCGCTAAAATCAAGACTTTTCGCCATAGTCAGAATCGCGGTTTATCCGCAGGTAGAAATACAGCTATTCAGCAAGCGAAGGGTCAGTATTTATTCTTTATCGATTTGGATGATATTATCGATCCGACTTACATTGAAAAGTGCGTTATTTTTCTAGAAACTCATCCTGATTTTTCTCTTGTCAATTCTTATTCTGTGGGGTTTCAAGACTTGGAATATTGGTGGAATCAAGGGTTTAGTCAACCGTCTTTGTTCATTCAGCAAAATCAAGTCACCGGACGACTGCTATATCGCAAATCGGATTTTGATTGTTTGGGAGGATTTGATGAAGATATCAAAGTTTACGGGGATTGGGAACGCTGGCTGAAAGCAATCGTTAATCATCAAAAAGGATGGACAATTCCCGAATATTTAGATTGTTATCGACGGTCTGAATCTGGAATGTTGAGTACATCTCTCAAAAATCCTCAGAAGAATAGCGAAGAAATCAACAAAATTCAAGCTCGTTATTGCGAGGTATTTAGTAAATATACTTTTAAAGATATTCAACAAAACTGTAATAGCTTTACTCCTATTCAGACTCAATTTAAAATTCACAACTTTAACCCTGTTCGTAATACTAAACTCCACCATATTCTCTGCTTCTTTCCATTCTTAGAAGTGGGTGGAGCAGACCGATTTAATTTAGATTTACTTTCTTTTTTAAATTCCGATAATTATCAGATTACGATTCTTACAACCGTTCAATCTCATCATCTTTGGCAACAACAGTTTTATAAAATTACGCCTGAAATTTACCATTTACCTAACTTTTTAGCACTTCACCAGTGGTTAGCTTTTGTGCAGTATCTAATCCAATCGCGGTCAATTGATATCGTTTTAATTTCTAACTGCTATATTGCTTATTACTTTTTGCCTTGGTTGAGACAAAACTTTCCCGATATCACCTATATTGACTTAACACATACTACCGATCCTGGTTGGCGAGGTAATGGTTATCCGAGAACTTCTTGCCAGTTTAGCGCCTTTTTGGATACTCAAATTGTTACGTCCCAAGCCCTCGCGTCTCAGTACCAAAATCTGTTACCAAATAACTCTCAAAAACTGAAGGTTTGTTATACCTGCATTGATACAAATTACTGGATTCGCGATAATCAAAAGCGGCAGAGTTTACGCTCTCAGCTTAACATTACCGATGACACTGTTGTTTTACTTTTTCCCGCTAGATTAGTACAACAAAAACGCCCTCTTTTCCTCGTTGATATTGTTCGAGTTTTAACTCATTACTATTCTGCTTTCGTTGTAATTGTTTTAGGAGAAGGGGAAGCAAAAGCAGCCATGCAAGGTAAAATTAAAAAATCAAAATTAAGCGATTATTTTTGCCTTCTACCTCCTGTTTCTCCGAAAACGATGAAAGATTTTTACGCAGCAGCAGATATACTATTATTACCATCAGCTTATGAAGGTATTTCTTTGGCAATTTATGAAGCAATGGCAATGCAGCTTCCTGTGGTTGCGGCTGAGGTGGGGGGACAAGCAGAATTAGTGACAACAGATACCGGAATTTTAATTCCCAAGGGTGACAGCGATACAACCGAAATTAAGGCTTATGTCAAAGCTTTACTACCATTAATCAACGATTCTCAAGCTCGCCAACAAATGGGAAAAAAAGCCCGCGATCGCGTGGTAGAATTTTTTAGTCGCGATCGCTTCGTTCAACAAATCCGCGATATCCTAGACACAGCCAACACATTACATCAAACTCAGACTCCACCTCCATTTAACGAAACCTTAGCAATGGAATTACTTACCGTGGCTTTGGAGTGTCATCGTCAAGAAGAAATTTTACGAGATTTATGGCAACAAAAATGCCAATTAGCAGCCGAAAGACATGAATTAGCTTGGCAGAAAAAAGCGATGGAATCGTCGAAATTTTGGCAACTTCGACGACTATGGTTTAAACTCAAACGCCGCTTAAAATTAACCGATGAAGCAGAAATTTAACGGGTTATGATTAGTCAAACTTGACTTACATTTTTAAGCACTTATTTAGAATAGTTTGCCAATTTCTAAATCGCAAAACCCCGATATAGCAAGGAACACAGTAAAAATGGATAGATAAAAATTTCCGCACAAGTGTTTAACTCATATCAAATCCTGAAATACAACCATACTAAGAAGCGGCTTAAGCCCTTGTTCTTTAACCCGCGTAACTATGGTCAATCAAACGGATTTGATATCACAATAATAGCCACAATTGTACCCTTTCTCACAACATGAAACTCATCCTCATTGCCAGCGAAATCCCCCCAACTCCCGGAGGAATTGCCACTTATGTGGGTAACACTGCAACGATGTTTGCTGATGCTGGCCATGATATTACAGTTTTTGCCCGTAGCGATCGCCCTGGGATTGAAAAACAAGGGAAATACACCCTCATCAAAATTGTTCCCAAAGATATTCAACTTCTCAACATTACCTCAGCCCATCCCCTTTCCGAAAAGCATCCTAGTTTCCCTTATAATGTGATGGGTTATTGGGGAGCATTCAGTTATCAAATTGCCACTACTGTCCTGGATTATATCCGCCAAAAAGGTAAACCCGATGCCATAGAAAGTGAAGACTTTAGCGGTATTGCTTACTTTCTCTTGCAACAAAAGCTAATCGGCTGTCCCGAATTAGAAAATGTGCCGATTATCTTAACCCTGCATAGCTCTCAGTATATGCTCTATGCTGCCGATTGTATGCCCAGCTACCGACTTTCGGATTATTGGGTAGGACGGATGGAAAAATTTTGTACCCTCGCGGCTGATAGCATTATCGCACCGACTCGCTATATTGCCCAGAGCGCGGTCGCCACTTTAGGAGATACCCTAGATATAGAAAATATCCCCCTTCCTGCCCCCAAAATCAATGCAGACATCCTTCCCGTTTCTACACCTATCCCTGGAGATATTGTCTACTTTGGTCGCTTAGAAGTCCGTAAAGGCATTACACCCCTCGTTGCCGCTTGTAGCCGTTTGTGGGAAGCAGGCCTGCAATTTCAACTCACCCTCATTGGCAATGATACCTGGTATCACCTGCAAGGTTGCTATGTCAGCGACTATCTCAAGCAGAAATATGAGACTCATATTAAAGCGAAGAAACTGATACTTAAACCCTCATTACCCCAAAAGCAACTTTATCAAAGACTATCTCAAGCCTGGTGTATCGTTTTACCTTCTTTGTGGGAGAATTTTCCCAATAGTTGCATTGAATCCATGTTACTGGGAAAAGCGATCCTTGCAAGTGCGAATGTGGGTCATGGAGAAATATTGCATAGTAACGCGGGAAAAGCCGGAATTATTTTCGACTGGAATCAACCCGGAGATTTTGAAGCCAAACTTCAGCAGATTCTCAACTTTAGTGTCGCACAAATTCAAGCAAAAGGTGCGATCGCCCGGCATTGTATTCAAACCCTTTGCGGACACGAAACCATTTTATCCCAGCGACTTGACCATTTACAAAAAACCATTACCAAATCTCAACAGCAAAAACGCCAGTATTTTCCTTCTCTCAATTATCCTCCTAGCGGTCATATTTCTTACCCGAAGTATATAGTTGATACAGAAAGCGAATCCGATTTAATTTCAGTTTGTATCCCTTTCTATAATCACGGTCAATACCTCCCAGAAACCTTAGAATCTGTAGCTATTTCTAATTATCCTAATCTTGAAATATTAGTGCTTAACGATGGTAGTAACTGCCCTCAGAATCTAGCCCAATTAAATCAATTAGAACAACAATACAATAACCTCAAAATTATTCATACTCCCCATCGAGGTGTAGCGACAGCCCGCAATTATTTAGCTCAAATTGCCAGAGGAGAATATTTAGCTTTTCTTGATGCAGACGATAAAGTATCGCCTACCTTTTATTCTCAAGCTCTATCAATTCTCAAACGATATAAAAACGTTGGTTTTGTCGCTTCTTGGCTCAAAGAATTTGGCGAATCTCAAAAAGTTTGGATTGCTTGGAATCCAGAATTTCCCTATTTACTCGGTCACAATACTTTAGGCGTTTGTACCGTATTGCGTAAAGCCGCTTATCTAGATATTGGTGGTATGAAACCCACTTTAGCCGAAAACTTAGAAGATTACGAATGTTGGATTAACTTATGCAAGCAAGGCTGGTTAGGAGTTGTTATTCCTGAATTTCATTACTTTTATCGAATCCGCTCTAACTCTCGCTTACAACAAAGCAATCGCGAACAACTTTTATATTTATACGAACAAATCGCTCAGTGTCACCCCGATTTATATCAAAAATATAGTCTCGAACTTTATAACTTGCTTAATCAAAATGGAGCATCTTGGTTATGGGATAACCCTTCTCGTAATTTTGCTGAAGCCCAAATTGACCTTACAGGAATGGAACTGATTAATTTGATTTTGCAAAAACTCAAAAAAATGCGATATGATGGAGGTATGCGACTCATTTTCAGAAAGCTATTTTCATTCATCAAAATACAAAGCCGTCCTTAAGCGCCGAGACCCCGCGTCGCCGAAAGGCGCACCTGGTAGCTCGGCAAGACAGGACGGGGTTTCAGACCCAGGAGGTTTTGATGAATGGGTTGGGAGTTTTAGGGCAGTGGGGGGTAGGGGTGTTGAGCCTGTTGGGACTGTTTCTCAGTCTGTGGACGGTTCTTTCAGCCCCTACCCTGTCGCTATTGCTGTTGGGAGTAGCAGTACCGGAGATGAGTCCCTGGCTGGTGGTGATGAATGCGATCGCGTTGGCGTTCCTAGTGGGTTTACGACGAGGAGGTCGAGCCGTCACACCGTTACTTATTTGTAGCCTTTTGGCGTTAGTTTTAAGCTTACTGCCCCTTTTGCAAGTTCGGGCAACCCAAAAACAGTTTAGCACTGCGATGGACGCACAGTTAGGGACTGATTACCTCCAAGACGTTCCTGCACAGATACGCGACGCTATGCGTCCTCGTCCCTTGGTCTTGTGGGATGTATTTCGCCAAATTCCCCTAAAACCCGTGCGAATCGAGCGCGGCATTGTGTTTGCCCGTCCCGATGGCGTACCGTTGACCCTTAATACTTACCATCCCCAAGCAAAAGGACGCTATCCCGGTGTGATTATCATCTACGGCGGTGCTTGGCAAGGCGGAAGCCCCAATAACGACGAAAACTTTAGCCGCTATCTGGCTCATCAGGGCTATGCTGTTATTAGCATTGATTATCGCCACGCCCCAGAATATCAGTTTCCCGTGCAACTCGAAGATGTCCGCACCGCAATCTCGTATATTCGCGATCGCGCTGAAACCTTAGAAGTCGATCGCGATCGCCTGGCCATCATGGGACGTTCAGCCGGAGCGCATTTAGCGATGCTGGCGGCCTACACTTCAGATACAATTCCCTGGCGTGCCGTCGTTAACTACTACGGCCCGGTAGACTTAAAAAAAGGCTATACTGACCTTCCTTTTCCCGATCCTTTGGACATTCAAGCTGTCTTGCGGGATTTCCTCGGTGGCACTCCCGCAGAAGTTCCCCAACAATATGAGATTGCCTCACCAAGGCATTATATCCGCCCCAATTTGCCGCCGTCTTTGTTAGTTTATGCGCGGCGCGATCGCTTAGTCAAAGCTCAGTTTGGCCGCGATCTTTACGAAGACTTACAACGCCATAATAATCAAGCAATCTTGTTAGAAATTCCCTGGTCGGAACACGTTTTTGATGCGGCTTTTTCGGGTTTGGGCAATCAGTTGGCGTTGTATTACACTGAGCGTTTTTTGGCTTGGGCGTTGTCTGGGTAGTAATACGCACCCAGGCGAAGGCAAGAGCCAAAACCGGAATGTATTTGCGCCTTGTGAAGCGAGTTTAGGTTACATTTGGGATTAAAACTCGCGCTTAATCCCATTAAACACCTCCCTATGAACTTCTATGAAAACGAAACCCCCCTTACCGCCATTTACCCTAGAAACTGCCAAAACGGCGTAGATCGAAGGTTCGTGTCACCAGGTGCAACGAGAAGTAATATCCCGTTT
>JAWQFT010000174.1:0-9823 GCA_035968055.1 Jaaginema sp. PMC 1080.18 | reverse complement strand
CCCTCTCCCCACTCTTCCCCCTCTAAATCAGTAAAACTGATTGCGAAAGCCTCACCTCAAAAGGACTACTTTCTTAAGGCAACGGCGGCAAAGCAGGTAAAGACGGAAAAGGTGCAGGTAAACCCGGTAAAATTGGATCGTCTGTTTCCAAATCCGGTAGCACTTCTGGGAGATCGGGCTGTAGGTCTGGGAGGGGTTCTGGTGCAGGAGGCGCGATCGTGGGAGTCGGGGAAGGACTGTCTTCAATGCCCAGGAGTAGATTAGCATTCGTGTAGTATTTTGCCCAACGCTGCGGATCGGGAAACGCTTGCCAATCGCCGCGATTGACCTCCAACTTTAGAACAGGTACAACCGCGCCATTATTTTGCCCTAAAATCGTCACGATCGCGTGAGTGTTGAGGATGCTTTGGTCAAAACTGCGCTGAGTTGCCGCCCTAGCAATGTTTTCAGCGCGAGTCAAAAGATTTTGATAAGTTTCATCGTTTTCGCGCACAATAGGAATGGCAACGCGCACAGTTTCTGCTTGTACCACAGAAGGAGCGATCGCGCACCCCACAATCCCCATCAATCCCATCGTCGCGAAGCGTCCCGAAATCCCACCCGCAAAAGGGGAAAGCCATCTCAAACCCCGCCCCATCAAAACCAACCAAGCTGCACTTTGCGCCATAATATGATGAAATTTAGACATAATTTCTCAAAAATTTTCGTCTCTACACCAGCAAAAAATCCCGGAAAACTATAGACTAAGTTTTGTTATCACCTCTATTTCCTTCACCCCCCAAATAAATTACTAATTAACAAGTAGTTAAACATATCTAGTCCTCACCAAGCTCGCATTATGGCTAATTACAGTTCTCTCACCATTGGCATTAATTGCTACGAGTATGTTCAACCGTTGAATTTTGCTCAAGCTGATGCCCAGGCAATTTGGCAGTATATGGTGGGAGAAGCGAAAGTGCCGCCCACCCAAAGTTTATTACTAACAGACGCATCGGCCTGGGTAGAAGACCGCTCAACCACTCCCACCCGCGACAACATTCTAAAATGGTTAGCCGCAGACCATCAAAGTCAAACCAAATCTTGGTTGTGGTTTTTCTTTAGCGGTTACGGCGTAAGCTGGCAAGGCCTGGATTACCTACTGCCGATCGATGGCAATCCCCAGGATATTCCCAATACGGCCATTCCCATGCAGACTGTCTTTGAACACCTGCAACAGCAACGCGCAACCCATACCCTCGTCCTTCTTGATATTAACCGTTCGCCGGGAATTATCGCCGATGAAGTTGTGGGAGGCGATACCATTGAGTTAGCGAAAAAATACGGCATTACCGTCATCTTATCCAGTCAACTGACGGAGACTTCCCACGAATCAACCGGGTTGGGTCACGGTATGTTTGCTGCGGCCTTGCTGGAAGCTCTACGATACTATCAACAGGATTTAACCCTAGAAAAACTAGAAAAATACTTGAGCGATCGCCTACCAGAATTAAGCGAACATCACTGGCGACCCCAACAAAAACCGCTCTTTGTGATTCCCGAAACAGTCACTCCTCAAGAAACCATATTACCCGTACCTGCCCTCGATTGGGAAATGGCCACCGTGAGTGCAGTAGCCCTAGAATCCCATAACGGCAACGGCAACGGCAAAGCCACAGCCGCCCAGATTGCCACCTCTGCCCCGATTGTACGTCCCAGTCCGCCTTTGGTCGCGCCACAACCGCCCGAAAACGGCGGCAACGGTAAACCCTCACCAACCCCTCCGCCAGAACCCGTCGCCAACCCACCCGAAACCCCTCCTCAGACAGAAGGCGATCGCCCCCCAGCTTTCCAAAAATGGTTAGCAGTGGGCGGCGGCGTGTTTATTCTGTTCCTCTTACTCGGTTGGCTGTGGAGTAATCTAGGGGATTTCGGCACAAGCGATCCAGTCGTCCTCGAAGAAGGGACGACCGCCATCGAACAACCCCCCCTAGCCGCCACAGAAAGCCCGACAACCTCTCCCGACCCAACAACGAATGTCAACCCCTCTCAAACCCAGACGAACGCCCCTCAAAACCCAGGAACAGGCGATCCGGCGGCTGACCAACAAGGTCAAGATTTATTAGTGAAAGCACGCAGTTACATTCGCCATTATCAAGCTTCGGAATTGAAGCAAGCGATTATTGCCGCCCGTCAAGTTCCCGAAAACTCCAAATATTATGCCGAAGCCCAACGCGCCATTACCACTTGGAGTTTAACCATTATTGACATCGCCAGAGGTCGGGCGAATAATGGCGATTTTAAAGGGGCGATCGCGGCGGCAGCTTTAATTGACCCCGCCGAAGACCGCCTTTACCGCCTTGCCAATCAGCGCAGCGAAAGCTGGAAGCGTCAACAACTGCAACAAGCAAAAAATCAAAATACCATCAAAGCCGCCAAAGCCTTAATTCGCTTTACCCAAGCTTCCTCTTACAGCCAAGGAATTATGACCCTCCGCCAAATCCCCGTAGGGCAACCCGGTTACGCAGAAGCCAGCAAACTGATTGAAATCTGGAGTCGCCAAATCTACCTGATTGCCAACTCCCGCGCTGCCAAAGGCAACTTTAACCAAGCCATTACCGCCGCTAAGTTAGTTCCCCCCAATACCCCCTCAACCGCCAAAGCTCAAAACGCGATCGCCCGTTGGCAAAAAGGACAATCATAGTAAGCCAAAGGTAACGAAACTTAACAGTTCGACGGGCGATCCCCAACCCGTCTCAGGGGCAATGATAAGCTAACAAATGCACTACAAATACTGATAAAAAAGGTGGAGTTAATATGACTGGGAAAACCCAGCTACCCAAACTATTGAGAGTCGCTCGTGGCGAAGTTTTAGAGCATCCTCCCGTGTGGATGATGCGGCAAGCCGGACGTTATATGAAAGTATATCGAGAATTGCGCGAAAAATACCCCAGTTTCCGGGAACGCTCCGAAAATCCCGACCTCGCCATCGAAATTTCCCTCCAACCCTGGCGAGCCTTCAAGCCCGATGGAGTCATTATGTTTTCCGATATTTTGACTCCCTTACCCGGACTCGGTATTCCTTTTGATATTGTCGAAAGTAAAGGGCCAATCATCGACCCGCCGATACGCAGTCAAGAACAAGTAGACAACCTAACTCCCCTCGATCCCGAAACCGCCTTACCGTTTATCAAAACGATTTTGCAAACCTTACGCTCGGAAGTGGGCAACGCAGCGACGGTATTAGGCTTTGCGGGTGCGCCTTGGACTCTCGCCGCCTATGCCATCGAAGGCAAAAGCTCGAAAAACTACGCCGTAATTAAAAGTATGGCGTTTTCCGAGCCGAAAATTCTGCATCAACTGTTGGGTAAACTCGCCGACGTGATCGCGACCTACTTGTGCTACCAAATCGACTGCGGCGCACAAGTCGTCCAACTCTTCGACTCCTGGGCCGGTCAACTCAGCCCCCAAGACTACGAAACCTTCGCCCTGCCTTACCAACAACAAGTCTTCCGTCAAGTCAAAGCCCAACATCCCGAAGCCCCCCTCATCCTCTACATTAGCGGCAGTGCCGGGGTGCTAGAACGCATGGGACAATCGGGGGCCGATATTATCAGCGTTGACTGGACAGTAGACATGGCCGAAGCCCGTCAGCGACTCGGGCCTGATATGAAAGTCCAAGGTAACATGGACCCTGGCGTATTATTCGGCTCAAAAGAAGTCATACGCGATCGCATCCTCGACACCGTTCGCAAAGCCGGCCCCAAAGGTCACATTCTCAACCTCGGCCATGGCGTACTTCCCGGTACACCCGAAGAAAATGTCGCTTGCTTCTTTGAAACCGCCAAACAAATCGAGCGACTCTTGGCCGCGAGCGCTTAAACTGTAATTGAAGAAGACGGGAATCCCACAGGACTCATCCGAGATTCCCGCTTCTGACCCCAATCGGGATTGCGACCCAAATGCCTTGAATTCTCGTTCTTTCAATTTGTCAAGCCCATGAGTGCCAAGCGGATATTTATGACCGGGGCAAGCGGTTGTATCGGTCATTACCTAGCAGAAGCTTTAATCCAAGAAACCCAGCACGAAATCTTTTTACTGGTTCGCAACCCAGATAAGTTACAAATCGACACCCTAGCTCGTCCTGGTGTTCATGTTTTACAAGCCGACTTGCGGGAAATCGAGCGTTTTCGAGACTTACTGCAAACCATTGATGTTGCCATCCTCGTTGCCACCGCTTGGGGTGGGTCTGGGGAAGTCTTTGATATTAATGTCGTCAAAACCATTCGTTTGATGAACCTCCTCGATCCCGTAAAATGCGAGCAAGTGCTGTACTTTTCCACCGCCAGCATTCTCGATCGCAACAACGAACTCCTCAAAGAAGCCGGACAAATCGGCACGGGTTACATTCGCTCGAAATACGACTGTTTCCGCCAACTTCCCCGCCTCGCGATCGCGCCCAAAATCGCTGCTTTATTCCCCACCCTCGTCATCGGGGGCGACCAAAACAAACCCAAATCCCACCTATCCGGCGGTTTACCGGGCGTTGCCAAATGGAGTAGCTTGATTCGCTTTTTCAAAGCCGACGGCAGTTTCCACTTCATCCACGCCCGCGACATTGCCCAAGTTGTCCTTCATCTCATCGAACATCCCCCCACCAAAGAAGGTCTCGCGGAAAACACCCCCACCAAAATCGTCCTTGGTCAACCTTCCCTGACGGTTAACCAAGCCGTAGAAGAAATTTGCGCTTACTTCAACCAAAAAATTTACTTCCGCATCCCCCTAACTCTGGGGTTAGCCAATATCTTCATCGCCTTGTTCCGCATTCAAATGGAACCTTGGGATCGCTTCTGCATCAACTACCGTCATTTCACCTATCAAAACGCTGTCAACCCCGACACCTACGGCAAAACCTCTTATTGCCCTACTCTCTCGGATGTTTTAAAGGTTACGGGAATTCCCCCAGCGCGATCGGCCCAACTTCCGCCCCCCGTAGTTGAGCTGAAACCCTAATATAGTCTAGCGTTGAGCCTATTTTAGAGTAACTCCAAAGAGCCAAAGTTTCTGACCTCTTTGGAGGGGCATTCATTCAACTCCCCCCGATTGCCGACTGCCGATTGCCGACTGCCCCTTAATCACTGGTCGCTGGTAACAAAATATCTGTCTCCAACCCCAGTAAAGGTTGCCAATAGCGGGCAATTTTCATTACGCCGAGGTCAGCCAGTAAATAACAAGCAAAAGCCCCAACTGGCGGATTAGTGGCATGAAGCCAGGATTGTCCAAAAGGATGGGATGTCCAAGCCCAACATCCCCAATAAGTCCCAGTTAGCTCGACATAGAGGACTAACAATCCCATGATGAAATAAAAAGTTTTATAGCTTTTGCGACGAAGTACCCACAAAAAAACTAAGCCGAAAATAACGCTGAGGGAATCATGTAAGAATAAAATTGCGCCCCCAAAGAGAAGCCCGAAAAGTGTAATAAATACAGGCTTTAGTTGTTCTTCATGCTGACGAATCAGAGAAAGTTCAGCCGTGAGAAGACCCATGCTAAACAAAATGCCATGGCCAAACGGTACATATAGCGGCACCATCTCCAGACGATAGATATAAAGGCCAAACAAAAGGCTAAAGATACATTCTCCAATGGCGGAAAAAGGGACAAAAATAAGAGCCATGAGACGCTGTTCTGGGCGCAGGCCAAAGAGTAACAGCACAAAGTAGCTAATAATAACCACATTGGCTAAGGGTTGTCCGTCAAGACCTTGGGAAGTCACAAGCTGTCGAGAGTCGATGGCGAGTACTATGGCTGTGAACGGTAGAAAGCTAATGAGAACAAAACTGCCGATCCAATCTGATGGCTCAAATATTATGATTCTATTGAGAAAATTCATTTTTTCTGCGGTATGGAGACTCTCGTTATTCTTTAACTTGAATCTAGATATTTGCAATTTAGGGGATATCCAGGAAAAACATCAAGGGGGACAATATTTTTAACCTCTAGGGATGAGCATTCATCCCCACCCCCCGACTGATTACTGATTACTGATGACTGATAACTGAAGAAGCTGATGACTGAAAAAGCTGCCTTTCGTGTTGGAATTGCCGGCCCTGTGGGTTCGGGAAAAACCGCTCTTCTCGATGCTTTGTGCAAGCAGTTGCGAGACAAGTACCAAATTGCCGTCGTAACCAATGATATCTATACCCAAGAGGATGCCCAGTTTTTGACGCGATCGCAAGCCCTCAGTCGCGATCGCATTCTCGGAGTCGAAACGGGGGGTTGTCCTCACACGGCAATTCGCGAAGATGCTTCAATGAATCTAGTGGCGATCGCCCAACTCGAACAACAATTTTATCCCCTAGACTTGGTTTTCCTCGAAAGCGGAGGAGACAATCTTGCCGCCACCTTTAGCCCGGAGTTAGTGGATTTGACCCTTTATGTCATTGATGTAGCCGCAGGCGATAAAATTCCCCGTAAAGGCGGCCCTGGCATTACTAAGTCCGATCTCCTCATTATCAATAAAATCGACCTTGCGCCAATGGTAGGGGCAGATTTAGCCGTTATGGAACGCGATGCTACCAAAATGCGGGGGGATCGGCCGTTTGTCTTTACCAACCTCAAAACCCAACAAGGTTTAGACGCGATTATTCAATTTATCAGCGATCGCCGCGTTTAATCTGAAAAGGTACAGTTACGTCCGGCAGCTTTGGCTTTGAGTAAATTAGCATCCGCACGGTTAATTAAGCTTTGACCTTCTTTGTCATCGTTAGGAAGGAGTGTAGCGAGTCCTAAACTGATGGTAAGGGGTAAGATTAACTCCGGGCTGATGTGAAAAGGCTTTTCTTCAACAATTTCGCGCAAACGTTCGGCGACGACTACGGCGGCAGCTAAGTCAGTTTTTTGCAGCAAAATGGCAAATTCTTCACCGCCATAGCGAAAAATGCTATCGGGAACGCGCAAGCGATCGCGCAGTCGCATTGCCAATCGTTGTAGAACGCGATCGCCTACCAAATGACCGTGGGTATCGTTGACGGATTTGAAGCGATCTACATCCAGCATAATAATACTGAAGTCAGTTTTTTGCTGACGGGCATTTTTGATTTGACGCACCAACTCCCAATCTAATGCTCGACGATTGCCCAGTTCGGTCAACTGATCGGATAAGGCAATGGTCGAAAGAACATCGTTAGTTTGCTGAAGACGGCGGGCTTCTTGGGTTTGTTGCGCCCCTTTACTAATGTATGCCTCTAAGAGTTCTTCTGTCATGGTCGCACTTTCTGCGGTCATCATGGCAGCCGCCGGAATCGGAAGATAGAGATCGATTCCCCGTTGAACCCATTGCAGTTGACGTTTGTGCTGTTCGAGGATGGGGAGATACTCCTCTACTCTGTCCAAGAGAATCGTAAAGGCCGAAAGTGGGTAATCGCAACTCAAAAACTCCAGGGCGATCGCCCCGACCCCCAGCAAGATTACCACATCGGGCTGATACTGTTTGCTGGCCGCGATCGCCTCCTCTACCGCAGAAACCTCAATAATAGTTGTAACTAAATGCGAATACTGTTCCGTAAACTCACGGATGAATTGAGGCAATCCTACCAGTAAAACGGTCACTTTCATGAAAGCTTCTCGTTGATTAAACGTAGATTTTACGGCCAAATCAACCGTAGAATCACGGGGATAAAGTTGGAATATCTTAAAAGGTGCAATCGTCTTAAACTCCAAAGCTCTAATATCTCTTCAAGATTGGACTTATACCTTTCCGAAAGTTAAGTGAAAAATTCTCAAATTTTACTTAAACCTTACAAAATTTTCTCTAAGTAAACCTTTAATGAAGTTTCCAGGATTTTTAGCTTGGGTCTATTCCCAAATTGACGCTGAATTTATACTGTAATTATTGTCTACAAAAAATCGTCAATAATAATCCATTTAATCGAGACAAAAATTAGAGATATAGATGTTATTAGATAGCAATTTTAAGACACCTTAATAATGACAAAAATAGCGTTTGAAAATGACGCTATTAAAGCAAATATTACTGCTATACCCACAACACAAGTTAGCCCAAACATTATCCAATCTTTCGGGAAAATTTGGGCAGTTCCGGGAGATTTAACCGAACATTAGGAACTTGCGACCAAAAGCGGTGCAGCTTGTAATAGCTTTTGAGTATAAGGGTTTTCTGGTGCTGAAAACAACTCTGAAGTCGCTTTTAGTTCTACAATTTGACCGCGATTCATTACAGCAATACGATCGCAGAAAAAACGAGCCACCCAAAGGTCGTGAGTAATAAAAAGATAAGTCAAGTTAAACTCTACTTTGAGTGCTTGCATTAACTCTAAAACCTGAGTTTGTACCGTCGCATCCAACATACTGACAGGTTCATCGCAAACCACCAACTGCGGACGAGTAATTAAAGCTCTCGCGATCGCCACCCGTTGCTGTTGACCTCCAGACAACTCGCGAGGATAGCGTTCGTAATACTCGTGACTTGGCGTTAGTCCCACCCGTTCTAACAACTGTAAAACTTGCTGTTTTGCCTCCGTTTTCGAGGCTAACTGATGCACCAGCAACGGATCGCCAATACTCTCCCCAATTTTCATCAAAGGATTCAAACAAGCCAAAGGGTCTTGGAAAATCATCTGCATCTGACGACGTAGCGATCGCAAACTCCCCTCCGATTGTGTAGTTAACTCCTTCCCCAAAAACTGCACCGTTCCCGCCGTGGGTCGCATCAACTGTAAAATCGTCCGGGAGAGGGTGCTTTTGCCGCAACCGGACTCTCCTACCAAACCCAAAGTTTCCCCAGGATAGAGGTCAAAATTCACCCCATCCACCGCCTTAATTACCGCCTTCTCCTGCTTTAATAACTGCTGCAAAAACCCCGTTTCCAGGGAAAAATACTGCTTGAGGTCGCGCACCTGTAAAATCGGTTCGGGTCGTTCCTCCTCTGAGGCGATTTCTGGAGCTTCGTCTACTTGCTGAACGTGCAACGCTGAATTTAACAGCGATCGCGTATATTCAGCTTGAGGCTGGGTCAAAATCTGCTTTGTTGCCCCAATTTCTACCAAATGACCATTTTTCATCACCGCCACGCGATCGCAATATTCCCCCACCAGCGCCAAATCGTGGGAAATCAGCATCAACGCCAAATGGCGCTCGCTACACAACCGCGTCAACTCCTGTAAAATCTCCGCAGCCACCGTCACATCTAAACTCGTTGTCGGTTCATCCGCAACCAACAACTGGGGATCGAGTAACAACGCCAAGGCGATCGCCACCCGTTGACGCATTCCCCCGCTAAACTCGTGGGGAAACTGACTCCAACGACTTGCGGGAATTCTCACCGCTTCTAAAGTCGCGATCGCCTTCTCCTTAGCTTGCGATCGCGACAACTGCGGTTGATGGGCTTGTAGCGTCTCGATACAATGCTCCCCAATACTCATTAAAGGATCGAGCCGCGTCATTGGGTCTTGGAAAACCAACGCGATCGCCTCCCCCCGAAACCGCCGCAACCGCTTCTTATTAAACTCAAACACCGACTCCCCCTGAAACAAAACCCCTCCTTCTACCCGCACCGAAGACGGCAACAACCGCATCGCAGCTCGTCCTAGGGTAGACTTCCCACAGCCCGACTCCCCCACAAATCCCAAACGCTCTCCAGCTTTGAGCGCAAACGAAACCCCATCAATCGCCCAATTCGGTTCAGTGGCGCTGTGGCCATCGTAAGCTACGCGCAAGTTATCCACTACGAGTAAGTTGTTCGGATCGCCAGAGAAGCTTTTTTCCATATTGGTTATTGGTTATTGGTTATTGGTTATTGGTTATTGGTTATTGGTTATTGGTTATT
>JAWQFT010000173.1:0-9937 GCA_035968055.1 Jaaginema sp. PMC 1080.18 | reverse complement strand
CTATTTAATCTAAATTTCTTCTGTATTTAATTTATTCTTCACCTTTTTAAAATTAAGGTAATTGGGCAATCTCTCCTATTTAGTTTATAATAGCTTCATTAATTATATCTGTTCTATTTTGAGTCAATTTTGGAACGTTAGTTTCAACAAAAACTTCTCAAAAATAGCTAAAAAACAGATTTGCTATTTTCTTGATTATTGGAACGAAGTTGAGAAAAATGTTACATCTAATACTTTCCGTCAAAATTAAATGACAACTGTAGCGATCGCGCTTTTCGAGTCAACATTGATAGAAGGTGAGATGTTAATGGATACGAAGAAAGACGCTAAAACTCAAAAGCAAGAATAAAACTCACCGAGTTCCTTACTTTTTGTTCCCTATTCCCTATTAACAATTCCGATGAGAAATTGCAGCCAGACTTACAAATAAGTCAACCGTACTTATTTGTCTAAATCTTAAACATCACTGTGTCGTCGTTCAGTGTTCGTGAGTATTGAGAGGGTAATGAATTATATAAATGGAACACATCAAGAAAATATTATTTTTGTCGTTGACGATAATCCTGTCAATCTCAAAGTATTATTTACTTTACTTAAAGAATCGGGATTTAAAGTCTTAGTTGCCACCAACGGAACTGATGCTTTACAAAAGCTGCAAAATGTCAAACCTCATCTGATTTTGCTCGATGTCTCCATGCCGAATATTAGCGGATTCGAGTTATGTAAGCGTTTAAAAGCCAGCGAAAAGACGGCTGATATTCCAGTCGTTTTCCTAACGGCATTAAGCGATCTCGAACACAAATTAGAAGGATTATCTCTAGGGGCTGTTGATTTTATTTGTAAACCGTTTCAAAAACAAGAAGTTCTCAGCCGCATTTGTTTGCATTTGAAACTCAGTCAATTGCAACAAGCTCTACACCAACAAAACCAAAAATTACGCAACGCCGTAGTGGAAAAAGAAAGCGCAGAAGCCGAATTGGTTAAGCTTAACAATCAACTCGAACAAAAAGTTAGCGATCGCACCCAAGAATTAAGCGAAGCCGTTACCCAACTCGCAACCCAACAAGCACAATTAGATTACAAAGCCAACCACGACGTATTAACAGAACTACCCAATCGAGCCTTTTTCATGGAACGATTGCAGAAAATCCTCAAGCAAAGCGATCGCGACTGGACTTTGCTTTGGTTAGACTTAGACAACTTCAAAAAGATCAACGATAGCTTCGGTCATATTGTCGGCGATCGCCTGTTACAAAGAGTCGCTCAACGACTACAATCTGTGTTAGGCGAGGAAGGGATTATCGCCCGTTTGGGAGGAGACGAATTCGCCATTTTACATCCCCACGAAGAAAGCAACTGCGATTTTGGCGAATTGGCTCAAACCCTCATCAACAAGCTACAACGCCCCTTTACCCTGCAACACTACATTATCACCGTCAACGCCAGTATTGGCACCATCGCCTCCATTGCCAACTATTCTGACTCCACTGAACTCCTTAGAGACGCAGACTTTGCCCTTTATCAAGCCAAATCCCTTGGTAAAGGTCAGTATGCCATTCTTACCCCCCAACTCAAAATTCAATCCCTAGAACGCATCCAAATTGAAACGGACTTATCGCGGGGTATGGATCGCAACGAATTTTGTCTGCATTATCAGCCGATTTTCTCCTTAAAAACAAAAAACTTAGTGGGTTTTGAAGCCTTAATTCGCTGGCAACATCCCAAAAAAGGATTGTTAATGCCCAATCGTTTTATTCCCATTGCAGAAGAAACCGGAATGGTCGAAAAACTCGATCTTTGGACATTAAAAACTGCTTGCGATCGCCTACGCTTATGGAAGCAAGAATTTGGCATTGATGACACTTTTAGTGTCAGCGTCAATTACTCCAGCGTTACCCTACAATCCTTAGAAAGACTAGCTTCCCTAGATTGGTCGGAATATCTACAAGACTTAGCCCCCGAAAACCTCAAAATTGAAATTACCGAAAGCGGTTTTTGGGAAGCAAGTGTTGCGGGGATGGATGTTCTTAAATCTTTAGTCGATCGTCGTATTAAACTCTGTATTGACGACTTTGGCACGGGTTTTTCTTCCTTAAGTCGTTTGCACAGTTTCCCCGCTCAAATCTTAAAAATTGACCGTTCTTTTGTCAAACGACTTGATGTTGGCATGGGGGGATTAGCCGTCGTTCAAACCATTACCAACTTAGCTCAAGATTTAGGCATGGATATTATTGCCGAGGGCATCGAAACCCAAGAGCAATTGACTTTTTTAGAGAACTTAATGTGCAATTTTGGCCAGGGATATTTATTTTCAAAACCTTTGAGCGTTACTGAAGCAACTCACCTCTTATCTAATTATTTTCCTGCCGAACAAAATTTGCATTATGCCTGAAGCCGACTCATCGACTGTCCTTTTAGTTGAAGATAATCCCACGAATCTTAAAGTTTTGTTTGGCTTTTTAAAAGATTCGGGGTTTCGGGTTTTGGTGGCGCGGAATGGAGAAGATGCCCTACAAAAACTCGCAGAAATTACTCCCGACTTAATATTATTAGACGTTATGATGCCGGAAATGGATGGTTTTGAAACTTGTCGTCACCTCAAAAGTAATCGCCAAACCCAAGATATTCCCGTAATCTTTATGACGGCTTTGGCAGATACAGAAAACAAAATGAAAGCCTTTAGCTTAGGGGCTGTTGACTACATTACGAAACCGTTTCAACAAGCTGAAGTTTTAGCCAGAGTTAATTTACACCTCAAATTACGCCGTCTTACCCAAGAACTCGCCGCAAAAAGTAAAACTCTGAGTCAAGTTAATCTCGATCTCGAAGCCAAAGTCACCGAAAAAACTCAGCAATTACAATCGATACAAGCCCAACTAATTCTCCAAGAAAAAATGTCATCTTTAGGGGGGTTAGTCGCGGGTATTGCCCATGAAATTAATAATCCTGTAGGTTTTATTGCTGGAAATCTCAGTCCGGCTTACAACTATGCCATCGACTTGATTGATTTAGTGGAACTTTATCAACAATATTATCCCGATCCGGTCGCGGCAATTCGCGAAAAAACAGAAGAAATTGATTTAGAATACCTTGTTGAGGATTTTCCACAACTGATTCAATCCCTCAAAACCGGAACAGATCGCATCGCCGAAATTAGCCGCTCCATGCGGACATTTTCGCGTACCGATCGCCTTCAGCGCGAAGAATTTGATATTCACGAAGGCTTAGAAAGTACCCTACTCATTCTCAAGCATCGTCTTAAAGCGAACAGCGACAGACCGGAAATTCAAGTTATTCGTAATTATGGCAGTATTCCGCTATTTTCTTGCTTTCCAGGGCAGTTAAATCAAGTATTTATGAACTTACTCGCGAATAGTATTGATGCTTTGGAAGAAAGTAATGAAAACAAAAGTTATGGCGAGATTGAAGCCGATCCCAATCACATCGCTATTACAACTTATTTTGATGGCACTACCGAGCAAATCGTTATCGAAATTAGCGACAACGGTAGGGGAATGTCTCCAGAAACTCAGCAAAAAGTTTTCGAGCATCTATTTACAACCAAACCGATTGGGAAAGGAACGGGGTTAGGACTGACTATTGCTCGTCAAGCCATTGTGGAAAGTCACGGTGGCGATTTGGCAGTAACGTCTACTCTCGGACAAGGTACAACGTTTTATCTGAAGCTACCCCTAATTTGAGGAGAAATGCTGTCATGATTGTCGGCTTGCAGCGATCGCGACTCCGCCCGAAAACCTTACTAGCAATCGGGGTTTCAGCGCTAATTTACGCCATTTTGGGGCGTTTATCCTTAGCTTTTGCCATTCTTCCTAATAATGTTGCTGTAATCTGGCCGGCAGCAGGTGTGATGCTGGTAATCGTGCTGCGGGGGGGCTATCGTTTCTTAGCGGCAGTCTTTATCGGTTGTTTTCTCCTAGATAATGTGGGGATGACTTTTACCGATGTTACCCATTTTGTCAAAACGAGCAGTTTCGCGATCGCCAATGTCCTTGAAACCGGAGTTGCAGCTTATGGAATGCGGCGCTTTCTGACTTCTCCGATGTGGTTAACTTATCCCCAACAACTCCTCAAGTTTGTTTTGGGGGCTGTGGTATTCAGTCCGATGTTGAGTGCCACAATCTCGACATTGACTTTATACAGCCTTCCCTTGACTTCAAGTAAGACGCTTTGGGAAACTTGGCTCACGGGGTGGTCATCTCATGGTGTCGGAATCTTATTATTTACACCGCTATTGATAACTTGGACGCAGCCCAACCCCCATCGACAAGAACCCGACGCTCGTTCTTGGCAGAAACTCGAAACGGCTTTGGTTTTTAGCGGTTTACTACTCTTGAGTTGCGTGGCTTTTTTGGGGAGTCAACCCATTGAGTACATTCTGGTACTACCGTTGATTTGGGCGGCATTTCGTTTCCAGGGACGAGCGGTAACGGGGTTAGTGAGCTTTTGTCTATTGTTCGCAATCTTGGCTACAGCCCAAGGTTACGGTATTTTCGCGCAAAAGTTCGCTATTGCCAAATCTACCTTGGATTTGCTGCTGTTATTGCAATCCTTTATTAACAGTAAGGCTTTGAGTACCTATTTCTTATTTGCTGCGGTTAGCGAACATCGCCGGATACAAACCCAACTCGAACAAGCCAACCAAAAACTGCAAACCTATGCCGAGAAACAAACTCGTTCCCTGAGAAAAAGTGAAGAACGCTTTTTTGCGATCGCGGCACAAATCCCCAGTGCCATTTATCAATTGACTTACCAAGACGAGGGCTGGATTGTAGATTATATGAGCGATCGCATTATTGATATTGCCGGGATTGGGGCTGAGGAAATTACCGAAGACTTCTCCTACTTCGTCAATCGCATTCACCCAGACGACTGCCAAGAGTACCTGTATTCTCTCAACCAAGCCCTAGAAAACCAAGCCAACTGGCATTGTGAATGCCGTATTGTTAAGCCAAATCATCAAGTTAACTGGCTGCAAATTGATGCCACCGCCAGCCGTTCTCAGTCCGGAGCGTTGTCTTATTATGGCATCATCGCCGATATCAGCGATCGCGTCCTTGCCGAAAAAGCCCTCAAAGAGAAAAACTACCAACTCAGCAATCAAAACTGGATTCTAGCCAAACTTGCTGCCGACAATACCTTGCATCAAGGCGACTTAACCACCAGCATCCAAAAACTGACCCGAACCTGCGCTCAAGCCCTCCAAGTCGAGCGTAATAGCGTTTGGCTCAAAAAATACGAAACCAATTGGCAATGTCTCAATAACTATTGTCTCAGTCGCGATCGCCACAATCGCGAACCCGACTTCCCAATCCAAAAATACCCCCGCTATCGTCAAGCCCTACAAAATCACCAAAGCCTGAGTATTGATGACTGTCACACCGATCCGCGTTGTGCAGAACTACTTGAAGATTATCTCCTTCCCCACAACATCACTGCCCTACTCGAAATTCCTTTACAGCGCAATAATGAAGTTGTTGGGGTATTTTGTTTAGAACATACCGCCACACCCCGGACGTGGACAATGGAGGAAGAAAGCTTTGCGCGATCCCTCGGTAACCTAGTCATTTTAGCCATCGAAGCCGCCCAACGCCATAAAGCCGAAATCGAATTACGGACTTCTGAAGCCAAATATCGCACTCTCTACGACGGCTTACAAGACGCAGTGATGATCCTCGACGACCAAGGATTTCTCAACTGTAACCAAACCACCGTCGAACTTTTTGGCTACGACAGCAAAGAAGCCGTTATCGGCAAACATCCCAGCCAACTTTCCCCCCCGTATCAAGCCGACGGTACAGATTCCCTGATGGCGGCGGGTGCTAAAATTCAACAAGCCTACGAACATGGAACGCAACGCTTTGAATGGCTGCATCAACGGCAAGATAGCAGTGTTTTCCAAGCCGAAGTTTGGTTAACTGCCTTAAATTGGGGCGATCGCCCGGTGATTCAAGCGATTGTGCGGGATATTAGCGATCGCAAACAGCGCGAAGAAGCCCTACGCTTTATTGTCGAGAGTACCGCTTCTTTTACAGGTCAAGGATTTTTTCAAAACCTGGTGCAGCGATTAGCACAAGTTTTGCAAGTGCCTTATGTTTGTATCGCTGAATTGCTAGATAGCGATCGCGCTCGTACCCTAGCCGTTTGGCACGACGATCGCTTTCAAGAAAACTTTGAATATAATCTCGCAGGTACGCCCTGTGATGATGTGCCAAAGAACAATCAAATCTGCTTGTCTTGCGATCGCGTTGCCGAACTTTTTCCCGACGATCCCGATTTAGCTCAATGGCCAATCCACAGTTATTGGGGAACGCCTCTACGCTCCAGCAATGGGGACGCGATCGGGATTTTAACCGTATTAGATAGCAAACCCCTCGAAACCAACGCGACCCTTGAATCCATCTTCCAGATTTTTGCCGCTAGGGGTGGGGCAGAACTCGAACGAGTCGCCGCTGCCAAACATCTCAAAGCTGCCAAAGAAGCCGCAGAACTCGCCAGCCTTGCCAAAAGCGAGTTTCTGGCGAATATGAGTCACGAGTTGCGTACCCCCCTCAACGGCATCCTCGGCTATACCCAGATTATGCAGCAAGCGCCAGATATGAACGAGCATCGCCAAGGAGTTAAAGTAATCGAGCAATGCGGCAATCACTTACTCAACTTAATTGAAGATATCCTCGATCTCGCTAAGATTGAAGCCCGACGTTTAGAGCTTTATAGCCACGACTTTCATTTGCCTGCGTTCTTACTCGGTATTGTGGAAATGTCGCGCATTCGGGCTAAACAAAAACACATTGAATTTAACTATGTCAGCGATTCCGAGCTACCTGCGGGGATTCGGGCTGATGAAAAGCGCTTGCGTCAGGTTTTGATTAATTTGCTGGGTAATGCGGTGAAATTCACCTCTGAAGGCAGCGTCACCTTTACCGTATTAGTACGCGATCGCAACTTTGTCGCTTCCCCTCCCACGGTATCTTTGAGTTTCTCAATCCACGATACGGGAGTAGGAATGCAGCCGGAAGACCTCGATAAAATCTTTCAACCCTTCGAGCAAGTCGGACGCAAAACCGCTCGTGCGGAAGGAACGGGGCTGGGGTTAACCATTGTCCGCGAAATTCTTGAGAAAATGGGGTCTGCCATCGAGGTGAGTAGTGTTCCCGGTGAAGGCAGTCATTTTACCTTTGAAGTCGAGTTTCCCATCGCCACAGAATGGGCAAGTAACAGTTGTCAGAGCGATCGCGGTCGTATTATCGGCTACGCAGGCCCAAAACGTCAAATCCTGATTGTAGATGACAAAGAAACCAATCACAACGTTTTACTCGGAGTGCTACAACCCTTGGGCTTCAACTGTGCCACGGCTTTGAATGGGGAAACGGGTTTGAGTGTTACTAAAACCTTTCAACCCGATTTGATTATTGCCGATCTGATTATGCCCAAACTCGACGGCAACAGCATGATTCGCCGTTTGCGCCAACGAGGATATACTCAACCGATTATCGCTTCGAGTGCCAGTGTCTTGAATCGCGATCGCGTTTCCGCTTTTGAAGCCGGATGCAATGACTTTTTACCGAAACCTGTAGAAGTGACGCAATTACTTTCCTTTTTACGGCATTATCTCAAGTTAGAGTGGCTTTATGAAGCCAAGGTCGAGGAAGCAACTCCCCCCGCACCGCAACCGACGACCTGGCAAGTTCCTAACTTAGAGATTCTCCAACGCTTCCTTGCGGCAGCTTCTATTGGCGATATCGAACAAATCGAAACCGAAGCCAACGCCCTCCAAGCTGAATCTGAGGACTATCGGGGCTTTTCGCAAAAAATTCTAGAACTGGCTCACAACTTCGACGATCGCGGTATTACCGAACTGATTCAGCCCTATCTTTAACAACTCCCTCGCCCCGATGTTTAGGGCTATATCAATTGCGATCGCACAACATTCCTCGCCCATACATAACATTAAAATCAAGAGGATTTTCGGTCACAGCATATCCTACCCAGCCGCTCTCAATTAACTCAGTTTGAAGGGCTATATTTTGGAAATGAGCTAATTTAATTTCTGTCATGGCTAGAGGTTCGATCGAAGTTTCAAACTTGAGCAGAAATCGCTCGCGATTGTGAGAAAGTTTAACCAATTTGTAAATCTTAAAATCCAGTTTTAAAAACAGTTTTAAACTCGGATAATTAAAAGGAGAGATGAGCATCCAAACGATATCCCTACCTTGGTTTGCCAAATGCTCAAGATTAATTTTAGTTAGATAAGAGCCAAATTTTTGTTTGCGATAGGGAGGCAAAATAACTAATCCTGTTAATCTAGCGTGTCGCTGGCTATCTTCAAAGGAAATTGGCAAATTATCGAGTAAATAAAGCGTTTCGAGGGTAGGATAACCCGATAAACGAATGCCAATCAGATCGTTTTCGCAAAATAAACCGAAACTACAATTTTGAGCTAATATTTGTTGAATTTGTACTGGAGGTCGAGCCAAAAATTGTGCTTGGTTCGTTTGGGTCGCAAATTGTAACACTTTTGCAACTGCATCTAAATCTTCAGCAGTAAGCTGACCGATTTCATAAGGAAGTTCTGTATAGCCGTACTCATCGTACTTTTTGAGCGTCCCTGCTTCTAAGATATTTCTTGTCATGAGCGTGAATTAGTATGGGTTTATGAAGGAAAATCACTTTTAAAGACATCTGATGGATATATATCCCCAAGAATGCTACATAAACCTTATATATACTCAAAAATGCTGTACAGTCAATGATATTCCCCAAAAATACCTCTTGAGTTAGAGCTTGCTGAAGAGCGCCCGTATCACACGATCTGTATTTTCGCGGTCAATTTTAAGGAAGTTTCAAGAAAGCCCCGCACCTTCTCAGTAAATTCTGGGATAAATTTTGCGAAAAATGTCCGGCTCAAAACCATAACTAAATAAGTCCAATTTTCTCTGCCAGGAAAAATCGCCATGCTGTCCATTCAAGATATTGTCAGACACGCCCTTTCCACCGGTTGGTTGCCCTCAGAAGCCGAACAACACCTCAGAATGCTGTTACAAACCACCCGTTACGATCGCCAAGATTTCACTGCCTTTATGAAGCTGCAACAAGCGGTGATGCACGGTCATGTCAAACAGGAAACCCGCGAACGCCAAAGACAACAACAGCAAAACCAGGAGAATCCCCCTTCAACGAAAACTGCGTTCCCAAACCGCCATATAAATGCGATCGCGTCGGTTGCGTTGAATCAATCCCTGCAAGTCTCCTGCTGAAAAGGAACGTAAATCCGTTTGACGATTGTACACGGCGGCTAAACTCTGACGGGGAACTTCAGGCAGTTGATTGCCAAGTAAAGCCGTGAGAGTTGTTTCTATAGGCGCGATCGCGACGGTAGAATCAAAAGACACTTCGCTTTGGCGCAAGCGTCCCGTTTCGCTATCGAAAATAAACCCTAAACTAATTTCTTCGCCATAATCTTCATAGGCCACTGCGCGGGTATTGGGAAAATAACCCTTACGGTTGTAAGTCGGTTCTCCCAAGGCTTGGATGACTTCACTTTGGGATGTTCCCAAGGGGAATATGGGTACGGGGACATTACCAGGAGGAGAGGGTGGAGGAGAGGGAGAAGGAGAGGGTGAGGGTGAGGGAGTCGGAGAAGGTGTAGGAGTAGGACTGGGACTGGCAGAGGGACTGGGTGATGGCGACGGTGACGCTGATGGTAGGGGTGTTGGGGTAGTAGGACTCACCGAAGGAGACGGAGAAGGCGATAAAACGACTTCGGGTTCTGTATCCTGTTTGGGGGCAAACAATCCGTAACCTAAAAACCCAATTCCTACCAAAGTTAGGAGACCAGCTGCTGCTACGACCAGACCGCGTTTTGGAGAGGATGCAGTGGGGGGAGAAGGGGTAACAGCAACCGTCGGCTGAGGGGTAG
>JAWQFT010000172.1:0-10062 GCA_035968055.1 Jaaginema sp. PMC 1080.18 | reverse complement strand
GGGGGGAGAGAGGGAGGAGTGGGGAGATGGGGAAGAAAATCAGCCCTGAAGGTCTGACTACGAGCCAAAAGTTAAACTAACTCGCTAATTTTTTGAGCTAACTGAACGTGCAACTTATGACTCGCTTTATAAGCCAAATAATGAGCTTGTGGGATACTTCCTAATAAACTTAAATCTCCCAGTAAATCTAACATTTTGTGACGCGCTGGTTCGCAATCAAAACGCAAAGGAGGATTCAGCCAGCGCTCATTATCGCACACCAAAGCATTATCCAAACTGCCCCCTTGAATTAACCCTGCTTGGCGCAATTGTTCGATTTGGTCGGCAAAACCAAACGTTCGCGCTGGGGCGATCGCACTGCTAAAATCTTCAACAGACGGCAGCCAACTCCACCACTGTTGCCCAATCGCCGCATAATTAGGAAAATCAATACCGTAACTAAAGCGCAATTGGGGTGAGGGAATCGCACTCACAAAAGCATCTTTTTCGTACACCGTAATGGGTTCGGTTAGGGGAGAAGACGCTTTGAGATAAGCAGCACAATCGGGAGTCACCCCCACCGACGCGATCGCCTCCACCCAAGGCTTTGCCGAACCGTCCAATAACGGCACTTCTGACCCATTAACCTCGATTCTGACGTTTTCTACCCCTAACGCCGTCAACGCCGCCAGCAAATGCTCTACTGTGCGAATAGTGGCATCTTCGGCCTTAAGTTCCGTCGAAAGTGTAGTTTGATGCACCGTCGCCAAATTAGCCGGAATCCGAGGTTTTTGCGGCAGGTCAGTTCGCACAAAATAACGCCCTGTTTTTGCCGTTTCCGGCACAAGACGAGCGGTAATCTCCGCTCCGGAGTGCAAACCGACTCCCGTACATTCAAGAGGTTTTTGGAGGGTGTATGGCATTTCAGTTAACAGCGATTAAGGGGCAGCTTTTTCAGTTAACAGTCAACAGTCAACAGTCATCAGTATTTTGGGCAATCGGCAATCGGCAGTCGGCAATCGGGGGATTTTCAGTTACCAACAATCAACAACAAATAACTAACAACCAACAACCAACAACCAACTTAGAACCGTTCTCCAATCCCAAAGTGAATGCGGCTATCTCCTTGGTCATTGATAGCGTAATCGAGACGCAACGGGCCGAGGGGAGACTGGACGCGCACGCCCAAACCGTAGCCTAAGCCGCTCCCCGGTTTATTGCGAATTCCGGCGGGATTGCCAGGGACATTATCGCCTGTGCCTAAATCCGAGGCATAATCAACGAATAACGCTCCACCCACGCCAAATTGACTAATATTAAAGAGAGGAAAGCGATATTCCGCCGTGAGTTGGACGTAGGAACGACCGCTACCCACACCGCCTTCAGTGTAACCGCGTACTGAATTAGCACCGCCTAGGGCAAAAGCTTCGTAAGGAGGCAAATCTCCGATAATCGTACCGCCTTGGATATTGAAGGCTATGGTTTCTGCACCTTGGGCAAAGTTAGTCAATTCTACCGGAACGTATTGACTGTAACTGCCCCGGACGCGGTTCATGAAGATGCCGGAGATGGGAACAGATTGATCCATTGCCAAGCGAATCAAAGAACCGCTAGTCGGCTGGAAGGCGTTGTTGCGGCGATCGCTACTTGCCCCTAATTTGAGGAATAAGAGATAGTCCTTGCCACTATCGTTGAACGAAAGTAAATTACCCAGTTGGTCGCGAGGACTGCGATCGCCGTCTCCGTCCTGAAGCGCCACACTTTGGAATTCCGTTCCGGCAGAAACTATCCAAGACGGGGTATCATCAAACGGCCCGTCCGATAAAGGCTTGGCGAAAACAATACCACCACCTGTACGAACCACGCGGGGGCGATCGCCATTGGGTAAACGAATTTCAGGATTGCCTTCGTCAAAAATCAGGGAAATCGAACGCCGACGAAAAGCATTCAGGGTATAAGACAAGCGATTGGGATCCGTAGCAATCCAAGGATCGGTAAAACTCACGTCGAATAAAAACTCTCGGAAACCGATTTGTAATTCTGCCCCCAAAGTTTGGTTATTACCGCCAAAATTTTGTTGTTGATAGCTGACCGTCCCAAACAAGCCACTCGCCGAACTAAACCCAGCCCCAGCCGCAATCGACCCGGTACTGGCTTCCACCACATCCACATTGACTACCACTTGACTGGGGTCTTCTCCTGGGGAGAAAGAAAAACGCACATCATCAAAAATCCCCAAACCAAAAACCCGCTCTAAATCCCGTTGTGCCGTTTGACGATTGAAGACATCCCCCGGCTTCAGTTCCACTTCCCGCGTCACAATAAAGGGTCGGGTCTTACCATCTACGGGTTCGTCTTCGTCGGTGAAGAAGCGCACCTGGATATTCTCAATCACCCCTTCTGCCACAGTCAAACGCACAACCCCCTCATCGGAGACTTCGGGCGCACCCACCACTTGAGCGAGGTCGTAGCCATTTTCTTGATACCATTCATTCAAGCGCAAAATTGCGGCTTGGAAGCGACGTAAGTTGAGAATTTGGCCGTATTGCCCCCCGAAAATTTCATCCACCACTTCTTGGGGTAAAACGCGGTTTTCATTTCCGGTAGCCGTGTCCACTTCAACGCGCCGCACCACGGGATTGGGTTCGACGACAAAAGTAATGCGAACCCCCAAAGGCGTGTCTTCAGGAATAACCGTCACATTAGAAAAGAAACCCGTGGCAAAGATTTGGTTGACATCTTCTTGTAATGCCGATCGCGTCGTCGGTCTTCCCGGTTGGGTGCTAATGACGCGATAAATCTCATCGAGCAGTTCGGGATCGGTTGTCCCATCGATTGCCAATTCACTCACGAGAACGCGAGGTTCGGCAACACTCGGAGGGGTTGTTTCTTCATTCGGTTGAATGGGGGGAGTCGGCACGACGGGAACGGCATCTTCGTCAAACTCAGGAATGCTGGGCCCGGGTTGTTGAGCAACCGAAGCGGGAGAGTTAGAGACAGGAGTAACGGTAGATTCTACCTCTAGGGCTAAGGAAGCCGCCACCTCAGAGGATTGGGTGGGAGTTTGGCTCACTTGCTTTGGGGTTTTGTCGCCAGTTGCATCAGGGTTGAGGGCCGTTGAGGAAACTGTGCTAGAAAATTCGGGTAAAGTCTCGGTAATTTCGGGAACGGCTTCGACTGCGAAGGTTTTGGTTTTTGGCTCATCTGGAGCATCAGTGAGGGTTTCTGAGGCAATGACAACGGCTTCCTCTTCAGCAGTCGAGACGGGGACAACTTCTGAAGTTGCTGTCTCGGCATCAAAATCAGAAGATTGGGTTTCGCCTTTGGCGGGTTGCTGGGCTGCGATCGCGGCTACCACCGCCAAACTTGTTACAATTCGTAGCCAGGCCATAGTCTTAATATCTTTAATCACGTCCACACACCAAAAAATAGAGTTTTAAATCAATCTAGATTCTATGGGGTTATTTCGCATTTTGCTGGGAAAATGTCTCACCCACCCGCTTTAACACTTGTCGATAGGCAGATTCAATCTGTCCGAGGTCTAAGCGAAAGCGGTCTTTATCCATGACCCGTTTTTCGGGATCGCTTTCGTCGCGATTCCACAAACGACAGGTATCTGGGCTGATTTCATCGGCGAGCAGTAGTTGGCCGTCGCGATCGAAACCAAATTCCAATTTGAAGTCTACCAAGGTAATCCCGCAAGCGTTAAAAAATTCGCTCAAGTGTTGGTTGATGCTGAGTGCTAGAGTTTTGAGTTGGTCGAGTTGGTCGGGGGTTACAATATCGAGAAGTAAGATGCGATCGCGAGTGAGTAGTGGGTCTCCTAACTCATCGTTTTTGAGATAAAATTCGACTAACGGTTGAGATAACACTCTCCCCAACGGTAACCCCGTTTGACGACACAAACTCCCCGCCGCGATATTGCGAACCACTACCTCTAACGGTACAATTTTAACCGCCTTAACCCGCATTTGGGTGGCTGTGGGTTGGTCGATATAATGGGTTGGGATGCCTTGGGTTGCGAGATATTGATACAGCCAAGCGCTAATTTGGCAGTTGACTTCACCTTTACCTGGGATTTGACCCCGTTTCTGGGCATTGAAGGCTGTTGCATCATCTTTGAAGCAAGCCAGCAAAATATCTGGTTGTTCTGTGGCATAGATAATTTTGGCTTTGCCTTCGTAAAGTTTTTCGCCTTTGGACATAAACACAACCCCTTGAGTAAACCAATACCGTCGCTAAAAACAGAACTAGCTTATCAGAAAGTGGGATTTGAGAAGCCAGAAAACCTCGTCTATTGAGAGCGGCAATACACCGCACTCCCCCAACCCCAAGACCTCCTTCGCGGTCACAGGAAGTGAGTCATTCCCTATACTATAATGTTGAGCATAGGCGATCGGTCTAGCCCTGATTATTTATGAGTTTAAAGCAAAAGCTAAAGACATTTAATGCCGCGCCCTTAATAAGACGGTTAAAACATCTTAATTCAGTAAAATTAAAAGCTTATCTTAGGAAATAGATAATAGAAGTGTGAATCAGTCAAACGGGGAGTGTTAATAGTTCGAGCCTAATATTTAAATACAGCGATACTACTACCTGCAATCACTGATTAAAATCCATCAAAATCTAGGAGTTAATTATGGCTAACCCGAACGATCGCCCCGACCCGGCAAAACAAAATATGCTTTACCCTCGCATGACCTATCATGGTAAATTTTCTCCACCCAACTTAGTTTTTAACGCCAATTTACAAGAATTTGCTCAACGAGTTAACTATATTTGCAATCTCGAAACAGCCGGGAAGATTTCGACGGAAAGTGCTTACGAACAAATCAAGAATTTATGGCATCAACTCAAGCAAAGTCGCCGGGATTTAGGGATTGGAGAAGAAAAGTAATGACTTTTCATTGAGCGATTTTGAGAGTTCATTCTGTCTGTAGACGAAAGTTTCTGACTTTCTTTTTGTGGAACAACACCTCCCGCAAAATCTGGGAAACAAATAACCAATAACCCGTAAACTATCGGGTAAACGTGACCGTGATAGCGCCGATCGCTGAAATGACCCATCAACAACTTACCCCCGACCTTGATATCTGTCGCCTCGTTAACGGAATGTGGCAAGTTTCCGGGGCCCACGGTCGCATCAATCCGGCAACCGCGATCCAAAATATGTTTGACTATTATGATGCTGGCTTGACTACCTGGGACTTAGCCGACCATTACGGCCCCGCAGAAGACTTTATTGGGGAATTTCGTCGTCAACTGCTGCAAAAACGCGGGGAAGAGGCACTTGAGGACTTACAAGCGTTTACCAAATGGGTGCCAAGACCTGTCAAAATGACCAAAGATTTGGTTGAGAAAAACATCAATCGTTCTTTGCAACGTATGGATGTAGACAGTCTGGACTTGTTGCAGTTTCATTGGTGGGAGTATCGCGACAAAGGCTATTTGGACGCTTTGCAATATCTAGCCGAGTTGCAAACTGAAGGGAAAATCAAGCATCTGGCATTGACCAACTTCGACACCGAACACCTCAAAATCATTACCGAAGCCGGGATTAAGATTGTCTCGAATCAAGTGCAATTTTCCCTCATCGATCGCCGTCCTCTACAAAATATGGTGCAATTCTGCCAAGAGCATGATATCAAACTCCTGGCTTACGGTACATTGGCAGGGGGATTGTTGAGCGATCGCTATCTCAACCAAACCGAACCCAAACGCCGGGACTTAAAAACCGCCAGCTTGGGCAAATACAAGCAAATGGTCGATGCTTGGGGTGGTTGGTCGTTATTCCAAGAATTACTCTCAGTTCTGAGTACAATTGCCGCCAAACACCAAGTTAGCATTGCCAACGTCGCAGTCCGCTACGTCCTCGAACAACCCCAAGTTGCCGGAACAATTGTCGGGGCAAGATTGAGCGTTTCTCAGAATATTGCCGAGAATTTGCGAGTATTTGAGTTTGAATTAATCCCAGAAGATTACGACAAATTAGAGTCTGTTTTTAGTCAATCTCGCAATTTGTATCAAGTTATTGGCGATTGTGGCGACGAGTATCGACGGTAAAAATAATAAGATTTTGGAGGTTTGGTTGGGATTGATTGAATTGGTAATTTAACATTATGAGCTTAATTCCAAGGGAACAGTGGAGAATAAAATCAGCTTGGGAAGCTTATTGGAACAGTGTAGCTAACACAGAAGCAGAAAATAATGACTGGGTAAATGAATCTTATCTACCCACTTCACCTCTGTTTGGTTATGGCTATGCACGAGATGCTTTTATGGATAATCTATATCAGTTTAGGTAGTGGCGTGACACAGCTTAAGCGGTGGGTTACGGCGGATTGCCCAATCGCAGTCATAGCTTAGGTTTTAACCGCCTAACCCACCCTACTTATAGCCTCATTTTAGGTGTGTCACGGCAGTAGGGTGTCGTTAGCGTAGCGTAACGCACCGAAATACTATTTTCTAGTCCACAAAGGCGGACTTTGTTTTGTAATATTAGCCCGCCTATTTTAATCTGCGGGCGGGTTAATGGGATAGACTATGATGCACTATCCCAAGTCGCTGCGGCATCGCTTACCGCTTGTTCGACGGTTTTTTGGTCTAACATTGCCCCTTGCAAGTTTTCGTAAATCGCCTTTTGTAAGACATTGAGATTTTTCATTGCTGGAATCAGGACTTCAGCTTCAGACAGTTGAGAAGCACTCACTTGTAGGGCTTTTTCCATCGCGGCTGCATCGCTTTTTTGATTGATATCTTGAATCATCGTGTCAATAGAAGCCTCAGTGGAGGGTAAGACGTTGGCAGCTTGAGCAAAAGCGAGTTGATTGTCGGAGTTTGTGGCAAAAAGAGCGAATTTAACGGCAGCGTCAGGATTGTCGGTATCACGAGGCACAACTAAGTTCATGACGGCGACATTTTTCTTCCCGGTTTTCCCCGTAATTTGGGGGGCTGCGGCGGAAACGGCGGCAATACTGGGGGCATTCGTCTCAATTGCGTCGAAAAATTGCGCCCCAGAAGATAATAAGGCGGATTCTCCGGCTTGATACAGTTCGATGCCGAAACGATGACCTTGGGTGAGGGCTTCGGGGGGGAGTAAGCCTTTTTTGTAGAGATCGACCCAATATTGAAAAGCGGCTACACCTTCGGGGGTGTTGAAAGCGGCTTTGCCTTGGTCATCGACTAGGGTAACGCCCATCTGGACTAAAGAACCGAGGACTTCGGCAGAGTCACTGGGAACAAAGGTGGCAAAAAAGGCGTATTTTCCAGTTTTATCTTTGATTTGTTGGGCAGCGTCGGCTAATTCGGCGTAGGTAGCGGGGGGTTGGGTGATGCCTGCTGCTTTGAGGATGTCTTGGTTGTAAATGGTGATGGTGGTGGTGAGATACCAGGGAATGCCGAAGCTTTGGTTGTTGATGCTGCTGGCTTGCCAAATTTTGGGGAGATATTCTTGTTTTTCAGTATCAGAGAGTTGTTCGTCGAGGTTTAGCCAGGCGTTGCGGGCTGCGAGTTGGGAGGCGAAGTTGGGGTTGAGATTGACGACATCGGGGGCGGTTTTAGCAGAAACGGCGTTGAGGATTTTGTTTTCCATCGCTTCCCAAGGTACATCCGTCCAACGCACTTTGGTTTGGGGGTTTTCGGCTTCAAATTCGGCGATGAGGTCGTTGAAGTAATCGGTAAATTTGGGCTGGAGTTGCATCGTCCAAAATTCGATTTCTGTTCCTGCTGTGGAGGGGGAACTCGAACCACAAGCGATGAGTATGCTGAGTAGTAAACCGACACAGACAAGGAAGCTGAAACGAAAGACTTTGGGAAAATAACTCATGGCTTGTGAGACTCTCGATCGATGGACGTGAGACATCGATTGTAGCGGATTTGGGGGTATTTCAGCTATGGCAATATTGGGGTCAGTTGGCGAGAGGGCAAGGTTGTGAGATTGCTAAAAGTTGCCTTAACAATTGTTAGTGAAGCGATACCCCTCAAGGCTTGACTGTGTTACCATTCGTGGTAATATTTTACGCAAAATTAATCTGATGAGTAAGGTTCTGGTTTTGAATGCTTCCTACGAACCCCTTAATCTCACGAGTTGGCGTAGGGCAGTAATTCTGATCCTCAAAGGTAAGGCAGAACAGTTAGAGTATAACGAAAAGTTCGTCTACACGGAGTTTCCTTTACCTACTGTAATCCGGCTGCGCTACTATGTGCGCGTTCCGTATAAAGAAATTCCTCTAACCCGAAGGAACATACTAGAGCGAGATGACCATACTTGTCAATACTGTGCTTATCGCGGTGAGGGTTTGACTCTCGATCATGTGATACCGCGATCGCGTGGGGGGAAAGAAACTTGGGACAACCTGGTGGCGGCTTGTGTGCGCTGTAATGTGAATAAAGGCAACCGGACTCCGGAAGAGGCGAAAATGTTTTTGAAAAATACGCCGCGTCGTCCTTACAGCAGTTTGCATTTTGAAATCGCTCGTTATGTCAAAAGCGGTCGCAACCAAGAATGGAAAAAATACGCGATCGGACTTTGAAATCTTTATTTAATATTAAAACTGTAAATAACAAATTTATCGACTCCGCGATCGCGAATTGAGAAAAGAACGCGATCGCCCTGGATTTTTGATGCACTTTTTTATAGTAATAACAGCGTGGACGACCAAACTCAACATTTTTTGCCTTCTGATTCTGACGATCCCGCCGATGACACCAACGAATCTTTATCGCCCCGTATTGCCATCGAAGCGGTAGTTAAGGCTTTACGTCAAACTCTGGAAAATCACCGCGACGAGCGCCATATTGTGGTTATTCAGGACTTTCCCGACCCCGATGCTTTATCCAGTGCTTGGGCTTATCGTTTGATTGCTCAACAGTTTGATATTCAATCGGATATTGTCTATGCGGGGACGCTTTCTCACCAAGAAAATGTCACATTAGTTAGACTGACCGGAATTCCTGCCCAACGGTGGGGGGTTCAAACTCTTAAAGACCGGGATTTTTCGGTGTATCAAGGCAGTGTTTTCATTGATGGTCAGGGAACAACCAGTCATCTCAAGCCTTGGCTGGAACAAGCTCGTATTCCTACGGTTGCTGTGATCGACCACCATAGCTATCAAGGTAACGTTAAAGCTGAATTTAGCGATCTGCGCCCTCATACCCGGTCAACGGCGACGATTGTGACTCAGTATATCCAAGCCGGGATGCTCAAACTCAACCCCAACAATGAAAAGCACGTTAAATGTGCGACAGCGTTGATGCACGGTTTGCGATCGGATACCAGTCAACTGATGCAGGCTAAAGAAGAGGATTGGTTAGCGGCGGCGTTTTTGAGTCGTTTTTGTAACTCGCAATTACTGAATACGGTACTGCAATCTTCGCGATCGCGTCGGGTGATGGATGCAATTGAGCGATCGCTGAAAAACCGCGTGATGCAGAATAACTTTTCCATCGCGGGAGTGGGCTATCTGCGCTACGACGACCGCGATGCCATTCCCCAAGCGGCAGATTTCCTGGTGACGGAGGAAAATGTGCATACGGCGGTGGTGTATGGCATTGTTCACGATGAGGAAGAAGATATCGAAGTCGCGATCGGATCGTTGCGAACCACGAAGCTAACTTTAGACCCCGATGAGTTTATAAAAGAAGCGTTGGGTCACGATGCTCAAGGGCGTTATTTTGGCGGAGGTCGCGATTTTGCGGGGGGTTTTGAGATTCCTTTGGGGTTTTTGGGGGGTTATAACGATAATGCTCAGTTTGCGAAGTTGAAGTGGGAGGTTTTCGATTTGCAGATTAAGCAGAAGTTATCCCGGTTGGTAAATCCGGAAAATGAGGCGATTCATACGTCTTAATGAAGAAGGGAGTGAGTCTTGGGTAAGTAGGCAGTGGGGTGTGGATTGTTGCCCCGGATTTCAATCCAGGGGCGGGTTTTAGCCCTCACCCCAAACCCCTCTCCCACGGGCTACTGCTTATACACAACGCCAGAAATTCTAACCCAATCTGAGTTCAGGATGACCAATTTGGATTCGTTTTTTGAAATTAACTGGTCTGTATCGTTGGTTTTTCAGGGGGACTAGCCCCCCTGAACCC
>JAWQFT010000171.1:0-10160 GCA_035968055.1 Jaaginema sp. PMC 1080.18 | reverse complement strand
TAGCTCCCACAGACCAACCCCACAAAAACTTTGAATTCCCTGAGGAGGTATTACCTCGCGGTAACGCTCTGTAAGAAATTCTCCAAATTAGTTAATTTACATTCCAAACTTTCCCCCAGCAACAGTTGGGGGATTTTTTTGAGTCAAACCGCACCGCTTTGAGTAGCTTGTGCTATCGTAAATGCAAGGTTAAATTAGCTTTGTCTAAATCAACCTGTAGTTCGATTGTTTTAGTGAACATTTAGGAGGTGATGCCCATGAGCGATAGTAGTAAAATTATGGGTCAACCCATCGATACAATCCGGCTGTGCGCCGGGGCTGTTCTGTAGGAGCCTTCTCTCAACCTTAATATTTTAGAGACAGGTCAAGAGCAAATTAAGATTTGCTTGGGAGTTGGCGAACTAGAGTTCCTCCCGGCAGTCAGGTTTCGATAGGTAGACCCGCTAGACCGCTCTTACTTTTAAAGTTTTATCCTTTGTAAGGATGCCTAAGCTTTAGGTAAGAGCGGATAGTTATATGTAGGAACAGTGACCTTGATTAGAAAAATTTAGCTATTCCGGTGAAAAGATAAACAAAGTATGATTTATGCAACACCAAGAATCAGGTAGTGTATAATAGCCAGATAGCCGAATCTAAAAATTCTGAAAACAACTCTTACTAAATTAAAGGTGTGAGGAAAAAGTAGAGATGTTTAAATTACTTTGGAAACTTCAAGCTGTTAGCCCTGCTGCGTTGATTGCAACTCTCGTGGCATCTTCTGGGGCGATCGCAGCCGAAAATCCCGTATCGATCGATACCGCTTTAACCGAAGCGGCTCAAGCCCAAGTTACTGAAATCAAAACCGAAGTCAAAACCAACGACGACATCGCTTTAGCTGGCGTTAAAGCTGACGAAGCTAAAACTCTAGATGTTGCCGTTAGCAACGAAGCAGTAACTCCCGTACAACCGAGCCTCGAAGTTGCTCCTCCGGAGACCCTGAACTTCGACACAGCCGCCGAATTACCCGTCGGTGAAATCGCGCAAACTCCCAGCGACGCTGAAATTCTCCAAGAAGTTAACCGCTATAGCAACGAAGGCGGTAACTCCCTCAATCAAAGCGTCCAAGGCGCATCCAAGTTCCGCGATGTTTCCCCGAACGACTGGGCATTCCAAGCCTTAGATGACCTGATTCGTCGTTACGACTGCTTAGTCGGTTATCCCAACGGCACTTTCCGTGGTAATCGTCCCTTAACTCGTTACGAATTTGCCGCCGGTTTAAACGCTTGCTTGAACCAAATCGAGCGCTTAATCGCTTCTGCCACCGCCGACTTCGTAACCCGCGACGACCTCGAAACTTTGCGTCGTCTCCTGGCTGAATTTGAAGCAGAACTCGCTACCCTCGGTACTCGCGTCGATAACTTAGAAGCCCGTACCGCTTTCCTTGAAGACAACCAATTCTCCACAACCACCAAACTGACTGGGGAAGTGATTTTCGCTTTAACTAGCGACTTCACTGATACCAATAGTGTTAACGGTGTTGTTCAAGGGGTTGACAACGCTATCTTCGGCGATCGCGTTCGCTTAACCTTAAATACTAGCTTCAGTGGACGCGATCGGTTGGTTACTCGTCTGGCTGCGGGGAATTTGAGTGCTTTCAACTATGGTTCTTTACCGTTTAACGGTGCTGGAACTAACGCAAATACCAGGACTTCTGAAGGTTATCAAACCTTTAACTTATTCCCTGGTAGTGGCAATGACGTTCAAATTGATTGGTTAGCTTACTACTTCCCGTTTGAAGGTATCAACTCCTTGGGTGTAGACAACTCTTACGTCTATATTGCTGCTAACGGTGGTATTTGGAGTGACATTGCTCCTACAACGAATCCCTACTTTGAAGACTACGACGGTGGTAACGGCGCACTATCCACCTTCGCCTCTGAGAACCCAATTTTCCGGATTGGTGGTGGTGCTGGTGCAGCGATTAGCTTTGGCTTCTCCCCTATTGAATCCATCCTCGGCCCTAGTACGGTAACTTTAGGTTATTTGGCAGGTGAACATCCCAATCCTGGTCAAGGTTCAGGTTTATTCAATGGTGACTATGCAGCCTTGGGTCAAGTTAACTTCAACCTCTTTGACTACTTCGCTGTTGGTTTAACTTATGTCCACGGTTACCACGGTACAGGTAGCGCAATTTACGGTGGAGGGACTACAAGTACAGGCATTGTCGGTAGCTACTTAGCGAACAACCCTTGGGGCGTTTTAAATAACGGTGGTGTATTAGCGGGTACAACTGTTGGTGGTTCGGGTGCAACCGTCACCAACTCCTACGGCGCTCAAATCGCTTTCCGTCCGACTGATTGGTTATCCGTTAGTGGCTTTGCAACCAAAACCGATGCGACTCTGATACAGCGCGGTGATGCTGATATCTGGTCTTATGGCTTAGGTCTAGCTTTACCTGACCTTGGTAAAGAAGGTAACTTACTCGGTTTCTTCGCTGGTATTCAACCTTCTCTGCGCGGCTTACAAACCAACGGTTTAGACCGGACTCAGTTCCGCCTCGATGATGGCTGGCACTTAGAAGGCTTCTACAAGTACCAAGTTTCCGACAATATTTCCATCACTCCGGGTGTGATTTGGTTGACTCGTCCGAACCAAAACAACAACAGTAACCCGGCAGTTATCGGTACTTTGCGTACAACCTTCACCTTCTAAGGTAGAACAGTTAACTGTCCATAACTTGAACTAAATTGTCTTAACCCTGCTCTGGTAGAGTGGGGTTATTTTTTGTGAGATTGGCGATACAAGCCCATCTTCCGTGGGAGATGATATAGCGCTACGTTCGTGGCTTGAGACATAGCACAAAGGCTCAAACCTAAAGATGGTGGGCGATGCCCACCCTACGCAATGTCCTAATGCTTGTTCGTAGTACTATACCAAATTCGGTGCGCGATGTACCGTCTATCCCATAAACCGCCCACGGATTAAAATCCTGGGCTAACGCGGCAAAGTCCGCCGAGAGCGGACTAGATTAGGAGTGGGGCTTGGGGTGAGGGCTACAGAATGAAGCGAAATATTGCAGCCTCGCGATGTCCTGCGATCAACCTACAAAGTCAAGCGGTGAAACGGGATATTATACTAGACACACAAGCCGTTGCCTCCTCGCGACCTTGTGAACCAGTGATTTATCCAGCGAAGCCATGCGAATTGCTCAGAATGTTACCGAATTAATTGGCCGTACTCCCTTAGTACAGTTGAATAGTATTCCCCAAGCGGAAGGTTGTGTTGCACGCATTGTCGTGAAGCTCGAAGGCATGAATCCTTCCGCGTCAGTGAAAGACCGGATTGGTCTCAATATGATTAATACTGCCGAAGCCGACGGCTTAATCGAACCGGGGAAGACGATTTTGGTGGAGCCGACATCGGGAAATACGGGGATTGCGCTGGCGATGGTGGCGGCGGCTAGGGGATATCAGTTAATCTTGACGATGCCGGAGACCATGAGTAACGAGCGACGAGCCATGTTACGGGCTTATGGGGCGCAGTTAGAGTTAACTCCCGGTAGCGAGGGGATGAGTGGCTGTATTCGGCGAGCGCAGCAGATTGTGGATAGTACGCCGAATGCTTATACTTTGCAACAGTTTCGCAATCCAGCGAATCCACAGATGCACCGCGAGACGACGGCTGAGGAGATTTGGGAAGATACGGACGGCGAGATTGACTTTTTGATTGCGGGAGTGGGAACTGGGGGAACGATTACTGGGGTGAGCGAGGCGATCAAGCAGCGCAAACCAGGGATGAAAACGATCGCGGTAGAACCAGCAAATAGTCCGGTATTATCGGGGGGAAAACCAGGCCCCCACAAAATTCAGGGCATTGGGGCGGGGTTTATTCCCGATGTGTTGAATGTGGATTTAATTGACGAAGCGATCGCGGTGAGTGATGAAGACGCGATCGCCTACGGACGACGATTAGCTCGCGAAGAAGGTATCTTGTCGGGGATTTCTACAGGGGCAGCTTTGTGTGCGGCGATTCAGGTAGCACAACGCCCAGAAAACGAAGGCAAGCTGATTGTCACGATCCAACCGAGTTTTGGGGAACGGTATCTCAGCACCCCCTTGTTTCAAGACTTAGAACAGCGACAACCAGTTTTATTAAATTAGGGACTATGCGATCGCCCAATCACTACGAAATTCTCGGCGTACAGCCCAACGCCAGCCCCACGGAAATCAAACAAGCCTATCGCCATCTCGTCAAACAGTTTCATCCCGACAGTCAAACCGAGCGTTCGAGTCACGAAACTATCGTGCGTTTGAATGCAGCTTATGAGGTATTGGGGGATTCTCAGCGTCGTCGCCACTACGACCGCGAAATTAACCCCCAAACTCCCCCCCATTACCGCCCTCAACAAACGGCTAAGGATGCAGATGCCGCGATTCAGCGTTGGTTTAAACAAGTTTATCTCCCTGTGAGTCGGGTTGTGGTATCCATTCTGCAATCCCTCAACACTCAAATTGAGGCTTTGTCTGCCGATCCCTTTGATGATGTCTTGATGGGAAATTTCCAAGAATATCTCGAAGATTGCCGGGAATCTTTTAATGAAGCTCAACGCCGCTTTCGTTCTCAACCCAATCCAGCTACTGTCGCAGGAACAGCCGCTAATTTATATTATTGTCTTAATCAGATGGGAGACGGTTTGAACGAGTTAGAATGGTTTTCCTTGAATTACGACGAGCATTATTTACACGCCGGACAAGAGATGTTTCGTATTGCCGAGAGATTGCGACGAGAAGCCGCGATGAGTGCGCGATCGATAGTCGTTTGAAGATATTGAATTTAACGTGAATTCAGGATAAGCTAAAACCCTAATTTTCCTGTTGGCTGTAACGCCTATTCACTCGTGAAATCAAGTCGAAAAATGGTCTTAACCCGAACTGACGTTAACTCCGTCGCTCATCGAGCCATTGCTGAAGGATGATAGCGGCGGCTTTGCGGTCGATGAGAGCTTTGTGGCGAGAAGGAGCAATATTTTGGGCTTTAAGGGCTTCTTCGGCGGCAAAAGAGGTGAGTTGCTCGTTGACGTATTCGACAGGGAGATTGAGAGCGTTGCTGTAGCGTTTGGCTAGTTTTTGGATAGTACGGGCTTGTTTGCCTAGAGTGCCGTCAAAGGAGTAGGGTAAACCGACAACAAGAATTTCGACTTCTCGCTCTTGGACGATTTGACCTAGGGTTTCGATATCCTGGGGAAAACTGCGGCGCTGAATAGTAGTAATTTCGGTGGCGAGCAGCCCTAAGCCGTCACATCCAGCGACCCCGATGCGTTTGCTGCCAATATCGAGTCCTAACGCGGCGATGCGCTGCATGAGTTTTTGGGGTCAAGACTGACGTACATTTTACGGGGATATCAATCAAGGGCTTCGCTTCTGGGTTGCGTCCCTTGGTAGAACTAAGGAACCAGAATTACTTGCTTCTCTCTCCTCAATAAATCAAGAGCAAATGACTACAACTGAGCTTCGGGGGGGTTATTGGATTGGGAGGAATCTTGATGGTTTTGCGTTTCACCAGGGGAAGAGTGGGAGTCATGCTTGTTGCGGAGGGCTTTGATGGATTTGAAAGACATCCGGGTGGGGATGGGGGTACGCGGTTGTAAGCCTTGGAGAACTTCAGAGAGTTGTAAGGATTCGAGGGGTTTGGTTTCGCGAATTTTGTGCCAGACGGAACGAGACATCAGGAGGGTATGTTCGGTGCGTCGTGCGCCGAGTTTTTCGAGATATTCTTCGCGTTCGGGCTGATAATCGGCGGAAGCGAGTTGGAGGGATTGGGGGGGATATTTCTGGACGATTTGCGCCATTTGGGAAGAGAGTTCGGCATACAGCCAGGTGTAAGCAGGGTGAACCGTAATTTCGGCTTGGTGGGCTTGTGTGCCATCTTTACAAACTTTGAGACTAAAGTAGCCAATGGCGGCTTTGCGCTGGGGTTCAAAGACGTAAGCCCGGATGGTTTCGCTGCTGGCTAAACTGTGCTGTATTTGCTGACACACCGAGCCAAAAAGACTTTGTTTAAAGTCGTTGATGTGACGGTCGAAAACTTGCCGTAGGAGGGGGGGCATGGAAACAGTATCGAGTTGGTAGAGGAGTTTGGCATCGGCATTGCTGACGGGGAGGAGGTTGGGGAGTTCGGGTTCGTGCTGGGCAAGTTGTTCGAGGAGTTCGGGGGCGATCGCCCAGTAAGTCATTTGTGCTAGGGGTTGGAAGCCGTTTTGACGGTACAATGCTAAGGTACGCTTGTGGTTGACGTTGACTTCGAGCAACCAGGTTCTCGCTTCGACAATGGCTTCAAAACAATGGCGTAACAGTTGCGAGCCGATGTCGCTGAATCCGTCTTTTTGTTGCTTGACATCAGTATCGGCGATCGCGAGATCGACGCGCCAAGTGCTGCGAGTGCTGTTAAATGGAGAAACTTGCAGTAAACTGACGACCTGTTGGTTTTCTTCAGCAACAAAGCCACAGAAGTAGTATTGGTAAGGATTGGGAAACCAACTCAGCAGTTTGAGCAAACCGTACCAATGCCGCGCTGTTTGCAGTTTTTGATTGAGGGCAATAGAGCAAGTATTTGGCTCGATTTCGCAGGTTTTGGCAGCGAGGGCTTCCAGGGCTTCGAGGTCGCGATATTGACAAGCGCGGAAGGTGAGTTTAGAGTCAGGCGAAACAGGTGCAGTCATGGTTTACTTTCAGTTGCCACAGGCAGTCGGGGGAAATAACAAAGGCTAGAGATTCGTTCGTTAACAAAACTTGCTTCTATCTTATCTATTTTGTTAACACTTCCTCGATCGCGATTGGGGGACGGAGGGGGGAAACCCGATCTGCGGTAAGTGTAATTTCAGGAATTTTGTCAAACAATTGGCATAAATGTTCATAAACATTTGTAAACTATTAAACGGGACAAGTTGACGCGATCGCAACTTTGCCTCGATCTTCCCAGCCCAGAATGAGTTATTCTGAAACCTTTGCGCCTTCGCAACTGGGACGTTATACCGAATCAAGTTCAAGAGGTCTGGATTTTAATGAAACTATCGCTCATTACAGAACGTGCATTACTCATCGGTCATATTATTTCCATGATATTTGGGTTAGCGGGATTGCTGCTGGTACTGCCCAATGCTGAGTTGATTGCCAGTTTGCCTCCCTTGGGTCAGGCAATATTTGCTTGGTCGATGGCGGGGGGCGGTGTTGGCTATATGCTACTGGGAACGGCGGCTGTGGCTTTCTATGCTTATCGCACCCTCGGTCTTTGGCATTGGCTGACCTTTATGTTGCCTGCGATTTTTTTGTCCTTGGGAAGCGAACTCCTGGGTACGAGTACGGGATTTCCCTTTGGTCATTATCGCTATCTCAGCGGCCTGGGTTATAAAGTGGCGGGGTTAGTACCGTTTACCATTCCTTTATCTTGGTTTTATCTAGGTTTTTGCGCTTATATCCTAGCCAGAGCCGGGTTAAGTCTCCTGAAGTTACCCCGTTGGGCTTATTTAAGCAGCGCGATCGCGTTAGGGTCATTATTACTCACCTCCTGGGATTTTGTCCTCGACCCGGCCATGAGTCAAACCACTGTGCCTTTTTGGATTTGGGAACAACCCGGCGCATTTTTTGGAATGCCTTACCAAAACTTTGTCGGTTGGTTGGGAACGGGTGTTGTCTTCATGAGTGTCGCCACTTTATTTTGGGAAAAATCCCCCAAACCCATTGCCTCGTCTACCCTAACTTTCCCTTTAGTCGTGTATCTCAGTAACTTAGCTTTTGCCGCCGTGATGAGCATTTGTTCGGATTTCTGGATTCCAGCGATTTTGGGATTGATTTTGGGAGTAATGCCAGCAATTCTGTGCTACATCCTGGGATCGCGCACTCCCGCTTCCCCGGAAACCCTATCTCCCGCGACTCCAGATGTTATCAAAGTTCCTGTAGCGTAGGATGATATGGGCGTGTTTGTTGCCATTTTTCCTTCAGAAACCTTAGTTAGTACCGTATCGCTATGGGTTTTAGTTTTTACCGTTCCCGCGATCGCGATTTTTCTATCTCGGCTGAGTAAAGGCCCCCAACGCCGTCCCCCGGTTGCTCCTCAACGCACCACACTGAATCAATTAGGTAAAGTAAGTGTTGTCGTACCCACCCTGAACGAAGTCGAGCGCGTTGCACCTTGTTTAGCAGGATTAAGCGCCCAAAGCTACGAAGTGCGCGAGATTCTAATCGTAGACAGTAATTCTACCGACGGGACGCGGGAGTTGGTCAAAAATGCTGCTAATCAAGACCCCCGTTTGCGCTTATTAACCGATGACCCCTTACCTCAAGATTGGGTCGGTCGTCCGTGGGCGCTCCACAACGGCTTTTTGAGCAGTTCTCGCGAGAGTGAATGGATTTTGGGGGTAGATGCCGATACGCAACCGCAACCGGGCTTAGTGGCGGGTTTACTGGCAACTGCCCAAGCCGAAGATTACGATTTGGTGTCTTGTTCGCCCCAATTTATTTTGCAATATCCAGGGGAATGGTGGCTACAGCCAGCTTTGCTCATGACCTTGTTGTATCGTTTCGATCCGGCAGGTACAGCGAATCCCCAGAGCGATCGCGTTATGGCCAACGGTCAGTGTTTCTTCTACAAACGGTCAGTTTTAGCGGCATTAGGGGGCTATGAAAGCGCCAAACGCTCTTTTTGCGATGATGTAACCCTCGCTCGTTATGTCGCATCTCAGGGCTATCGCGTGGGCTTTCTCGACGGCAAAAAGATTATTAAAGTGCGGATGTATGAAGGGTGGCGGGAAACTTGGCAAGAATGGGGGCGATCGCTCGATCTTAAAGATGCTTGTTCCCCCGCGCAACTGAATAACGATCTGTGGGTATTACTTTCTGCCCAAGCCCTACCTTTGCCCTTAACCCTATTGGGACTGGGATTAATGACTTTGGGGTACTCCAGCTTGCCGTTGTTGCTGTTAACGAGCATTAACGGCGTATTAATCGCGATTCGTTGGGCATTACTCTTCGCGATCGCGCCCTCTTACGACTGGTCGCAAGCCAGCCCTGCCGCTTGGCTATTCTGGCTATCTCCCCTAGCCGATCCTTTAGCTGTTTACCGTATTTTCCTCTCAGCCCAAACCCAACCGCAATCCTGGCGAGGACGGGATTATGGGACAGTGGGGAGTGGGTCTTAGGCAGTTGGGGAGAGGGGGGAGAGTGGGAAGTCTAGCACCTTGAAAGGGCTGGGCTGGCAATGCTCACCTTACACAATATTCTAATGCACGTGCTGTAGCGCTATAGCACCTAAGAAGGGGATAGGGATAGCTTTGTGCTGTTACATTATTAGAATAGCTCTGCTATAGTTTCTAACTTTCTTTCTGGGGCAAAATCCCACTCCCCCTACTGCCCACTGCCCCTTAATCGCTGATAACTGTAATGCGCGATCGCTCTCCCCTCCAACTCTTACAACTCGCTTTGGTTTTGCTAAGTGGCTTTTTTGTGACAGAGTTAATAGGTGCTGGGTGGAGTCATAGCTTGTCCTTGCTGGCAGATGCAGGTCATGTATTGTCAGATATGGCAGCGTTGGGGGTGACTTTGACGGCAATGGTAATACAACAACGAGATACCCCTCAGTCGCGAGTGAAGGCGATCGCGGCTTGTATTAATGGTCTAAGCTTACTGTTAGTCGCGGGTTGGATTGGTTGGGAAGCCTTAGATCGCTTGCAGTCCCCAGACCCTGAAATTCAAGGCTGGCCTATGTTATTGGTCGCGATCGCAGGGTTGGGGATCAATAGTTTTAATGCCCTGTGGTTGCGGAGTTGTTCCTGTCACGATTTGAATTGGCGCGGGGCATTTCTTCATATTTTAGCGGACATTGCCAGTTCTCTAGGAACGATTTTAGCGGCGATCGCGGTGGCTTGGTTGCATTGGTCTTGGGCAGATGGGGCAATTAGCTTAATCGTCGCAGTAATTATCATTTTCTTAGCGTTACCGTTACTGATTCAAAGTCTCCAAGCATTACAAACGCGATCGCCCCAACCCCTAACCCCCACTCAACGGCAAGAACTCGAAAAAGTGCTTTACCCCTCCCTCAACAAATTAATCAACTGAGGTTAATTCAAGAATAATCAAATGCTGCCTTTCTCTCCCCAATCTCCCCAATCTTCCCACTCTCCCCACTCC
>JAWQFT010000170.1:0-10483 GCA_035968055.1 Jaaginema sp. PMC 1080.18 | reverse complement strand
GTAATTTGTAACGTTAAAGAAATATAGGTAGGCTTTGTTGTTGTCGCTACTAAAAACTTTGTACGATAAGGATAAACACTATTGGCATCTTCATTATATATAAATCTTGAATAACTGTGCTGAAGGCTAAAATTAAAACAAAATGATATAGATTCATTTGAACCAATTTCATGAGCGTCTTCATAATTTCCAAAATCTACCAAGCGGCCATTCCATAAAATTGGACCTGTTGTTCTTGATTCTACACTTTGTTTAAGTAATGGGAAGACTCTTAAAAATGTACTTTTACCAGAACTGTTCTGACCCAAAAGAATAGTAATCGGTTTTATAGAAATATCGCCGGTATCTGAAAGACAGCGAAGGTGTTCTATTCTTATTTCTTCCATAACTTTTTGAATGTTAAGTAGTTTTGACTATAAGTAATTTATCACTTTTCAGTCATTTTTAGTCAGTTCGACCAAAACTTAATCTCACCAAGGCCGAGTTTGTTCAACGATACCTTGTACAGTTTCCAGGGGAACGCGGTAGAAATATTGACGTTGGAATTGTTCTTCGGTGACGAGATCGAGAAACCTTTGAATACTGTTCGTAGTAAGCTCTTTAGGGCTGACATGATTATGTTTAATCTGGATATCTTCGGCGGTAGTCGTAATACTAAAACCCAAACTTTTTAGGGCTTCTAAACCTGCTTCCAGGGTGGGACGACTGAGGTTGAGTTTATCGCACAGTTGCGTCCAGGTGGTGCTTTCTTGAGTACGGCTGAGGTATTTGGCGATACCAAGGAGAGTTAGCCAAATTTGTTCAGTTTCGTTGGTTTTTGGGGAAGTATAAGCTAAAGCTAGGGGTTTTGTTTGGATGGTAGCCTGGTGATAAGCTTGGTGGAGTTGATCCCATTGGGAGGGACAATCAGCGAGCAAAATAGAGTTGGGAGGAAGGGTATTTGGCTCTACTTCTTGACCCCGAAAGTCGAGTAATTGCTTTTCTTTTAGGTTATCTAGTTGTCGGTTTTCAAGACGGGATTGCAATGCAATTAACCGCACTTCGTATTCTTTATTGTAGGAATTGTAATCTAATTCTACGACGACATCGCAAGGTTCGTTTTTGGGGATATCATCTTGATAATGTCCCCACCACACCCCCGGAAAGCCTTTAGGATTGGTATCATCTGCGAGTTTGAAAAAGGTGCGAATATATTTGACTTGTTTACCTGTAGCGTCTTTGATATTTTTGTTCCATACGCGGTCAAACCAGCAATTTTCTATTAGTAATTTGGGTGCAGGATTACCCATACCGCAAGGTTCAAGAAGGCTCAATTCCCAAAATAAATCTTTACCTAAGTCAGCTACAGTTACTTTTAAATCGGCTTCTACAGTAGTTACAACTTGACTGGGGTCACCTATTTTTTGCCGCAATTGCTGATTAATACTATCTCGAAATAAGTCTAAGTTTGCGACAGGTAAACTCAATCCGGCTGCGAAGGGATGACCACCGAAACGGTGCAGTAAATGGGCTTGAGAGTAGACTAATTCGTATAAATCGATGTTATTAGCAGACCGCGCTGAACCTCTGGCCATTTCGCCGTCAGTTTGTAGTAAGATGCAGGGACGACCGTATTCTTGGGCAATTTGACCCGCGACTAAACCCAAGACTCCCCCCGACCATTGAGGGTCATCGAGAACAATAACGCTGGTGGTAGAGAGGTCTAGCTGTTCGAGGCGGTTTTGGACGGCGGTGGTGACGTTTTTTTGTAGTTCTTTGCGACGAGTATTGGCTAATTCGGTTTCGAGGGCTAATTGTTCGCAACGCTGGGAATCGCGACTGGTGAGCAATTCGACACAAAAACTCGCGTCTCCGTGAATACGACTGACGGCGTTAATCCGAGGTCCGATACCAAAGGAAATATCCGTAGGGCGATCGCCCACTTTCCGGCATAATTGCAATAACTTGGCGACTCCGGGTCTTGTCGGGTTACGGGTTTGTTGTTTGAGCTTTTCGATGCCTCGTTGCGCCAGATAGCGACAATCGCCGCTTAACTGCACTAAGTCGGCAATTAAGCCAATCGCAACTAAATCCAGTAAGTTTTCGACGGGTTCTTGGGGAATATCGGGGAGAGTTTCGTATAAGGCTTCGACGAGTTTGTAAGCCACAGCCACCCCGGAAAGGTGATGCAGGGGATGAGATGCGACGAAGTAGCGGGGATTGATAATAGCGACGACTTCGGGGCGTTCTGGAGGAAGGGTATGATGATCGGTAATAATAATATCAACACCGAGACTGCGAGCATAGTCAATTTCGCTTAAATTTGTGCTTCCCGTGTCGCAAGTGACGATTAAACCCGTTCCTTGGCTGGCAAGCTGCTCAATACCTCCATTATTTAAGCCGTGGGACTCTTTAAAGCGATTAGGGATGTAGTAATCCAGTTGCAAATATTGGGGGAAAAACTGCCCCAAACCATCCCAAAGGACGCTGGTAGAAGTCACACCATCAGCATCAAAATCGCCCCAAATCGTGACTTTTTCGCCAGTTTCGCGGGCTTGCAGCAATCTTCTCATCGCTTGCTTCATTTCCTGCCCAAATTCCCAAGGGCTTTGGGGTTGATAGCATCCCGGATCGAGAAAGCCCTGAAGTACCTCTAAATCGCTTATACCGCGCTGCCACAGGAGTTGTGCGGCAAATTTACCATTTGACTGCGGGACGGCTTGTTGTACGGCATTGAGCAACCATTGAGGTGGTGCGATTTCGGGGAGGAGTTGCCATTGGGAGGAGTTTGTCGTCATTTTGATTTATGAGCAACTAAGAGGGGAATAACTAACGTCAGTTCGGGTTAAGACCGTTTTGGGATCAATCTCACGAAAGAATCGGCGTTACAGCCCACGGGAAAATCAGGGTTTCAGCTTATCCCAAATTCACGCTAATATTAGCTTTTGTCAATCCAGACGCAAAGTTTAGAATGCGTTGTGTCGCGTTATAAATATCGAGTAAAGCCGTTTCATCCCTGTTCATAAATCGTTTGGGCTGTACTTAAAATCTCTCGTTGTTGAATCCAGTTATCGCTGGCTTTTACTGAAGCCTCTGTAACCAAATCAACCGGACGCTGTAGCCGCGATTCGAGTTTGTGTTTCATCTTAGCCAGAGTGAGCAATCCCTGTCTGGCTTGGGAGTCAAAAGTAATCAATAAATCAACATCGCTATCAACACGAAAATCATCCCGCAAAATTGAGCCAAACAATGCCATTTTGATAATGCCCCACTGTTGGCAAAAGTTGATAATTTCTGAATCAGTTAAGCCGAAACGAATTTGCAAGATTGGATATTGGTCAAGCTGTCGCATCATACCGAATCCGATTTCCAAAGCCTACTCATTAATTTAGTCCGTTTTAACGGACTTTGCCCTCGTTAGCCTCGGATTTCCAATCCGCAGGCGGGTGGGCGGGAGAGACGTTTTTGACTAGGCTCAAAGCTAGAGATGGTGGGCGATGCCCACCCTACACCTCTGACAAGCTTAACGATGGACTGACAACTTTAATCCCTCGTCTATTATAATGAAAAAGTATTAATTATATTGTTAAATGAACATAAACTTATGACTATTGTTAAAGGCTACTTCGATGAATTTCATCCTACAGAATGCAACATAGAAAATTTTGAAATAATTGAGAGAGACTTAATCATTAATGTCAAATCAAATTTAGAAATTTATCCACCTCATCCATTAGCAGATACACATAAATTTGAAAATTCTTGTAAAGTGATTTTCAAAAATATTAAATATTTACGGAGGAGGCTCTCTGAATACCAAGAGAACAAGAAAAAATACAAAAAAAGACAAGAGTTTGTTACAGAATTCAATCAAAAATTAAATACTAATATTCAATATAATAATTATGGCTTTGAAGGATTTTTGCTAAATCCTCCAGGCTGGCTCGACTTTGAAGTTATTGCTGAAGAATTTTATTTTGACGATTTAAAAAATTAACGTAATTAAACCAGACATTTTTTATTTTGAGTTATGTCCCAAGCAAAATTTGATATACGGCTTGTCAAAATCTCAGAACATCCTAATGAATTTTCTAGCTGTGTAATATCACCTGATAATGAAGAACGCGGTACAATTTTTTTTCAACATCCCACTCTAGGCGACCATTCTTTTGAAGATAAGGATACATTCGGTGCTTTTTGTAAAATGAGGCTTTTCCTAGAAAAGCAAGGCTGGCAAATTCTTTGTAATGGAGCAAGAGTTGATGCATATCCATCAGGAATGTCACGAGATATGTGTGGAGGAATAAAACTTTATATTTTGAAAATGGGGCAGAAAACTCAACGTAGCGATTTAGTAAAAATATTCGATCCAGCAGAATTGGAGAATGTCGGGACTGTAGAGGAACAACGTCGCTACTATCAAGAGTGGCAAGAAAGTCATTCATATCCTAGTCTAACAAATCCTTGAAAGTTCGCTGAAAGAGTAGACAAAAAAGCAGTATAGATAGACACTTTGATGCAATTAGTATTCTAGAATCCTTACAACTTTACTCTATCATGTTCTCAAGTGTATTTTTCCAAATTTGGCGTTCTTGATGAGATAGAAAAACTGTAACTATAGGCTGATTTAGCACATCTCGAAAGTGTATTTCAATGCCCGGAGAAATAACTCTAGCATACCCAACAGTGTGCTTTTCAAAAAGCGCAATAAACAAATAATAAAGTTTACCATGTAGAGTATAACTTGGCTCTGGAAAAGAATTTGTATCAAGAATTGATAAGATTTTTCTAATAACAATTTCTAAGGTATCAGCACCCAAAAATTTAATTTTATTATTATACCCTAAGAATATTGAACACCAGTCATTTTCATTAACGATAAATTCCAAATAAAAATTATGGGATAATAATTTTTTACTCACCATATTGGTTTAATTTCAACATTGTTTAAATTTGTTTCTTAAAAAGAAAACAGTAGACGATTAGAACCCCGGTTTCTTAGAGAAACCGGGGTTCTAGAACCTAAACCGAACTCAAAGTCTTCTCCTCAGCAGTTGTCGCACTGGCTTCCGGGGAATCGCTTTCCGAAGGCGGTACAACTTGCCAGAATTGCGGCAGATACTCAGACCAATTATCGAGAATCTGTTGCGCTTTTTGGCTTCCGGTGCGTTGGAGGTGATTTTGAATCAGGGTTTTGAGTTGTTCCTCGCCTGCGGGAGTGCTGACGCGCTGAACCGACACGATTTCCGGGTTAACTTTCGCCGGGAAATTGCCCGTTTCGTCGAGGAAATAGCCCAAACCGCCCGTCATTCCTGCGCCGACATTACGACCCACTGCACCGAGGGAAACCACAACGCCCCCAGTCATATATTCGCAGCAATGGTCGCCAGCCCCTTCGATAACGGCTTTGGCGAGGGAGTTCCGCACCGCGAAACGTTCCCCTGCGCGTCCGCAAGCGTAGAGTACGCCCCCGGTTGCACCGTATAAGCAGGTATTCCCCACGATGACGTTTTCGGCAGGGTCGAAGGTGGCATTACTGGGGGGCTTGATGATGATTTCGCCGCCGTGCATTCCTTTCCCGACGTAATCGTTGGCTTCCCCAACCAGGGTGAGAATCATCCCCGGAAGGTTGAATGCGCCGAAGCTTTGACCCGCAGACCCGGTAAAGTTGAGGTTGAGTTCCCCTTCAAAGCCATCATCGCCGTAGCGTTTGGCAATAACTCCGGCAATGCGGGTGGCCACGGTGCGGTCGGTACTGATAATGGGGGAATCTACGGTAACAGAACCCTGCTGGGCGATCGCGTTGGTAAGATTAGCATTGAGCAACAAGTCATCATCGAGGACGGGGCCGTTGCTGTGGACTGCTTCGTGTTGCAGCCAAGTCCGTTCTGCGGGAATGGGGAGATTGAGCAAGCAATCCAGGTTCAATCCCGTGGTTTTGGTCACTTCTGCGTCTTCCCGTTGTTTGAGTAAGTCCACGCGACCGATAATTTCTTCGAGACTGCGATAACCCAAGCGGGCTAAGAGTTGCCGCACTTCTTCAGCGACGAAAACAAAGAAGTTCACCACATTTTCCGGCATTCCGGGGAAGCGTTTGCGGAGTTTTTCTTGTTGCGTCGCGACACCCACAGGGCAGTTGTTGGTGTGGCAGATGCGCGCCATAATGCAGCCTTCGGCAATCATCGCCACTGACCCGAAGCCGTATTCCTCCGCCCCCATCAACGCTGCCATAATGACATCATGACCGGTTTTGAAGCCGCCATCTGCCCGGAGAAGGACGCGATCGCGCAGTTGATTTTGCAACAATACTCGATGTACCTCTGTTACCCCCAGTTCCCAAGGGCTTCCGGCGTGTTTAATCGAACTCAGAGGTGAAGCCCCCGTACCGCCATCGTGACCGGAAATTTGAATGACATCGGCGTTAGCCTTCGCTACCCCTGCTGCCACAGTGCCAATGCCGATTTCTGCGACTAATTTCACGGAAACCTTGGCTTCTGGGTTAATTTGGTGCAAATCGAAGATTAACTGCGCCAAATCCTCAATCGAGTAAATATCGTGGTGAGGAGGCGGTGAAATTAAGGACACACCAGGCTTAGAACGGCGCAACATGGCAATATAAGGGCTGACCTTCTTACCGGGAAGTTGTCCCCCTTCCCCCGGTTTTGCCCCTTGGGCCATCTTGATTTCCACTTGCTTGCCACTCATCAGGTATTCGGGAGTCACCCCAAAGCGCCCCGAAGCTACCTGTTTTGTCGCAGAATTGGCCGTATCGCCGTTTTTCAGACCCTTGAGGTGAGAGAAGGTGGAAGATAAGCCATTTTCGTCCACATCATTCATTACCCCAAAGCGCATCGGGTCTTCTCCCCCTTCCCCAGAGTTAGATTTACCCCCCAAACGGTTCATCGCTACAGCCAGGGTTTCGTGAGCTTCGCGAGACAGAGAACCCAGAGACATCGCCCCGGTACAGAACCGTTTGACAATACTTTCAGCCGATTCTACCTCATCAAGGGCAATGGCATCGCGATCGCTCTTGAACTCCAGCAAATCCCGTAACGCTGCTGCCTTGCGTCCTCCCAGGTATTGCTGATACACCTCATAATGGTCGTAATCCTGACCCTCTACGGCTTTATGCAGCGCCTTGGCCATTTCTGGAGAGTTCATGTGATATTCACCCCCCGGCTTGTAATTAATAAAGCCAAAGTTCTCCAGTTTCTTGCCCTGCAATTCCGGGAAAGCGCGACTGTGGAAAGAAATCGTTTCCGTGGCTAACTCCGCAATCGTCAAACCGCCAATCCGAGAAGTTGTCCCGGCAAAACACTTGTTAATCGTATCCATTCCCAAGCCCAACGCCTCAAAAATCTGAGCGCCGTGATAACTCGAAAGCAGCGAAATCCCCATTTTCGAGAGGATTTTCAGCAAGCCCGCTTCGACAGCTTTGCCATATTGTTTTTGCGCCGTAGCCGCGTCAATTTGCTCGATTTTGCCCCGTGCCATCAGTTTTTGGGTTTTTTCGTCATGCCACCACTGCCGCACGGTTTCTAGGGCTAAATACGGGCAAACCGCCGAAGCCCCGTAACCGATGAGGCAAGCAAAATGATGGGTACTCCAACATTGCGCCGTATCAATCACAATTGAAGCTTCTAGACGCAGACCCGACCGAATCAGGTGGTGGTGAACTGCCCCCACTGCCATCAACGGTGGGATATAACTGATGTTAGGGTTAATCGTTTGGCCGTCAGCGCGATCGCTCAAAACCAGAATTTCTGCCCCATCTTTGACCGCTTGGGCTGCCGTTTCGCAGAGTTTATCGAGGCTTTGTTCCAACCCCCCAGGCCCGCCAGAAATATCGTATAGCGTGGAAATTTCGCTAACTTTGAAGCCCTCAGCCGCTTTAACCGCCACTAACTGAGCGTCATTCAACACCGGGCTGTCTAGCTTCAATAATCGCGCTGCTTCCGGTTTCGGGTCGAGAATATTCCCCCGTTTGCCAAGCTGCATACTCAACGACATCACCAAACTTTCCCGTAGCGGGTCAATCGGCGGATTCGTCACTTGAGCAAAGCGCTGTTTAAAGTAATCGTAGAGTAAGCGGGGCTTGTCAGATAGCGCCGCTAAAGGAATATCATCCCCCATGCAGAAAGTCGGTTCTTTCCCCGCCGTAGCCATCGGAACAACAATCATATCAACATCTTCAGCCGTATAGCCAAAAGCCGTTTGCGTCTTCAAAGCCACCCCTTTCTCTAACTGGGTATCTGTCGCAAAATCTTGGGCTTCTAAATCATGGCGTTGCTGCTGAATCCACTCCCCAAACGGTCGAGTCTCTGCAACCCGTTGTTTAATCTCCCAGTTGTGCAGAATTTCGTGACTTTCTAAGTCTACTGCCACCATTTGACCGGGGCCTAAGCGACCTTTTTCAATCACCGTGGCTTCGTCTACATTCACCACCCCAGCTTCCGACGCGACAATCACTAAACCATCGTTCGTAATACAATACCGAGCGGGACGCAAACCATTCCGGTCTAAAGTAGCCCCCACAGTTTTGCCATCGCTAAACACCAGCAACGCCGGGCCGTCCCAAGGTTCTTGGATGCCGCTATAGTATTCGTAAAAATCGACAATTTCGGGATGGTCTGCCAAATCTGGCTGATTTTGATAAGCTTCAGGAACGAGCATCATCGCCGCTTCCAGGGGACTGTGACCCGTCCGCACCACCATTTCCATCATGCTGTCGAGGTTGGCGCTGTCGCTGTTCTCGATGTTGACAATGGGTTTCAAGCCTTCGAGTTCGTCATCACTCCAACCAGGGGCAGCAATATTGGTTTCCCGGGCCATCATCCAGTTAATATTGCCCAGAAGGGTGTTAATTTCGCCGTTATGTCCCAACAAACGCATCGGTTGAGCTAAAGGCCATTTCGGCATGGTGTTAGTGCTGAAGCGACGATGATAGACCGCAAAAATGCTTTGGTAATCGGGATTTCGCAGATCGGGATAAAACTCTCCCAACACCGCAGACCTGACCATGCCTTTATAAACAATAGTGCGACAAGATAAAGAACAAATATAAAAATCATCTGAAAGTTTCTTACCCACGCGGGAGCGAGCAATATACAATACTCGATCTAAGGTCGAATCCTTCAGATCGGCAGCAGTGACCATAATTTGCTCGATGCGAGGTTGATTATCTCGTGCTTGTATCCCCAATACTTCGGGACGAACCGGGACTTCGCGCCAGCCTAAAACTGTAATCCCCGCTTCTTTGACCACAGATTCAATGTAAGCCCGTCCATTGGCCGCTTTACTGTCATCTAAGGGCAAAAATACCATCCCCACCCCTAATTTTCCGGGTTCTGGTTTAGGGATATTATTTTCGCTAAACCAAGCTTGGAACAATTGATGGGGAATCGCGGTCATCACGCCCGACCCATCGCCAGAGTCTCTATCCGCACTACAACCCCCCCTGTGTTCCATACAACCCAAGGCGGCGAGAGATTGTTCGATCAGTTTATGAGTCGCTTTTCCGGTGGTGGTGGCAATAAAACCCACACCACAAGCATCTCGTTCTTCGACTAACCAACGTTGCCCCATATAGGGAGCTTGTTCGGAAGATGGGGAGGAGTGATTGTACATATTTGATGTTGCTTTGTGTAAAGGTGTAGAACGATTCATGTTGACTTCAGAGAATGCACGGTATGCGGTCATACTAATAGCCCACAACTTTAAACCTTTTTTGCGAATGCTAATAGTAGACTGAATTTTGCGGTGTTGTGCGGCTAAGTTTGCTCGATTGATTTAATGGTTTTTCCTCTAAGCCAATAGTTGTATAATGACTCGAATTGCTTAAAGATTGCGTCACTTGTACTACAGTTCTCGCAAAAAGCGAGTGACAACCAGTTACCTGGCGATCGCAGTTTTGTCAATCGGAAGCTCCTATCGCTTCAACGTTCGAGCTGGGAGATTCCGTCTCCAGACAAATGGGACAAACTAGCCATATTATAAGGAATGCGTGCAAAAGAAAGAGGGCTGGCCATGATTTGATGATTTTAGCGAGATGCAGCATCAAGGCGTTATCGCAGCATTTTTCGCCAAATCAAAGGATTCTAACTTATTCTTTTAACCATTTCGGCGATATCGGGATTCAATTTTTCAGTTGCCATTCATTATTGATTAGCCACAATGTTATCAATGAATCAAACCCGTCAGCCTCAAGCCGATAATTACGCTGTCTTGCCTTGCACTAGGGTGAGACGCTGGCAGCCTATTGTTCTGGGGCTAGGCTGTAGTTTGCTGTGCTGGAGTTGTGCGAGTGAGGCACAACCCCTCAATACTCCCCAAGAACAAATCACCCCTGTAACCGAAGATACCCTTCGCGATCGCCCCCCCACTGCCAGTCCGACTCCTAGCCCTACCGTTACGCCAACGCCACCGAGTCCTACCCCCTCCCCCTCCCCCCCCCCCGCCGCGGCCGAAAAACCCGCCGTTGAAACCCCCACCACTCTGCGTCCAG
>JAWQFT010000169.1:0-10505 GCA_035968055.1 Jaaginema sp. PMC 1080.18 | reverse complement strand
TTGGTTGTTGGTTGTTGGTTGTTGGTTGTTGGTTGTTGGTTGTTGGTTATTGGTTATTGGTTGTTGGTTGTTGGTTGTTGGTTGTTGGTTGTTGGTTGTTCGCTATAATTCCAGCTTCCCACTCCTCCCACTCCTCCACCTCTCCCCAACAGATGACTCTCTTTGAAACGTTAAATCCACTTTTTTGGGCTGAAACCCTTATTTGATAGGTTTTGAGCCATTTTGAAAATCAACCCTAAAAGCCAAAGTTTTTGACCCCCTTTCTGGGGTAGAATTCGACTCCTCCCCCCAATCCCTACTGCCCAATCCCTACTCCCCCTTAGAGGCTGATAATTGAAAATCCCTCCCCCCGACTGCCGACTGCCGACTGCCCAAAAACCAATGCCGACTGCCCAATCCCCAATGCCCCTTAATCGCTGTTGACTGAAGATTACGCTGGGGCAAAATTACCTTGAATAATCAAGTCGTTGTAGTCAAAGTCGCCCCCTCCGGGTAAATCCTCTGCCCCGAAGACATTGTTACCCAACAAGCGGAAGTGATCCACATTATCCGGGTTGGCGGCAATATAGGGGAAGTACATTTGCGGCCCTGCTCCGGCTTGGTTGTTGGGATTCTGCGCTAAGAATTCTTCTACAGAAGCATTCGCAATCAAGAAAGGTGCGTACAAAGCATTGCCTTCTAACAAACCGGGAACAACCCGCACACTTTGATTCGCGACGCTGAGAATCAAAGTCTCGATACGCCGTCCCAGTGCGGCTTGAGCGTATCCTTCTTGACCGGGGGCTACACCGTCAATCGTACCTTGAGCATCATCGACACGATACAATCCCCCCAAGTTATTAAACGCCGCTTCGCGATAGACTCGGAAATTTGAGTTGACTTGATTGACGGCACTGAATTGGGGGAATGCCGAACTTTTGAAATTGAGTAATTCTTGTCCTTGTAACTGCGCCGGACCAACCCCTAAAGGTACATTTTCCGCCGTGGCTTCAATTTGGACTACTACATCATTAAAGCTGCGATCGCTGCCATCTTCAAAGCCAAGGGAAAAACGACCATTACCCAGATCGCGTACCTGTAAAGCTCCTCCAGGCGAACCGAGTAAAACTTGACCACCTGGGGGAAGTCCTGCTTGTACGGCTTCTTTTGTACCGCCGCGAATGAGGTAGAAGGCAAACTGGTCGCCATTGTTGAGGTCGAGAATACCATTTTGGAGATTGGCTGTAAATTCGTTGGGGCGATCGCCACTGCGTAATGCCGAGAATAACACTTGGGAGTTTTGCAGTGCTGCATTGAGGTAATCTGCCGATCCCGGTTGCAAGTTACCAATTGCCCCATTACTGCTCACTTTATACAAACCAATCTCGTTGATTAAGTTCGTATTCGTGCCACTGAGGGTATATTTCAAATTACCCGCCGTGATGGTAAAGATATTGTTACCATCTACGGTTAACTGCGGATTACCACCGCCGCTTCCTCCGGTGGGTTGTACAGTCCCTGATAAATTGAAGGTATAGTTAGCTTCGTTGAAGTCGTTGGTATCAAACTGAATTGCCCCGGTGACTGCTCCTTGGAAATCGGGAACGACTTGCAGTTGTAGTTGCGCGGTAGCCCCGGCGTTGATGGTTGAGGGGAAAGTCCCTAACAGTTGTAAGCCGTTGGGCAAACGCAAGTTACTGAGTAACAGAGGTTGTGTCCCACTATTGGAAATCGTGAAGGCGAGGGTAGAGCCTGGTGCTAACTGCCCGAAATTGAACGAGCCTGAGAGGGGTAAAGGATTACCATTGGGGTCGAAGACATTAATTTCTGGGCCTTCTACGGTGGCGGTAATGGCGAAGTTGTAGGGGTTTTGAAGATTGTCACCATCGTTACTGGTAATAACAATTTGCCCTTGAATCAGTCCGGCATCTTGGACATTGACATCCACGGTAAAGTTAGCCGTCGCACCGACAGCAATTGTTGTGGGAACGTTGGAGAGAGTGAGTCCGGTGGGGGCGGTAATGCCGTCAATATCGAGTTGGAAGCCTGTTGCCCCTGTACTGATGTTAGCAATGGTAAAGGTTTTCGAGCCAATGGCTGTTCCGGCTGGAGTTGTACCGAGGTTGATGGCAGTCGTTGTACCATTAACGATAGGTGTTGCCCCGTCGCGTACTTCAATGTCGGAAGCGCGGGCAGTTGTTGCGGCATCGGTGAAAATATCATTGTTGGGATTATTGCCTGTAATCAACGTATTTTGTCGCGTAATCGTACCCTCATTCAAGCCCACGATGCTACTGTTATTGGTCGCACCGCCTGCCTGAGTGGTATTGTTTTGAATGATACTGCGATCGAGATTGAGGATGGATGGGGTTGCTGCTGTACCGAACTGACTGACAATAGCACCGCCTTCCCCTGCGGTATTACCTGAGATTGTTGTGCCATTGATGTTAACAACGGCTTGAATGCCAGGACTAAGATTAGAACGGCTATCAATCGCGCCGCCAGAGTTACTTGCTCCAGAACCCGCAGTATTATTCAGAAGACTGCTATTGTTAATCGTGAGTGTCCTGAAGTTCGCGATCGCGCCACCATCGTCAGTCGCTGTATTGTTTTGAATCGTGGAGCTATTGATGGTGACTGTACCACTATTCCAAAGCGCCCCCCCATCGTTACCGGAGTCTTGCAGCACTGACGCTCGACCATTTTGGAGGGTTAAATTATTCAGGGTTAAATCCCCGTTAAAACCGGGTTCACCGTCGATATAAAATAAACGAAAATCTGTTGCTGCTGCGGTGCTACGCTCAATAATCGCCCCATTACCATTGATGACAATGGAGGTAAAAATTTTGGGTAATGCGGCAATACCGCGAGCAATATTACTTGCACCTGCTAAGATTTGTATCCCAGAGGTAAAGCTATAAGTTACTCCTGCCGTCAAGTTGATGATATCCTGACCGGGATTAACGCCTTCGTTATTGGCCTGATTAATCGCGTTAATTAGTTCGGTGGTGCTAGTTGCGGTAAAAGTCGCAAATACCCCCCCATAAGCCGCCATTATTTCCGGGCGTAGGGCGAGGGGAGACCGGATTTGACCTGTAGTGACTTCAAGCTGCCAATCGCCCCCTAGAGAGGCGTTTCCGGTGCGGGTACGAGAGGCGGCGATGGGGGCTTGGATGAGGTCGCTTAAACGTTCGATGAACTGCTGACCAATGCCTTGGGCAACTTCGCAACCATACAAAAGTAATTCAAAGACGGAGTTCTGGCAATGCTGCTGCCATTGTTGCAGTTCGGCGGTGTAGTGATGTAGATTGTCGAGTTTGAGTTGGGTATTCCCCAGGTACAGACAGCCGGGTTCGCCGTGAGAAATGAGGTGTAAGCTGGTTAAATTGCCAATTTTGCTTAAAGCGCGGCTAATTTGAGTGATGCCGTCTTGTTTGGGGTCGAGTAATAAGACAGATGACCCGTCTTGCATCCCCCTGGCAAGATAATGATAATCGGCGACGCGAGTATCAATCGCAACAAGCATTTTGGGTTTTCCGGCAGAATGATTAAGTTCTACGGGTCGATGCGTTAAAACTGGATGGCTCATGGTTTTTTCTCACTCTCTCACGTTGATGCGATTGCCAAAGACCGCTTTTAAAAACAAGACGAAGACTTACAGATTACAACAGCGAATTGTGCTTATTTCAGTCAATATTTCGTTACATTATGCAACCCTAGTTATTTCTCAAGAATACCCTAGCCTTTGCCAAATGCAAGCACAATTTTGAGGTTGATGCGTGATTCTTTAGCGGACTTCTTTGAGGCTTTCGATTTGGTCGGTGAATAGTTCGAGGAATAAATCGATAGCGCGACGGTTTTCGCGGACTTTGATGTTGACGCTGACGGCCATACCCGATTGTAGGGGAATTTCGCGATCGCCCGCTTCGAGGAGTTGGTCATCAAGGCGCACTTTCGCCGGAAAGCGGTAAAAAGAGTATTGTTCGTCAGGGGGCAAAGCATCTGAGCCAATAGAGACAATTTCGCCTTTGATGTCGCCAAATTCGCTAAAGGGGAAGGTATCAATGCGAATGTCTGATTTCATGCCTTCTTGGACGAAACCAATGTCTTTGTTGGTGATAAAGACTTCGGCTACCAAGTCGTCGCTAGGAACGATGGAGAGTAGGGGTTCGGTGGGATTGGCAACAAAGCCATTGGAGGCTTGTAAATCGAAGACTGTACCGCCCACCGTCGCCCGGACTTCTTGGTATTTGAGGGTTTGTTCGGTGGTACTAATTTTGCTGTCGAGTTCGGCGATTTGCTTTTCGTTGCGGACGACGACATCGAGGACGGCTTGGCTGATTTGGCTGTCAATTTCGGCGATGCGTTTGGTATTGACGGACATTGCGTCGCGTAAATCGTTTTCTACCGTCGCAGTTGTCGTAATAACCTCGCTTTCCCCTTGATTCATTTGTAAGCGCAAGCGTTCGATTTCTTGCTCGATTTGACTGACTCTGGCTTGTTCGGTGACGACGGTTTGGCGTTGTTCGAGATATTGTAGTTGCGCGATCGCCCCGTCTTCGGCTAGTTTTTGTAAACGGCCTAAAATTTCTTGCTCGTTGGCGAGTTTTGCCCTGGCTTCGGCAAGTTCTAGTTGGGATTGATTGACTTGACGCTGCACTTGGGCGACTTCCAATTGGGCGGAACGTTCGCGGGCTGCGGCTTCCCGTTGCGCCGAACGGACTCTGGCGGCATCTCCTCCTGTTCCTGCACCACTCATAGCGGCGCGATACACCTCAATTTCGGCGGCAAGGGCTTCTTTGTTGCGGGTGAGGGCGGCGATTTCTGGGGGAAGGTCAAGGGACGCGATCGCGCTGCGGATACTGCCGGGATTTTGGGCTAAACTACGGTAGATTTTGTTTTCTTTGAGCAAGGCTTCTCGTTGTTCTCGTAATCCTTGCAGTTGAGCTTGTTCGCTATCCGAATCAAAGCGAATCAACAAATCCCCTGGTTCGACGGTTTGACCTTCTTCGACATAAACCGCTTCCACTACGCCATTGAGGGGGGCTTGCACTTCTTTCACCGTACCTTGGGGCTTCAATTGCCCTGTCGCGGGAACGACTTGCTCAATTTTGGCAATACAAGCCCAGCCCACCCCAAACGTCACCACGCCGACAATTGACCAGACAATCGCCCGCGACCAAAACGGCGTTTGTCGCAGTACCACAGGCTGTTCAAAGGCGGTAATCGGGTCTTGTTGTTGGGCTTCTAGGGTGGTTTGATTTTGACGAAAGTTCAGTCCTCGCTGAGGGGCAAGGTTATGGGAGGGGGTGAGTTTGTTGTAGTTGTTGGGTTTGTGTCCGTTGGGTTTCATTTCAGTTATCAGTTTCTAAGGGGCAGTCGGCAATCGGCAGTCGGCAATCGGGGGAGGTTTTCAGAGATGTAGGGTGGGCAATGCCCACCATCTCAAAAGTTGTATTTCGTAGATTAAGTTGCGAGATATAGCTCTAGTTTTCAAGGTTTTTGTTCCAAAATATCAGGTAAAAACTCAGATGTTAGTAATGGTGGGCGATGCCCACCCTACTTTGACTCGAACATAACAGTTGTTATGGCAGTCATAACAACTGTTATGGAAATTTCCCGATTACCTCAAAAATTAATAACTTTCGCAGGCAATGTTGAAACGGTCGGTTCGGGCTGAAACATTGGTGAAACATGACATTGAGTCCTTTCAAATAACTAACAACAAACAACCAATAACAAAAAAACAGTAAGTCCTGGGAAAAACCTCCTGTTTATTTAACCAAACGATTCTCCTGCTGTTGATAAAGGGAATAATAACGACCGCGTAACGCTACAAGTTCGTCGTGTAAGCCCTGTTCAACCACTGCGCCATTGTCCATCATCACGATGAGGTCGGCGTTTTGAATCGTACCGAGACGGTGGGTAATAAAGAATAAAGTGCGGTCGTGGAGGGCTTCGGCGAGGTTGAGACAAAGTTGCTGTTCGGTGGTATAGTCGAGGGCGCTGGTGGCTTCGTCGAGAATTAGCATTCGCGGTTGTTGCAGGAGGGCGCGGGCGATCGCGATTCGCTGTCTTTGACCCCCAGAAAGAGCAGCCCCTCGTTCCCCGACGCGGGTATTATAACCGTTGGGTAGGCTCATGATAAAGTCATGGGCGACGGCAATTTGGGCGGCGGCGATAATTTCTTCGCTACTGGCATCGGGGTTGTTGATGGCAATGTTATCTTGCACTGTACCGTCAAAGAGTAGGGTTTCTTGGGGAACGACACCAATTTGTCGCCGCAGGGAGTAGAGTTCGACTTTGCCAATGTCGTAACCATCGACGAAAATCCGCCCGGATTCGAGTTCGTAAAGTCGCACCAGAAGTTTAGCAAGGGTACTTTTACCTGCGCCACTTTCCCCGACAACCCCGACGAATTGACCGGGTTGGATTTCGAGGTTGACTTGGTTGAGTTGCGGGGGGGCGTTGGTTTTGAAGCGGAAGGTCACGTTTTCATATTTTACTGCTCCTTCGATGGCGGGCATGGGAATATTATCGCGGTCGTCTTCGGCTTCTTGGGGGGTGTCGATGATGTCGCTGAGACGTTCGAGGGAAAGGCCGATTTCTTGGAAGTTTTGCCAGAGTTGGGCTAGGCGTAATAGGGGGTTGGTGACGTAGCTGGCGATAATGCGGAAGGCGATGAGTTGTCCGAGGGTGAGGTCTTGTTCGAGGACGAAGAATGCCCCTACCCAGAGAACTAATAAGCCGGAGAATTTGTTGAAGAAGTTACTGGCAGATTGGGCTAGGGTACTGGTGACTACGGTTTTGAAGCCGGAGGAGATATAACGAGCATAGCGTTCTTGCCATTGCCAGCGCGATCGCAATTCGATATTTTGGGCTTTGACGGTGTGAATGCCGGACATGACTTCGACGAGGTAGGACTGGGTTTCGGCGTTACGTTCGGCTTTGGTTCGCAGTTGTTGGCGAATGGTGGGGGCAAGGAGTATGGTGATAATCAGGAAGACGGGGACGGTGGCTAAGGCGACGAGGGTGAGTTTCCAGCTATATATCGCCATGACGACGATGTAGACGACGGAAAAGACGGCATCGAGAACGACGGTGAGGGCAGTTCCGGTGAGAAATTGCCGGATGTTTTCCAGTTCGTTGACGCGGCTGGAGATTTCGCCGACGGGTCGCTTTTCAAAGTACCGTAGGGGCAGGCGTATTAGGTGGTCGATAATTTCTGAACCGAGACTCATGTCGATGCGGTTAGTGGTATCGACAAAGAGATAGGTACGGAGGCTACTGAGGAGGGCTTCAAAAACTGCGATCGCGAGCAGAAATATGCCTAAAATTTTGAGTAAGTCGGGGCTATTTTTGACGATTACTTGGTCGATAATAACTTGGATAATGAGGGGATTGGCCAAGCCAAAGAGTTGTACAAAAAAAGAAGCAATCAAAACTTCAAAAAAGACTCGGCGATAACGCCAAATTGCGGGGAAAAACCAACTGATTCCGAAGCGTTCGGTGGGGGTTTCTTTGGTGGGTTGGATGAGGAGGACTTGACCGACGGTTCCCCAAGTTTCGAGGAAATCGGCGGGTTTACGGCGCAATAAGCCCACTTTCGGGTCGGCAATGACGCAAGTGCGATCGCTAATTTCGTACAATACGGTGAGGCTATCTTGCCACATTACCAGGGCAGGGCCGTTGAGACGGGTAAATGCAACCGCCGGAACGTTCAACAGTTGCGCTTTGAGTCCCAAAAGTTCGGCCACTGAACCGCAGAAGTATAAGGAAATATTACCGTTGCGCTGGATTTGTTCGGCGAGGACGCGACGCACAATTTCCCGACGAAAGGGAATGCGGAAGTGCTGGCAGAGCATCGCAAAACAAGCCAGACTAACTTCTAAGGGCGTTCCACCGCGTTTAAAGGGATATTTTGACTTTTTGCTGGTTTGGACTAATCTCTCGCTTCCTGGGTCAGATTCGAGCAGTTGGTCGGGGGCGTAGGGAACAGCACCAAAGGCGGCTTCTGAGGGTTGTGCGGGGGTTTCGAGGGGATTTGTCCCTGTCTCGGTTGGGGCTTCTTCGCTCACGGTTAAGTCGGCTTCTGACAAGCCCAGTAAGCGCAAGGGGCGAGCTTTTTCGCGGTTGGGGAGGGTTTCGAGTTGTTGGGAATCAATAATTGTTCCGGGAGTTAGGGCATTTTCGTTTTCAACATTTCCCAGATTTTCCTGACTGCTGACAAACCATAATAAGGAGTTATCGAGAGAGGGCGATCGCTCTTTGGTTAAATAAGTAATAACAGCTTGTTGAGATGCCCTAATTGCGATTTTTTTAAGCTGATTTGCCCCTAAAGATTGTAGGGCTTCTTGACGACTGAGAAGATCGAAAATTTCGACGAGATAAGGCTGTTCGGTAAAGGCTTTTTCGCCGTCTTCACTTTGTCGTAAAAAAGCGATAAATTCTTGAGCATTGAGAGTCAAACATACGGCTTCTGTAGACGCGATCGCAGTTTCACAAGCTATTCCCCGAATCAAACTCGCCCAGCCCATCATCTCTCCCGGCTCAATTCGAGTTAGGGTAGTGGGCATTTGCGTCCCCGGATCGTAGGCGAGTAACCGGGCTTGTCCTTGAAACAAAATGGCGATTTGAGTCGGCATTTTATCTCGTAAAACAATAGTCTGCCCCATCCGGTAGCGCAGGGGTTGTAAGCGTTCGGAAAGTTGCGCGAGTACCCCCGAAGGCAAGCTGGCAAAGGGGGCTTTATTGGCGAGAAAGCTTTGGACGGCAGACGCAGTAAAACTCATTTTTTGTTATTGGTTGTTGGTTGTTGGTTGTTGGTTTTTAATAATTAACCACTGCTTAAACCCTTTTTCGTAATATTTAAACCATTTCTGACTAACTTTGTTGAAGCTTTGTTGGAAAAAGAATGATTTTACCATCATTAAAGAACAAATAACTAATAACTAAAAACCAATCAATCCTCGAACCAACTTTCCCCTCAAATACCAATAACTCTCCAGAAACTTAAATCTCATTTTGAGGCTGAAATCCTTATTTGATAGGCTTTGAGCCATTTTAAAAATCAACCCTAAAAGCCAAAGTTTCTGACCTCCTTTCTTGGGTAAAATTCAAATCTCCCCCGATTGCCGACTGCCGATTGCCGATTGCCCCTGATTAGGCTGATAACTGTTCATAGCATATTATTGGGAAAGATACTATGCAAACGGTTGGGTAAACGACGGTGTACGAGTTTTCTAAAAGTTTCCAAATCTGTTTGCCAGTTGTCAAGGGCTTGTTGCAATTGTTCAAGACGTTCTGATGCGGTTTTGCCTTGAATATCATAATTGAAACTGCCAGAGAATAAAATGGCAGGGAGTTGGCTTTGGTCGTTCTGGGTAACGCGCACTTCGCTGATGCTGAGGTTGAACTGACAGCGATCCAACGGATAAACTAAGTTTACGGCAATTTGTAGAGGCGATCGCCCCATTTCTTGACTTAATTCCGGTGCAAGGATTTGACTCAAAAACTGCTGACGGGCTTTATCCGGGTTATCTCTCGGTAGAATCGTCACGATTTGGGGATTGATGCTCAGGGCTTGGTACAGGACATGGGGCAGACATTGACTATAACAGCGTGTCACAGTGGGTACATTGAGGTTTTGCTCGGTTTGAGACGCGATCGCTTCAAAAAACTTTACACTACGCGGTTGTGCCAACACATTCACCCCATTCGCGAACTGAATCTGACTGAGATTATCTTGTTCTACCGGATTCCCCGTTGTTTGCCAGTCTTGGGGAATAATGCCGCTAAATCTCAGGAAATCTAAGCGAGACAACGCCGTGGGAAGATTTTCAGCATAAAGCGAGATCGCGAGTTCTTGGATATCGAGGGTTTCACTCATCAAAGAAGCAGAAGAAGACGGATTGACAATCATCAATAACGCAGATATTTTCGTACCTCATCAGGTTAACCAAATCCGCCCCAGTCGCCAAACATTGTGACCGCGATCAATACTTAAGCTAGATTGGGATCGCGAGTACGAGGTATTTCAGTCGCCTTTTTTGTTGCGAGAATTCACCTCTAAACTGGGGAAACCATCACCACCATCTCACCGGAAAACAGCGATGATAAAGATGTCGAGAACGCAATCCCCCTAAAACCCATGTTCATCTCCGTACAACTTCTCCCTGGTGCAATTTCTGAAATCCTTGCTTCTGTGGCAGATACGGGTATTCTGACTGTAGGCGATCGCTACGGTCTTTTAGCGGCTACTCTCGATGAAAATTTGCCTGAAGAAGAACGTCTCGCTGTCAATCGTCTATTACGCTTTATTCAACGGGGACGAGTTCAAGTCTGTTTTTAAAAGTTTTGCTGCTTCAGTTGTCTTGAATTCAGGGGGATTTGAGACAGAATCTGTCCTCAACGAGGGCAGTTTTTTTGTGCAGAAATGATCGATAAAAACGAATAAACCCTCTCGCGCTGGGGGCTACTGCTTATACATAAATCGATCTCAAGTTCTAAAACTCTCATCGATTCCC
>JAWQFT010000168.1:0-10576 GCA_035968055.1 Jaaginema sp. PMC 1080.18 | reverse complement strand
GGCGATGCCCACCCTACTATTTTGACTCAAGTCTAGAATACATAAGGGTTTCAGCCCCGAAAAAGTCGATTTAACGTTTCAAAGAGAGTTACCAATTACCAGTTGAATTTTGTCAGGAAACGTAACCAACAACCAACAACCAACAACCAACAACCAACAACTAAACACTAATCATTTCTTGATAAATTTCAACCATTTGTTTTGCTTTATTTGACCAAACAAACTCTTTTGCTCGCGCGATCGCGTTGAGGGACATTTGCTCTCGGAGTTGGGGATTGGCAACTAAAGTTTTGATTTTATCTGCGGTTTCTTTCACTAAATATTCCCGCGAAAGAGGATCGATTTTGAAGCCGTTTTCTTCAGTGACATATTCGCCAATGCCGCCGTTATTCGCCACAATACAAGGCAAGCCACTGGCCATGGCTTCTAAAACTACAGCCCCACCAAATTCGCGAATTGAGGGGAAACAAAATATATCTGAAGTGCGATAATATTGTAGGGTTTCTTTTTGTTTGACCCAGCCTGCAAATTGCACGAAGGCTTCGAGATTTAATTCGCGGACTTGATTTTTTAAACGGGCTTCTTCTTCGCCACCGCCTACAATGGTAAACTCAACTTGCTGGCGGATATCTTCGGGTAGTAAACTAATGGCTTCCACGACGACATCGGCGCATTTATACGGCACTAAACGCCCGACAAATAACAGTTTAACTTTGTCGTTGCTGGATAATTGCGAGTTTTCATTGACGAAGGTTTCGGGAATACCATTTTCATAAAAGAGATCGACGCGATCGCGATCCAAATTAAATAAGTTCTTAACTAAATCCAAAGTATAACTCGAACCTGCTAAAACTTTGTCTGCTTGCAAATAGGTTTGACGATAACCCGGAATTAAATATCGTCCTAATGCTCGTAGAAAGTTCAAATTCGCATTTTCTTTCCGGGCAGTTTCGCGAAATCCGGGGGGAAAAGGTACGCCACCATTCACCGGACCGAGTAGAAAAGGCGTGTTTTGGCAAGCTTGAACGACCTTAAAGGGATAACGGGGCATCATGGGAGTAAGGGCATGAACAATGTCATATTGTCCCGCTTCAATATCCTTTTTAACCCGGCGATAAACTTTACGGTTAAAGTCTTCGTAAATTGGATAAGTTAGCGCGTGATATAAGGGCCAATTGACTTTACCTTTTGCGACTAATTGCTCGGCCATTTTGTAATATTGAGTTGCCCATTTTCCTTCTGTGATATAAATTACTTTGTGCTTTTCTGGTAAACGCTCGATAGCCTCTTGGTTGCGTTTGTGGGTAACTAAGGTAACATCAACAAGCTGACTAATGCCCTGAAAATAGTTGTAGCCTTCGAGGGGAACAGAAGCCCATTCCGGGTTACATTGTTCGATGACTAATAAAGCTTTAATATTTTGGGGATTCATCTTCAAAATTTCTCAATAAATAACCGGGATTAATGCGACAGCTTGTTACGAAAATTTGATAGTTTACTTATTCTGGGGTAGGGGTTTTGTATTCTATAAGTTGTTGTTGGCGACCGAGTAAGCGATTGAGATGAAATTGAATTTGACCGAGGGCTTGGGGAAATTTACCAACAACGCAAGATAAGGCGTAAAGTCGGGTAGATTGAGGATTTAAGTGGGGTTTATTGATGCCTTTCAAGACGCGATAAAGCAACAGGGGATAGCCCAGTAGTAACAACAAACTCCAACCGTGGGAAAGCCAGGCAAAACTCAAAGCCACTACGGGAATGATAACGCCCCACAGCCAAATACTGCGACTTTCTTTGACCCAGTGCCGTTCGGGGGGAGAACCGTGCAACCACGCACCCTCAGCAAAGGCGTGGCCGGCTCTTTGGCTGCGTTTCCACCATTGACCCCAGCGCGTCATTTGCGCGTCGTGACGGGTCATTTCGGCAGCAATGCGCCAAATCTGCCAGCCCTGTTGCCGCAAACGCACGCAGAGTTCGGGTTCTTCCCCCGCGATCAGGTTGGGGTTGTAGCCGCCGACTTGCTGAACGGCTTTCACCCGCATCATGGCATCTCCCCCGCAGGCTTTGGCTTCACCAACGGGGGTGTCCCATTCAATGTCGCACAGGCGGTTGTAGGGGGTTTGGTCGGGGAAACGTTCGCGACGACGACCGCAGACAACGGCGATTTGGGGGTGAGTTTCTAGGTAAGTGCGGGCGGTATCAAGCCAACCTGCAACTACTTCGCAATCGCCATCGACAAATTGCACGAAGTCAAGATTGGGGGTAAGTTGCAGTAAGCGCTCAAAGCCAGCATTGCGGGCCCGGGCGGCGGTGAAGGGTAAGTTGAGGTCGAGTTCGACGACGGTGACACCGAGCGATCGCGCCATTTCGAGACTACCATCGGTAGAGCCGGAGTCTACATAAACAACGGTATCTGCGGCATCGCGCACGGATTGCAAACACTGACGCAGGCGATCGCCTTCGTTGCGACCAATGGCGACTAATCCTAAGCTACTCAAGGGTTTAAGCTCCTTTTTGTTCTCTAAAGTGGGGGGATTATCCCGGTTGTGCTTTTAGGTCGGTGGGGTTTGGGGGTTTGCCAATTTTTCGGCGGTTTTTGGCGTGTTTTCTTCGGTTTGAGCCGGGTCGAAAACCATCTCGCCTTCAACGCGATCGGGATTGGGGATAATCCGAGCGGGAATGCCAACCGCAGTTGCCCCGGCGGGAACGTCGGTACGCACCACGGCATTCGCTCCGATCACAGCGCGATCGCCGATCTTCACAGGGCGAATAATTTTAGCTCCCGCACAAATCGCCACATCGCTGCCAATTTCAACCCCAGCGATAATAGTCACTTGTTGAAAAATAATACAGTTATAACCAATAGAAGCATTGGGATGAATCACAATACCATTAGGATGGGGTAACTTCAATCCTCCCTTGATTTTACTATTAATGGGAATATCGGCAGCGGCCACTACACTCCAAAATCGATAGTGCAAAACCGTCCATTTTTGTAACAATTTACTCAGCACATCGCCGCGTTCTGCTAACTGTTGATAGCGACGGATACTTTTTAATAATTGACTGCTGGGATGCCACCATTGCGGGACAGTTTCCCTTTGCCAATCGGGTTCAACGAGGGAGTGTTTGACGATTTTTGATTTTTTTGTCACGGTGGAATTGTGAAGTCAACTTCAAAAAAGTGGTCAAAGTGTATATTTTAGATTAAGAATAGCATTTTGACTTGCATCAGCTTTCAAAAAAGACTTAGCATCGCTTTAGGAATGATTATGTTCTTTGATTTTAGCTCAATCTACAAAATGCTTGATTCTGCTTGTCCTCTTTCCTTAATCATAAAGATATCTCCAGGAAAAAAAGTAATTTAGTAAAGCTAAATGTTGAAAAATTACTTAAGAGATGGCGTTAAATCTTTACATCTGGAAAAAGAGAAAATATAATTCTATGTAGGTTAAGCTTCGATTGCCAAAAAATAACTTCATTTTCACCCTATACCCCTTGCAGACCGACAAACTGAACCAAAAACTTAGAAAATAACTGTCTTACTCCCAAGTTTCTGGTAATCAACGCCATTTCCTTATGTCAGGAAAGACCAACTCCTCAGTTCAAAATTTTGCCCTCCGCGATCGCCCTTGCAATCTATCTTTTGAAATCGCCCTACTGTTACGGAAAAGGAACGTAAAGACTGATGAAAAAAACTCCAGTTATTGCCATTGGTTTGGATGCTGCCGAACCCTCCGTTATGGAGAAATGGATGGCAGAAGGCCGTTTGAAAACCATGAGTCGCTTGCGATCGCAAGGCATTTATGGTCGCTTGCAAAACTTTGCCGCTTTCAGTGCCGAAACTCCCTGGACAACCTTCGCCTCCGGTTGTCGCCCTCACAAAACAGGGTATTGGTCGCCGTTGAAAATGCGTGCGGGAACTTACGAAATGGAAACCCGCGCCGCTTACGAATACGACGAGTTTCCGCCCTTTTATGCCCTCGGCTCAGACTACAAAGTAGCCGCCTTTGATATGCCCCAAGTGCGCCTTACCCCCCAAGTCAACGGGCCCCAGGTTGCCGCTTGGGGAGCGCATTCACCGCAAATCCCCAGTGGCTCTTTACCCGAATCTCTTTTTCAAGAATTAATCGAGCGCCACGGCGAACATCCCGGACTGCACAAAGACTATGCAATCTGCCCGGACATCAAAGGTACATTGCGCCTGCGTAATATGCTTGAGGTAGGGATTGAGCGTCGCGCCGCCATCTGTAAAGACCTCTTATCCAGAGATAACTGGGACTTATTTATCACGGTGTTTGGCGAAGCCCACGCGGCCGGCCACAACTTCTGGCAACTCAGCCAACCCGAACATCCCTTGTACGAGGCTTTGCACAACCAAGTCGAGCGCGACCCGATGTTAGAAACTTTTGAAAACATCGACAAAGCCATAGGGGAGATTTTGACCCAAGCCCCAGAAAATGCCCGCGTGGTCATCTTTTCGGCTCACGGTATGGGTGCAAATACTATGGACTTACCCAGCACCGTTTTCTTACCCGAATTTTTGTATCGCTTAAACTTCCCCGGTCAATATGCTCTAGCCCCCGGTCAAGTTGGTGCGCCCATACCTCCCCCCATTACTCAATTAAAGTGGAATTTCTGGGAGCGCCATTTGTGGGGAAACAAATTTGATAAAAACGCCCTGCGTAGTTTTCTGCGTCGGGAAACCCCCACGCGCGTTTTCCGTTGGATTGAATCTTTGATTGACAAGCCCCAGCCATCGGACTTGACTTCACCTTTCCAAATGTTGAAGAAAACCGATGTTGTGCCGTTGCAAGTGGCTCATTGGTATGCGCCGTTGTGGCCATCGATGAAGGCGTTTGCGTTGCCTTCTTTTTCTGAAGGCTATGTTCGCATTAACCTCCAAGGTCGCGATCCCCAAGGTATCGTGCCACCTTCTGAATACGATGCTTATTGCGAGGAGCTAATTGCCAAAATCGGAGCGCTCAAAGATGCTCGTACTGGCATACCGATGGCTCAAGAAATCGTGCGGATGCGAAAATCTGCCGATGACAACAATCCGAAACTACCGGATGCGGATATTGCCATTGTCTGGCAGGAAGAACAGGCGACGGATGTGGTTGAAAGTCCCGATGTAGGGCGCATTGGGCCTGTACCTCATTACCGAGCGGGGAGTCATCGTCCCCAGGGCTTTATCATTGCTACGGGTCCGGGTGTGGTACAAGACGATACAACTTTACCGGTTGGTCATGCGCTGGATATTCCACCCACGATTTTAGAACTTATGGGCGCACCGATTCCGGAATATTTGGAAGGAAAGCCGTTGTCAATTTTGGAAGAAGAATCGCTTTCGGTGTAGAGATTCTTGCTTGTTATTTGCCGGCCGATGGGAGTCAAGGGTTCTCATCGGCTTTTTGAGTGGGTAGCGCTATTGAGATCGCGGACTTGAAGAGTCCTAAAACCTTGCCCCTAAAGTGAATCCAGCATTTCTGAGATAGCTTGCTGAATGCTGGTTGCCCAAGCATCCCAATTGAGGCGGGTATCGTATTCGTGACGAGAGGAAAGGACGAGGTTTTCGTAGGTTCGATCGTCGGTTATTTGTTGGGCGATCGCGTCGGCGTATTCTTGACCTCTCGCTTCGAGAGGCAAGCTATAACCATTTTTGCCATTTTTGATGATTGTCGGTAAACCCCCTGTATTACTGGCAATCACGGGCAAACCAAAAGCATTCGCTTCGCAAGTGGCAATCGGGGAACAATCGGCGCGAGTGGGAAAAACCAAAAAGTGGGATTGTAAAAACATTTGGTTGAAGCGATCGCGATCTCCGGGGTTATTTTTGTTCAAAAAAGGAATAACCGTCAAACGTTCGTGCTGAATTTCTGCCGGGGGAGTACAACCCATAATGGTTAACTCAGCATCCACACCCCGCTCCAACAAAGACAACAACGTTTCGTAAGCAATAATACCCCCTTTGCGTTCCCAACTAACTCCGACAAACAACAAACGCCAGCGCGAAGGCTTGAACTTGGCCTCAATCTCCTTGAGAGTTGGGGCGCTCTCAATATTCGCGCCAAAAGGAATCACTTTAACTTTATTTTTAGGGGCATTGTAGCTTGTCATTGCCGAGTTAGCAGCCCAGTTAGAGGAGTAAATGAGGAGTTTTGATTTCAAGAGCGCAATAACTTCTCTTTGCTCGTAAATGGCAAATTCTGCGGGGGTTTCAGGAATATGGTAATAGTCGTAAATTAAACGCGGTGTCGCATCAGTCACATAAACAATCGGGACATTCGTTTCGAGAAAGTTGAGTTCTGATGAAGCCACAGGAGCAATAACGGCATCGCAGGGAGCATCTCTCAGTTGCTTTTCTACCCTGGCATCGAAGTTTTTATAGCGAGTGGATTCCGTAAAAATACTGGCCGCGGGCGATTGAAATAGAGAAACGGCACTTCTTAGTTTCTTTTCGATTTGGCTGTGAAGTGTATTGGGATAACGGGGAAATCCTAAGTTGACTAACTCAATATCTCTTCTTTGAAGTGCATGGTGCATATAGTACGGAGTACCGGAAAACGAAGTTTTATCAAGATAGTTATGAAAAGATAGAAAACCGATTCTCAACTGGGACATACCCTACACAAGTAATTTACCTGAAATTGCCTTAATTAAATTGTCGCAAGAATTAAAACTTGCGTCAAGAAAAAAAGATGAATAAACTTTAAGTAAATTCACCCATCTCCTATAAATCGAATTTTAGGTATTTTTCTTTGGGAAACAATTAAAAAGTGCTTTTTGATTCAGGCATTTTGATAAACTTGCTGATAGTATTTCTGATATTCCTCAGATAGTAATGGTTGCCACCAATCGGCATGAGCCAGATACCATTCAATGGTGCGCCGCAAACCGCCTGCTACGGTTTCTTGGGGAGACCAACCGAGTTCGCTACTGATTTTGGTCGCATCGATGGCGTAGCGGCGATCGTGACCGGGACGATCTTTAACGAAGGTAATTAATTCTCGTGGGGGACGCACGGGTAAATCCGGGGCTAACTCGTCCATGAGGTCGCAGAGCATTTGTACTAAGTCGAGGTTTTTGACTTCGTTGTTGCCACCAATGTTGTAAGTTTCGCCGGGTTGGCCTTTGTGGATGACGACATTGAGGGCGCGACAGTGATCGCCGACATACAGCCAATCGCGGATGTTTTGACCGTCCCCATAGACGGGGAGGGGTTTGCCGAGTAGGATGTTGATGCACATCAGGGGAATCAGTTTTTCGGGGAAGTGGTAAGGCCCGTAGTTGTTGGAGCAGTTGGTGATGATGGTGGGGACGTTGTAGGTGTGGAAGTAAGCCCGTGCGAGGTGGTCGCTACCGGCTTTGGAGGCGGAGTAGGGGCTGTTGGGGGCGTAGGGGGTGGTTTCCGTGAATGGTGGGTCGTCGGCTTCGAGGCTGCCGTAGACTTCATCGGTGGAAACGTGAAGAAAGCGATCGCCCTGGGGTTTTTCGCGTTTGAGCCAATGTTGGCGGAAGGCTTCGAGGAGGGTGAATGTGCCGACGACGTTGGTTTGGACGAAGGCATCGGGACCGAGAATGGAGCGGTCTACATGGGATTCGGCGGCGAAGTGAGCGACGGTATCGATATTTTCGGCTTGGAGTAAATCGTCTACTAGGGCGCGATCGCCGATATCCCCTTGTACAAAGCGAAAGGTGTCTAAATCCTCTAAATCGGCTAAATTTGCTCGATTTCCCGCATAAGTGAGGGCATCTAGAACCACGACGCGATCGCCTGCGTAATGTTCGCACCAATGATGCACGAAGTTAGACCCAATGAAACCCGCCCCTCCGGTAATTAGAATCCGTCGGGGTTCTCGTTGTGAAGCTACCATGATTTCTCAACTCTCCTATAGATCGATCTTGCTGTCATCGCCAATCATAAACCGTAGGGCTTTGGGTCGCTTGGGTGCAATGCCTAAATGCGCTCGTTGACCGATTACACTGTCTACAATACGTTGCTCGATTCCTACTACTTCTGCACCCTGCAACACGACGCTGTGTTCGAGATCGGCATCGACTAATTTCACCTGGTCGGCGATACTACTGTAGGGGCCAATAAAAGAGTTTTCGAGATGGCAATTTTCCCCGATGATGACCGGCCCGCGAATGGTGCAGTTTTTGATTTGAGAATTAGCCCCAATGGTGACGCGACCTGTGGCTTGACTGGTGGCATCTAAAGTACCCAAAATGGCGCAATCGGTACGAGCATCGAGGATAATGCGGTTGGCTTCGAGGAGGTCGTCTTTTTTTCCGGTATCGAGCCACCAGCCGTCCAGTTGACAAGCGGAAACGGTTTTTTGGTCGTCGATTAAGTATTGGATTGCGTCGGTGATTTCTAATTCACCCCGTGGGGAGGGTTTGATATTGGCGATCGCGTGGTGAATGACGGGTTGAAACAAATAAATCCCCACTAAGGCTAAGTTAGACGGGGGATTTTTCGGTTTTTCAACTAATTGGAGAACCCGGCCTTGGTCGTCTACTTGGGCTACCCCAAAGGCGGTGGGATTGGGGACTTGACATAAAAAGATTAAAGAATCGAGATTTTTGTTTTGGAAATCGGCGATGTAGTTGCTGAGTTGGTTTTCAATTAAGTTGTCGCCTAAATACATTAAGAAGGAAGAATCGCCCAGGAAAGGTTGAGCGATTTTGACGGCGTGGGCGAGTCCATCAGGGCTTTCTTGGGGAATGTAAGTGATTTTTGCCCCAAAACGTGAGCCGTCTCCGGTTTTTTCTCTAATTTCTGTCCCTGTTTCCGGGCTGATAATAATGCCAATTTCGGTAATGCCTGCGGCGACAATGGCTTCGATGCCATACCACAAAATTGGTTTATTGGCAACAGGAACGAGTTGTTTTGCCCCTGTATAAGTGAGGGGACGCAACCGAGTACCTTTACCACCGGATAAAATAATTGCTTTCATTAGCCCAAAAGTTTCAGAAACAATAAGAATAGCTGGGTTTTCGATACCAGGATATTAGCGTGAACTACCAGACACCGAATCAAAGATTACGGCGTGCTGGCTTCCTATCCAACAGACTGCGAGATAGTAGACTTCTTGCGTCCTCTACTGTCTCGGCTTACATCTGGACAATAGGCGATATCCCCCGTCCCAGAGGAACGGTCGTCATAAACGCCTGGGGAAACCCCAGGCGACGCGACCTCTAAAATACGCAGTCCTTCGTCTTTTATGTTCTTGGCAGCGTTGATGTCGCGGTCATGCTTAGTCCCGCACTGAGAACACTGCCAAAACCTCACATCAAGGGGAAGGCTTTTGACTTGATTGAGGCAAACGTTACAGGTTTTTGAGCTAGGGAAGAAACGGTTTACTTCCAAGTAAACTTTCCCTTCCCATTCAGCCTTGTATTTCAACATGGTACAGAATTGACCCCAACCCACCTGACTAATTGCCTTAGCTAGACAGTGGTTCTTGACCATGTTCCTAACCGCGAGATTTTCCAGTACTATGACTTGATTTTCGTCCACTATCCTGCGTGATAGTTTGTGATGGAAGTCTTCTCGACAACGAGATATTTTATTGTGAACCCCTGCTACTTGTTTGCGGGTTTTGTTGCGGTTGTTAGAGCCTTTTTGTCGTCTAGATAGCCGTTTTTGTTTGTTTTTCAGGTTGCGTTCGTGCTTCGCTATCCATCTAGGATTATCAAATTTAGACCCATCACTGGTAATCGCAAAATGAGTCAATCCTAAATCAATACCAATCGCTTTTCCTTCTGTTGACTGTTCTGGTGTATCTTTTTCATCATCAACCAGGACAGAAGCAAAATACTGACCTTTCGCGTTCATCGACACCGTTACTGTCTTGATTTTACCCTCAATAGGTCTATGGATTTTGGCATAAACAATTCCCATCTTTGGGAACTTCAACCCATCTTCAACAAGAGAAACATTTTGAGGGTAACTAATTGACTGCTTACGGTGCTTTGACTTGAATTGAGGGAAAGAGCCTCTACCCTCAAAGAAGTTGATGAACGCTCTAGATAAGTTTAGCGCTACAACCTGCAAACATTGAGAATAGGGTTCTTTCATCCACTCGTATTCTTTCTTGAGATTAGTTATCTCTTTTTGAATGGCAAAGCGATTTAGACCTTTTCCTGTAGCTTTATAGGTTTCGTTGGTAAGATTGAGAGCAAAATTGTACGCAAATCTACAACAACCGAAACTATGAGCAAGATGTTGTTTTTGCTCATTAGTTGGATAAATTCTGTACTTAGTGGCTCTCAACATTACCGTAAAAATTATTTATGATAATAGCATAACACAACGATCTGTACGATTGTCAATTTTCAGGGCATTGAACCCTTCAATTGACTTTTCTGTGTCCATGTATCAAGGGCGCAAATCAAAGATTATAGCGCGGGACTTATAGCCCCTCAAACTCCCCATCAGTTAATTGTGCCAGCATTTTCCGCAAGGAGACTCGCCATTGGGGAGGGGGAGAAGCTAAAAAGGCGCGAATTTTTGCAGTTGCCAATACGGAGTAAGCGGGACGTTGAGCGGGGGTGGGGTATTCTGGGG
>JAWQFT010000167.1:0-10712 GCA_035968055.1 Jaaginema sp. PMC 1080.18 | reverse complement strand
TCTCTTCCTCAAACTTTAACACAGTCTGCTTTTTGATTTTGATGCGTTTACCCTGGTTCATAGAACACTTTGCGGAATCGTTCGGGCAGTTCTTCTGCACGGGCAACATTTAACCCCATCGGTTGTTTGCCGCCATTGGTGGCGACAGTGAGGTTAAATCTAGGTGTGCGGATTTTCTTACTGTCTCGATGGGTAAGATGGCGTTTGAGCCGTTCGGTCAGAACATCAACGGTTTTGAAGTCGGCTTCAGCTAATGACCGCAAGCGATCGCCCTCGGCTTTACGGATTTCTGCCCAATGTTTGCGCGACTGAATCAAAGCGGCGTAGTTATCCAGCTTCTTAAGATACTCGTCCCGTGTTTCTTCTTGTTGTTCGAGTAAGTCATCAAAGGCTTGTTGCAATTCCGGTGTAATTTCTCCGGCGACAGCTTCAATGAGGTCGTCAAGCTGTTCGAGTTGTTCGTCGAGTTCGAGTAGGGTTTTTGAGCCGCGTTCTTTGACGGCTTCTGTGGGAGTCGTTTCAGGCTTTTGTTTGGCTACAGATTCGACAGGAACAGTCTCAGGTTTTGGTTTGGCTACAGGTTCAACAGGAGCAGGAGGGTGTCCTTGTTCGACTACGGGTTCGGCGGGAACAGTCTCAGATTCTTGTTCCGTGACTGTTTCAGTGGAAGCCGTTTGAGGTTCTGGTTCGACTACGGTTTCAGTGGGAACAGCTTGAGGTTCTTGCTCCTTGACAGGTTTGGTAGCCTCGCAAAGTTTTACGATGCGCTGACGAGTGATTTCATCAAGTAAACCCCACGCAGCGACAGTAAGTTCTTCGCCAAAGTCATCCCGCAAGGTTTGGAGTTGTTCGCGGTTTGAGGTTTCAACGATGAGCGCGGCGAGTTCTTCAGGAGTTGGCTTCTTCTGAGTCGTTACAATTTCGTTAATACGGACGCGATCGCTTTCTGAAAGCAAAGTCCAAGCCGTGTTGAAGGTAGCTTCGTCGTACTGATTTTTGATGTGCGTATAGTCAACGGCATAATTGACTGATTTCAAGGCAATTGCAATCAGTTTGGGTTGAATGGATGTGGGATGATTCATGGTGTGTGGATTATTTTTCGTAGAGGTAAAGGGCTAAACCAAATTTGGCGGAAGCTCGACGAAAAGCCATGCTTTCGGCATTAGAAGATGGATCGCCATAAGCCAGTTCTTTGGCTTCCCGTTGTCCGGTGGATTTGTTGAATACTTCACGTTTGAGTTCTTCTGTTCCTGTGGCTTCGCGATATACTAAGCCATCGCGGGTGGGAACCGATAAGCGACCGATGAGGAAGAGGCGATCGCTACTCAGTTGAAGATGTCGGATTTCCCAAGACCACCCCAGACAGTATTTATCCAGGATTTGAATCGTTCGATACCACGGTAAGTATTGGGCGTTCCCTCGTTCTTTGATTCGAGATAGCAGGTTGGGCGGTAAGGGACGTTTGAGAGCATCTTGGATTTGTTGAAGACTCCATTCTCCCGGTTGAGTGGGAGGTTGAAGGGTTTGTGGCGGTGAAGCAGTTTGCGAGTTTACTGGCGGTGGAGCAGTTTGTGAGTTCATCGGATAGACAATCGTTTGCATTTATCCGAAAGAAGCGCGATCGCGCCACACAGATATCCCGATATCAACACACTTTGGTCAATTGCAGTATCGGCGCAAGAATGGGGATGAGGTTATTTTCTGGGACGTGAAGGCTTTGGGAAGGTGGGTTTGTATTGAAGACGCGATCGCTTCGTTGCCTGCCGCTCCGCGATCGCTTCGCCGCGCTGGAGATAGTCTCTCCCAAACTTCTCTTTTCAGGACTGATGAATGTTGACTCTCCAGAAACTTAAATCCACTTTTCGAGGCTATAATGCCCATCTAGTCTAGCTTTTAGCCTTTTTCTAGAGTTTGCCCTATAGCCAAAGTTTCTGACTCCTTTCTGGGGTAAAATTCAACTCCCCCCCCCCTGACTGCCGATTGCCCCTTAGAGGCTGATAACTGAAGAAAGTCGGTTCATTGAGTTTCTTCTACTTCTGTAGCGGATTTTCAGCTTTGAGTTTCGCTAACCTCTCAAACTCCCATCAAATCGTCCTTTTCCTTAGCCACTTTGTTGTAACTTTTTCGAATAAAGTATAACTTAAGGTGTGTCACGGCAGTAGTAGTTAAGGAAAAGAACGAGCTTTCTTCAGCAAACCCTAGATAGCGCCTTCGTTGCAGCAGACAGGCTCAATTTTTTTAGCTTTTCTTAAACTTATCCTCGGTTTTCTAGCTGGTGTTGAAGTACACTAGCAAGAGGGATTCCAGCATTTACCAGTTGGTACACTAGATTAGAATAATGCTGTAATTTTAGCTTATTACTCCGAATCTGCCGCTCGAAGCTGTTCCAAAGACGGTTCAATAATTCTGCTGTTCGTCTTCCATTCCCACGCTCTTCATTCCAAAGGTCATGGACAGCTTTACTCGCACATCGATTTAACCATTCGAGTGTTGGTTCTGGTGCAAACTGCCAACCAATACCATTAAGCATTGTTAAGAAATGGCTATAGGCGTAGGGATTATACCCAACAACACTAACCCACTTATCAAAAATATCAATGAAAAGGTGGGCGTGCTGCCAGTCATCCTTAATTCGAGAACGACCATATTGGCTAAAGACGATCAGTTGTAAAACTTCCCCAATATCACGATCGAGGTAATTGTCACTGGCTTTTCCCGCAACTTCTGGACTATCCAGCACCCAGTTGCAAATTTCTTTCCAAATTTCTAAAGCTTGTGCAGTTGGGCCTTCCACATAAGCGATCTGATGATTGATATATCCACTCAAAAGATAAGATGTCAATTCTGGAATCTGAGACCAGTTTTCTTTCAATGGTTGTAATAAATGCTCATGAGTTTCCTCAACACTCAGTGATTTGGACAAACAAGCCATCCAATCCAAGATGAAGGGATTCCACTGGTAAGGCTTATGAGACCGTGCATAAGGCTTTCCCTCTATTGGCAAGTTATCTACAATTGTTCGAGCTAATAAATTGTCACCAAGCTGGAGTAATTTGCTTTTCGTTTCAGAGTTTTGACACAGTTCGGCGAGTGGTAAAGCATAAAGCCCACACTTAGCCTGCTCGTGAGCAAAAATGATGTTTCTTTCTGTGGAGATTCTAGGAAGTTCAGGAATTTCGCCTTTTGCTAAACAGTCTAAGTAATTTTGGATCGCACTGTTTTCCCAGGTTTCTAATTCCTCGAAACTGGATTCAAATTGTCTAATATAGGTTTCATCGTAAAGTTTCTTGGGAATTATAGATAGAGAAAGACAAAGATTCAAGGCATTCCAGCATAAAACTGGATCGACATTCCATGCATTTCGTAGGCTACTAAATACTGCTCTAACCACTTCTCCAGTATAGGAAGAGCGTTTTAGTGAGTCACTGATTAGCTGGAGAATCTGCTGCCGTGCTTCAGTATCTGCTACATCATGAGTAATTAGTAACGCTAAACCTCGCCCAGCATAAACTTTCGGGCTAGATGGTGACATAGCATACATGGATGCTTCAGCCATACGAGCAGCGGCTAGTAAAATAGCACGGCTCCATTTCAAATAGTTCTGTGTTTTTACCCACTCGAAATCCGCAATGAGAATTGCCGTTGCAACTCCAGTTATTGCTTGAAAACGAGTAACATCACGAATATCTTCTTGATTTGATTGAGCAAAGTCTTCAGATGTTTGTAATTCTTTGGCTGTTGCAACAGCTTCTTCTAAAGTCATCCGCTCTTGTGGTCTACCATCTTTAATGGTTTGTTCTGCCCATAGGTATACCCCAAGCCAACGTTGCCATTCAAAGTTAGGGGCAAGAAGCTCCTCATTACGTTTTCTAATTTCTTCGGGACGCTCCACCCAGATGTGCCAATGCTCACCCACTTGCTGTTGTCTATAATTTTCTCTCCTCCCGAACACTTGATAGTTCTCCATTTTTTCTCGAAGAGCAGCTACAGCGTTTGAATCTAATTTTTCTTCTTCATAACGAAAAGGAAGATTTTCTGTAAATTCCTCAACTGCTTGCTCAAATAAGACTCTTAAAAGGTCATCACTCGACAAAACATAATACATTGCTAAATTTCTAATATCGTAGGAACGCTGTGGTCTTTTATTCCGCCTATCGAGAACTGCGTAAAGCCAGTCATTACTCCGATCAAATTCCAAAAACTTAAGAGATGTTAATGAATTGCTTTTGTCATAATTTAGACGCTCTATGTCCATTTTCCAAATATCAGGACAGGTTGCAATTGGTAGTGCTGCTTTTAAACACTTTTCAGGATAAGCAAGTGCCATACTTAAGCAAATACCTAGCACGGCAACAGAGTTACTTCCACTCAATACTTTCTCAAAAAGGGCTTCAACATCTCTACCAGCTTCTATTTGTCTCTCCATCCACTCTTCTAGTGCCATTGATGCAGAAATCACTGTATATGGACCGACAGTTGTTCCTCGAAACCAGCAATAAACTTTTGTATCTCCCCAGAACTCACGAAGACCGGAAGGTAGGTCAATAGTGACTGGTAAAGGAGTGAATTTGGGTCGATCGAATTCTTCTCGCTGTTTATACTCACGCCATTTTTCAGAAGCAGTATTAGCAAGAGTATGAACTAAGCGCAGTCCTTCGTCCTCATTCTGAAGCAAAAGATATAAAAATGGTCCTTGAACAGATGCAGGTGGGAAAAAATCTAAAATATCGTTTACACCAAAACTTCGATCTTCTGGTGAGCTAGTTATTCTTTGAGGTACACTCGAATCATTTTCTGGATTGATGGATGTTGGGAGAAGTACACTGATGACAAAATCAACAAATTCTCTTGGTATTGAATTTATAAGAGGCGTGAAGTCTTGACTTTTAGCGATTAAATTCTCTTGAGTATTATAATGTTCAGACTTAGCAAGTTCGCTAAGGTAAGTTTTAACTTTTTCTGGTAGAATATCGGCTGAGTGCAGAATAATTCTATGTAAGCGGTTTTCGTATTCCTCATATCTCGACATTACCAACCTCTCCTTGCTTCTGCTTCCTCAAGCCATGCGATCGCTATTTCACCTATTTCCTTTCGATAAATTGAGCCTGTTGGTGACTTGACTTGCCAAATCTCCATTAGCTTGGCAGCTTCTGGACGAACACTAGCAGGTAAATCATTAAGGCGTTTTAGTAACCAACCCATGAAAGGTTGCCATACTGACCATCTAGGTATTGGGTCACTCATTACAAGTGGCATTACGCGATCGCTTGACTTTAACTCTGCTTCTGTAAATATAGACGTGAGTGAAAAGTTCGGCATCACTTCCAAAGTTCGTACCGCAACCAGTAACTCGATAAGCCGCCGTGCATTATCCGCTATGAGTAGTGGTTCAGTTTTATCGAGCAATTCGCTGGAGCGTGGAGATACTAGAGGCGCAGTCAGTAATGCTTGCCGCCATCTAGAAGAAAGTTCCGAAGCTTGCTCAACTTGCTCTATCAGTTGTATCCAAGAAGCTGCTGTCTCAGAGTTTTCTAGCAAAGCTAACCCCAGCAATTGAACAGCTCTGTACAAGCCGAATGGTTCATCTAGTTCTTGAAGATAAGCAGATAAGTCCTCACGACGCTGATCCAACAAGCGGTACATCACCCAGTCTTCTAGCAAGTGATGATCAAAGTGATACACTTCCCGATCAGGGTCTTGTACGATAATTCGATCTGCCGTGAGAGAAATAATTGACTCTGGAGAAATAGTTTCTTCGACAGTAAAATGCTTGCCAGGAGATCGAACGGCCTTTCTTCCCAATCTCAAAAGGGAACTTTTTCGCTCGCGACCAGAAACAGAGCCTTCATTGCTAACTAGCCTGTCCCACCAAACTTTACTGATTTCAATCTCTGTAGCAACAGGTGGTAAGTCTTCTGGATTTGGAAGCATACGCGGGTCTTCCAAAAGCCTCAACATCAATGGATTTTTGAGAATCGGTGAAAGCTGACTAAGAGATAACAGTGGTTTAAGTCTAGGACTGTGTTCGACAATAGTTTGGAGTTCCTCTACGGTTAATTCCGGTACTTGCAACCTTGTTGGTTTTCCTATTACTTGCCAGTTAAACCATCTGTACACATCTTGAAGATTTTCTTCCCGTGCAGAGAAAACGACTATCCAACGCCGAGAACCATCCTCACTGAGTGAAACCTCCGCTAACGTGCGAAGCAAATCATTCACAACAGCACGTTTACCTGTGTCAACAATCCGATCAACCCCATCAATGAAAATAGTAGGTCGAGAACTTCCGCTTAATGCTATGAGAAGTTTATTCAGTGGTTGCTTAAGTTGCAGAGTAGCGGCATAACTACTCCAACCTGCTCCAGTAATACGATCTCCCGAAATAACTAAAACTTGTCCTTCACCTTGCTGATGCTCAACCAGTGTCTTCAGCAGAGCTGACTTACCAACTCCCGATGAACCAATTATCTCGATCAGCGATGCTTCTGAAAGCTTTTCTAAGGCACTAGCGATTAGCTCGGTTTTGCTCAGTCTTAAACCGCCAATATCAACTCGTATATCGTTTAGTGCGAAACCTGATTCTTGTCGTAAATTCTCAAGGTCGGAACGACAATCAACAGGTGAAAACAAGGAAAATTTAGACTGCAATCTCAGTCTCAAAATATCTGCATCAAAGCTACCAGCAGTTCCATTAGCTTCAGCAGCTAATTTAACAAGTTCCTCGAAAAGTTGCGGGGCTTGAGTTTTTTGATCAGTATTTAGTAGATGGCTCACAATTTCAACAGTGTAGGTATAGTCACGGGAACCATCTCGCTGAAAGTCGAAATACAGAATAACCATCGAACGTAGAAAGTTCCATATTTCATCATCAGTTACACTGCTGCCTGAGTAGCTATCTAATTTGCCGCGAATCAATTGAATAAAGCTACGCTGCGTTTTATTAGCCAAATGCTGCGTGTTAATTCTCGTCAAGAAGTCTTCTGCATCCGTACTGGTACGCGCCCAAGTAAGAACGCTTTGATAGTATTCATCAATATTTTTTGAATATAGCCCGATTCCAATCCCAAAGCGGTCGATCCCAATATGAAAATTCGTAGATTTGAAAGTTTCCCAACAAGCTTGGATTACTTCCTCAAAGGTTTCATTTTTTTCACCAAAAGTTAAATCTCGTTTTATTTGGAGAGCAAGCTTAGCCTCACCGACTGGAAGTTCCGAAACAATAATGAGGTCATCTAGCGGCTCTCCTTCATAGAGACGCTGAAACCGTACTTCTTGCGTTACTCCTGCCTCTTGACCACGAGGAACTGCTTGCAGTAGCAACGCTGCTAGGTAGTAAGCACCAACTCGTTTTTCGTAATCAGGTCCGACACCTCCGGTTGAGATAGGGCTTGCAACTTTTGTCATATCATCAATCAGACTTTTTTACTTTACTCTTTTTGTTCTATCCCGCTTCTGTCACTCTCCGGTTTTTCCTATTATGAGTAATATCAAATCCGTTTAATCGACCACAGTATAGGGACAATTACTTGGCTACCAATTATACTAAGTATAGCCTTGTACCCATTCGGGTCTTTTTAAGAGCATTTGGCATCGCTGGCAAACCACTTCTTCGAGTTCATCAAAGTTCTCAAACGCTCGGTTCGCTATTGGTTTATCCGTGAGAGGCCATAACCATTCTGCGGGTTGTAATTATGGGGATTTAGGTAGCCTTCATAGTAAATGAATGCCGTCGAGGACTTCGACTTTCTCACTGGTATGGAATCGAGCTTGGTCTAAGACCAGGACAATCCGACGCTTTTTTCCCAGTCCAAAGTGTTGAGCAAAATCCTTCAACACCTGAGTAAAGACTCTCTCCAGAAACTTAATTTTACTTTTTGAGCCTGTAATGCTTACCGAGTCTGGCTTTGAGCTTTTTCGAGAGTCTTCGAGAGTCTACCCGAAGAGCCAAGTTTCTGACTCCCTTTCTGGGGTAAAGTGTAACTCTCCCCCGATTGCCCCTTAGAGGCTATTGACGAAAAGTTGGTTTCAATCCATTTAATTCTGCATATCAAGTTTTTGACAAATACTTTTCCATCGCTCACTTAGAGTTGGATTTAGCTTCTGAAAGTTTTTTGTTGAAAGCAGTATTCCAGCATTAGATTTTGCTGCTTCATAGGATACAAAAGCATCCAGCACATTTGCTATGGCACGAGAGGAATCTTGTCCTAATTTGTGTAGAAAATGTGAGTAAAGTTCATTATATACTCGTTCACAACGAAATCGAAATACTTCAAGTTTCAACCATTCAGCAAGAATTTTGCTAGAAAAAACTAACTGTGTAATCCATGTAAGTAGATCAAGATTATTATGCCGGAGAGAAAAAACTAAAAGCCATACAAGGAGATATCCAGAAATAATTAATCGCTTTCGAATCAACATTCTTGAAGCAATTTCCTTGCTAAATAGAGCATTTTCCATAGTACTAGCCCCAAGGCGTTGTAATGATGGAGAGAAAGAATTGTTGTAATAAAGAGATGTATGATCTTGTGAGAGAGGTATACCAAATGAGTCAGATAGTAATTGCTTCCTTCTCATCAGCTCTGCTCTTGGTCCTAAATACAAGCTTGATATCTGGAAAGCACTAAAGTATATCAGTACCAAAATAAGAAAAATTACTTGAAGAAAACTTGACCACTCTTTATCAAGTATTGACGCTGAGTATGGCATTATAAATGACAGAGCTGCATTTAGCCAGAAAAGAACTATGCTAATAGTTCCAAGTTGCTCGGCTGGAGCGTAATACTTAGAAACTTCGTCAACTCTTGTTGTACTTGTATTACTCATAAAGATGGTAATATTTTTTTGATTTCTGATTCCGCCCTAACAGGCATATTGATGGACTCATACTCCTTAGCATTTCTTGCATAAGCTTTAGCCTTCTCAACCATATTTTTGATGTTTCGCGCTGTGTCGTATGTACAGTTAAATCGCAACCAGAATTCATAAAAATAGTCTTTTAAAGCCGAGCATCTCAAAAATGATTGATTGACAATATATTGCTCTAGTGAGAATGAAGTAAATGGATGCCTTTTGCATGTATTCCAGTATTTCACCAATCTGACTAATGGTTTGATGTGATAATTATTACTTTTATTTGTATCTTGGAGTAATTGATTAGTTCCAGAAGGGTCTGTGCTTGTCCATTCAAGCCAAGACGAAGCCGGTAAGGGAATGTGATAGCCGTAATTATAGATTGCTGGTACAAGCTCAAAATTGATGTGATTTAAAGACAGAACAATTGTTGGATGTGACTGACGAATTTCTGATGTAGAATATCTTGCTTCTACAAAACGTTTGAGACGGTTCAGATAAGTTTGTGGTTTCTTGCGACCATTAGACGTATTGAATACGACCATGTAATCTATGTCAGAGTGATTATCTGCTTTACGGGGAAGAATTGTGCCACGAGTACTAGAGCCAAATTGAAAGTGCTTTGTTACTTCACTGTTGAAATGTAAAGTTAGTCTAGATGAAAGAGTATTAATAGAAGTGGTAATGCTCGACTTTTCTGTTTCAGATAAGATGAGAGTACTTGCCAAATTTGTTAAGTAAGAATTTACTGACATAGTTTCTTGATTTTGATAACTTCACCTGACTTTCCGATAAGAATATCTTGCTTTCTTAACATATTGATCTAGATACGAACCATATGATCTAGTTGACATTAAACCAGAATAAATTGATAGCGGGACACCTAAGTACTGGTAGATACTACCGTTAAGAAATTCGATCTCTAATGTTTGAGTAGTTTGTTCGTATCCAACCGACGCAATATTTGATGATGACACTGGCATTCTATCCATAGAGTTTCCGCATAAGCACCTATACTCCTGCTGTAATCAAATTACTCTGTACTCCAATGGTTTACACTTCCCTCATCAAGAAAATTGTAATGTCCCTAAACATTACTCTAACCCACAAGATTGATACTCAAACAACCGCTGAGTAAACCCAGCAAAGTGATAACTCTCCTCACTCTTCGAAATCGAAATCGGAATTGGCGATATACTCGCTTCCTTCCCCACTGAACTGAACTTACTAACCTTATGCTGAAGAATCAAAGTAGAGAGCGCAGCAGGACTGTCAGCAAAGTTAATCTAATGTTTAAGCAAACAGTTCGATTTCGCCTTGGGGTAAGCCTTGAGATGAGATTTTACTTATGGATTGCTGAAAAAACTCTCTTTCCCGTTATTGGGAAAAAACTTTCAACCCACTCAGCCTCAGATTCAAAAATTATATCAAATCTGGAAATACAACCACACTAAGAACTGTTGAAACCCTTGTTATTAAGGTAATGTAACTATGGCCAATTAAACAGATTTGATATAAGGATTAGTCAGCCCCAGCAAAGATAGCGCTCTTCACTCAGCCACCCCAAACCCACCCAACCCGAAGATTGAAACAAATTGAGTCAATCAAATCCTAATTTTGAGCAAGCGGCAGTCACTCCGGGGGTGGACTCAGAGCAAAAAGTAGCTCCTCGACCACCACCTCTGGCAAAAATAAGGGGGAAATCAACCCCACCAGTCCCAACTTCACCGCCAAAGAACTACCTTCGAGAATCGCCTCGAACGCCGACCAACCATGATCGCGAATAATCTCAGCACAATGCTCAACTACCTCAATCGGGTCAAGTTCCAACCAAGCCCGTAAACCCTCATGGTGTAAAAGGT
>JAWQFT010000166.1:5219-10775 GCA_035968055.1 Jaaginema sp. PMC 1080.18 | reverse complement strand
TTGGTTGTTGGTTGTTGGTTGTTGGTTGTTGGTTGTTGGTTGTTGGTTGTTAGTTACTCGTCACAATTCTAATTTCTTCCCGATTGCCGATTGCCCAATTCCCTCCCCCAATGCCCACTACCCAAGACCTACTGCCTAATCTCCCCCAACAAAACTCAAACTTGCAATACTCTTTTCAAAATCCGGTAAACGCTGCTCAAATTCTGCGGCTGTGGTGGTATACATCACAATCCACGACTGTTCTTCCTCCTGCACAAAATACATCAACGGTTGAATCGTTGTCCCATTCGCATCCTGTTGTACAATCATGCGACCGAGATCGCGATCGCCCACCGTTGCCATTCCTTGGTCGAGAATAGAAACTCCTGCTTCTAAGAGTAGGGCTGTTTCCTCAACAAAAGTTGCCAAATCCCGATCCATTCTGGGTTCAACTGGGATAATATTCACACTGGTCATCCGATTGGGAGAAGTCAGATTCGGGTCAAAAGCAAACAACGCGATCGCCTCTGGATTTTGACGAAGTGCTTGCAGTTGTTGGGCAAAACGCGGCCCCAATTCTTGCAAACGAGCTTCGATGTCGTCAAGATCGGTACTGGGATTACCGCCTTCGTATTGGGGGGGTAGCGCCAAAGACACCCCTTCTCCCTGGATTGTTGTCCAAGAAGACTGGGAATTTGTGACTGGGGGAGAGGCTTCTGTGGTAGTCTCCGGAGTATTTTGGCAACCCAGCAAAGACAATCCCCAAATACTGGCGATCGCCGTGTATTTTAGACGTTTCCCCATATTCGATATCCCAAACATTACAAATTAAGCCATTGGGTTACAGTATCGGGAATGGGTAACAAAATCGCAATCAAAATCGCCAAGGAGATCAAACCCAAGATATCCCGCTTAGAATCTAATTCTGTCACATCATTAAGGGCAGGTTCGTCCAAAATTGGCATAAAGAGTAAAATAATTGCCCAAATCAGAAATTCTTGGTGAATTAAAGATAAACCTAACAATAACAAACGTGCCACTTGACCAATACCCGCCGCCGTGCGCTGACCGAACATTGCATGGACGATATGGCCGCCGTCCAATTGTCCCACAGGCATTAAATTCAGCGCTGTGACGACGATACCGAGATAACCCGCGATCGCGATCGGATGCAGATCGATCGCCGTTCCTGGGCTTAATTCTGCCCCTAGAGCAATCTTGCTCAAAGTCGCCATAAACAAAGAAAAACGCGGATCGAGAGAATCGAAGTTAAATAAACTGGTTGTTTCTGTAACCTTAGCAACTTCCGACAAAGACAAACCCCAAATTAAAATCGGCAAACTGACGATAAATCCCCCCAAAGGCCCGGCAATTGCCGTATCGAACAAAGCTCGACGATTGGGAACGGGCGATCGCATTTGGGTAATTGCCCCAAATGTCCCGATAAAGAAAGGAATCGGCACAAAATAAGGCAGTGTCGCTTTAATACGGTAGCGCAGGGTAGTTAGATAATGAAAAAGCTCGTGTACGCCCAAAATTGCCATCAAAGACAAGCTATAAGGTAATCCTTGCCGTAATAACTGACTATTAGACTGAATTTCCTCAGTCGAAACCCCAGCCATCATCGCCCCGGCTATCGTCGTAGTAAACAAAGTAATAGCGAGTAAAGCCAAAGCCAAACCCGGACGCTGTAATTCCTCGTCTTCTTCGGAACTTTTACTTTTTGACCAACGATTGGGGACAAGGGCAAAAAACGGTCGATTTTTCGCACCTTCTTGAAAAACAATCACAAAGCGATCGCCAAATTTTTGCTCGATATTCTGCCGAATCGTTTGATAAGCCACTTCTGGCGTTGCTCGCAGTCGTCCGCGACACAAAATAGCCTGGGGATGGTAATCCAAATTTTGGAGATAATACGTTCCCCAAGGAAAACAATTGCGTAATTCCTTTTCTTCAGCTTCAGAAATCGGTCGTACTTGCGGTTGAGGCGTTTTGGGTGCTTTTTGTAAATCAATCGCAGGGCGATCGCGACTCGCAGATGTTGTTTCGGGGGAAGATTTCGGGATTTCTCGCCGTTGTACTTGAATTAAATAATGATAAATTAACGGACAAACAAAAAATAAGCCTAAAACTCCCCACCAAACCGCCGTTGGTAAATCTTGTAAATCGCTCCTCAAAGCCAAAACCAAAAACGTCAGTACCAAAGGAGGAATCATCAAAATCAGCCATAACAACCAAATCGGCGCGCGCGTGAGCGGAGCAACACTCTGTTTTAAAATTGAGTAAGTTACGGCACTAACAAAGCCCAAAAAGATCAAAAGCAAAACTTCCATAATAAAAGCCAAATTCGCACTACACCAAAAACGCCTCAATCGGTATTATTTCTATCCCGATGGCTGAACCTTGCATTATTTGATTGGACTGAAGGAGACAGCTTATCTCATTGTAGAAAAAGCTGGCCGTATCTCGCCTGATTGCCCCCATCTCCATCCCGGAAAAATCTTACTTTGTCCGGGTTTCTACGGGGGTTAGGGACGCGGACAGCCGGCTCATCACCCAAGCTAAAATCAAAATACGAACGGGGGAAAAAGCGCGATCGCCCAGTTCCCCCGGTCAAAGTTCCCTAAAAAGCCCAGTTTCTCATGCCAAATAGAAGCTTTGGGCTTAATTTCATCCCTAGCAGTTTTATGGTTAATTCTTCCCTCGATCGCGCTCAAATTCAAGAGCTTGGTGCTTCTTTGCGACAAATTGACCGCAAAATTACCACCCCGGAAATCTCCCTTGGTATTGCACGAGTTTGGTATCAAGGCGGAGAACCCTATTTTGATGTATCTGTCAACTTACGGGATGGCGAAGTCGAGTGGTTTCAATTTACCCTACGCGGTCGAGCCTTATCCTGGAATCGGCAAGCCAACCCCAGTAAAATTACGGAATCGCCTTGGCAAACGGGTCAAACTAGCGAACTGCAAACGGAAGGAATTACCCTGTATCCAGCAAGTACCTTGGTGACAAGCGATCGCGCCTTGAACTATGATTTTCTCGCAGTGGCTTACAATATCTTAGCCACTCGCCCTGACGATCCCATTTTGCGTAAAATTACGGATATTTGTCATTGCTTGCTGAATCAAGAAACAGAAAATTGAGTGAGGGCAAGGTTTTCCGACTCCCCAACCTCCCCCAACCCTTGCGCGTAGCACGATACCATTATGGCCAATCCCAAACCCTCTCCCAAAGCCCAAACCGCTCCAACGCCCTCGCGGATTCGTCCGGGGACAAACTTAAATAATACAACTCGGATTCATTCGCCGTGGCAGCGCTGGCTCAATCGACGACGGGCTGGCTATATCATGGTCGGGGGATGGGCGATCGCGGCTGCCTTAGCTACCACCGGACAAGTTCCTTTTGCCCAATGGCTAGAACGCCAAGCCCAAACCAGTTTCTTTCACTGGCGCGGCCCGGTTGCGCCTCCAGAAGATATTGTTATTGTTGCTATTGATGACTTTTCCTTGAGTCAAGGAGAACTCTACCAAGAAGACCCCGAAAATCTCCAAGCATTTGCTTTACTTCAAAGCTGGCCGTGGCCCAGACAAGCTTACGCGATCGCCATTACCAAAATCATGAACGCCGGGGCTAAAGTTGTCGCTCTACCCCTCATCTTTGACAGTCCCAGCAATTACGGAGAAGCTGACGACCAAACCCTAGAACAAACTGTAGCCCAATACGGCGATCGCCTGGTCTTAGGCGCAATTTACGAAGAAGGCCAAAATCGCGGTGGTGACAACTTCCGTCTTGCTGCTCCCTACCCTGACCTGCAAGCATTAAACTCTCCCGTCGGTTTTATTAACTTTCCCCTAGCTGAAGACGGTCGCATTCACAACTTCGGACAGGGATATATTGAAGCTTGGCGCAACCACAATCCCGATCTCGCCTTACTATTTGAAGACATCTTTAACAATACCCCTTCTTTAGCCGCAGCAACCCTCAAAGCGGCTGGAGAGGAAACTGCCCCAACGCCATCGGGAGACATCTTCTTTTACGGTTCCCAAGGAACATTTACCACCTTTTCCTTTACCGACATAATCGAACCGCAGAATTGGCAAAGTGTCTTGCAAAACGGCGAGGTATTCCAAGACAAAATTGTCTTAATTGGCACAACCAGCCCTTCCCACAAAGACTTTCACCGCACCCCCATGACCGAAGCCATGCCAGGGGTAGAAGTTCATGCTAACGCGATCGCCTCCTTGTTAGAAAATAAAGCGATCGCGCCAGCCCTAGCCCAACCCTGGCAAGAAGGCTTATTAGTCTTGGTCTTAGTCCTGGGAGGTGGCTTATTGATTTGTCTGCCCAAAAACTGGCTATTGGGCTTGGGGGTAGGATTGAGTTTGGCCATCGCTTGGGGTAATGCCAGCTATATCCTCTTTGTACGCGATCGCACCCTCCTCCCCACCGCTACGCCCAGTTTAGCCCTCATGCTCGCTGGCATTTCCTACAGCACCATCGGAGCAGTTCGCGAACTCCAAAACAAGCACCATCTACGCCGCACCTTCAAACACTACGCCTCTTCCCCCATTATCCAAGAAATTATTTCCCAACAAGACGACCTCCAAGACTTACTCCAAGAACGGGAATACGAAATGTTAGAAATGACCTTAGTGGGTCGTTACCGCGTCGTGGCCAAGTTGAGTTCTGGGGGCTTTGGAGAAACCTACATCGCCGAAGACTCCCTGCGTCCGGGCAATCCTCGCTGCGTCGTCAAAAAGCTACAACCCAAAAGCGATAACCCCAAACATTGGCAACTAGCCGAGCGTTTATTCTTAACCGAGGCGCAAATTTTAGAACGGCTGGGCAAACACGAGCAAATCCCCCAACTCTTGGCTTATTTTGAAGAAGGCGGCGAATTTTACTTAGTCGAAGAACTAATTGTCGGTCGGGCTTTAGGAGATGAATGGCCGATCGATGTGCCATTATCCGAAGCCGAAGTATTAATCTTTTTACGGGATTTTTTGCCTGTTTTAGAGTTTATCCATTCCCAAGGCGCAATTCACCGAGATATCAAACCCGATAACATTATTCGTCGTAAAAGCGATGACACCCTCGTATTAATTGACTTTGGGGCTGTCAAAGAAATGCAATCCGTCGGGGAAGAAGATACCGAAAAAACTGTTGCCATTGGGACGCGGGGTTATGCCCCCAAAGAGCAGATTGCAGGCAGTCCTCGGTTTAACAGCGACATTTATGCAGTGGGAATGCTGGCAATTCACGGCTTAACCTTGTTACACCCGGCCAAATTGCCCGAAGACCCCGAAAGTGGCGAAATTGCCTGGCGCGATAAAGCCTTTGTCTCCGAACCTTTGGCCGCAATTCTCGATAAAATGGTCAAAAGCGATCATCGCGATCGCCCTTCTTCCGTAGCCGCCGTTTTAGCAGAACTCCAACCCCTACTTGCCGTCTTACCACCGGAATTACAAAAAACGCGATCGCGCGACACCAACTCGCTTCCCCTCGACGCAACCACCCCTTGGATCGATAACACCCAGATTGATTCCGACCTCACAGAAGCAACCACCGCTACCACTG